>JBMOKS010000252.1:0-22554 GCA_049324355.1 Bacteroidota bacterium
ACGCGACATTGATCATTCCCGATGAAGAGATCGTTAAATTCAAAGAAGCTCTTGTATTTGCATTCCTGGGCGTACTGCGTGTGCGCGACGAAGTGAATTGCCTGAAAAGCGTCACCGGTGCTTCAACCGACAATAGTGGTGGATTATTGGTCGGTTTCTAATATGGATCTGGATAATCATGGGTCATTAGTGAATAATCATAAGGAAAACCGATGGGCCCATCACGGATCAGTCATCAATTGTCATTTGTAATTTCCCTTGGTTGGTTTCTAACTCTTCTACATCTTTGCAGCCGTTTTCTGGTCATTGGTCAATAGTCGCTGGTCACTGGGAAAAGCGAGGCAATACCTTTGAGCATTCTGCTTTAAACTTCACCCTTTAAACTCATGAAAGAACTTCTCCAAAAATTTGAAACTAAGCGACCAGAAGTAGTATTTGAATGGAAGGATTCTGAGACCGAGGCCGAAGGCTGGGTGGTGATCAATTCGCTGCGCGGTGGCGCGGCGGGTGGAGGCACTCGGATGCGGAAGGGGCTCGACAAACGTGAAGTTGAATCGCTTGCTAAGACCATGGAAGTGAAGTTCACGGTTTCAGGTCCTCCGATCGGAGGCGCGAAGTCGGGAATTAATTTTGATCCCAATGATCCGCGCAAAGCTGGTGTGCTTCAACGCTGGTATGCTGCTGTAATGCCCCTATTGAAATACTATTATGGTACTGGAGGTGATTTAAATGTTGATGAAATCCATGAGGTAATTCCCATCACCGAGGATGTTGGCATTTGGCACCCGCAGGAGGGTGTTTTCACAGGACATTATAAACCCACCGAAGCGCAAAAAGTAAATCGAATCGGGCAGTTGCGTCAAGGTGTGGTGAAAGTCATCGAGGATGAACGTTTTTCACCATCAGTGAAGAAAAAATACACGGTGGCCGATATGTGTACTGGCTATGGTGTGGCGCAGGCCGTTAAACATTATTATGAATTGTGGGGCGGGAATCTGGAAGGCAAGCGTGTAGTGGTACAAGGATGGGGAAATGTTGGCGCGGCAGCTGGGTTTTATCTCGCGCAGATGGGCGTGAAAGTAGTCGGTATCGTGAGCCACGAAGGTGGGCTCATTAATCAAAAAGGATATTCATTCGAAGAGGTACGTGACCTTGTTGTCAACAGGATCGGCAATAAACTTGTATCTAACGATCTGCTTCCGTTCGACATAGTCAACCAAAAGATATGGGATCTTGATTTTGAGATCTTCATTCCTGCCGCTGCTTCCAGACTCATTACACGCGAGCAGGTTGACAGAATGATGGCTTCCAACCTGGAAGTATTTTCATGTGGCGCTAACGTACCGTTTGCCGATCCGGAAATATTTTTCGGACCAACTGGTTTATATGCCGATCAGAAATTTTCAGTGATCCCCGACTTCATTGCCAATTGTGGTATGGCGCGGGTATTTGCATACTTCATGGAAAACGAAGTGAAAATGGATGATGCTTCCATCTTCAACGACATTTCTCAGATCATCAGAAGTGCTATGGTAAAGTCACATGCCATCAACCAAAAGAAAACGGGCATTGCACAAACGTCTTTTGAGATTGCATTGAAGCAACTTGTTTGATCATGCACTGAGCGCCGGCTCGGCGTTTTAGATTAAGGAATGCTGCATGTCTGGAAAATTGTCTCTTAAAAATAATTTATTATCCTTTTTCTAATGGTTTTGAGATGTTTAGAAAAATAACTATTCTCGGTGTAACACTTCACTTCTACCCAGTTGTCATAAAGATCTACCATGAAATCGTAATATTCAATAGTGAAGTCGTCTGAATTATTTTCTGACTTTGAATAGCCGATAAATTTTATAGGAAGACCATCGTTGTTGTATTCGAATTCTCTTGTATAATCTCCTCTGATCTCAGCCAATAGGATCCCGTCTGAGTTAAAAAAATATTCAATTACTTCGTTGTCTCGATTTATTCGTTTGATGATTTTGTTCTGATCATTTTTATACTCAGTATTATGTCGAATTCCGTTGATCAAGGTTTCAACCACCAATAACTCACCTTGTTTTGAATGTCTATATTCATATATGTCTTTTCTGCCGTTGAATTCCGTAACTGATTTTATCAGAATATCTTGGTCGTCGTACTCATAGAGAGTATTAAAGCTGTCATTCGATGAGTTGATTATTTCTGTTTTTATCAGTTTGGAGTGCTGATTACAGTAGTAGTTTTTTATTGATTCACCCCATTTTGATTTCAATGCCTCTTGGACAAGAATTTTGTCATTGTATTTATACAATGTTTCACTTTCAATAATCCCGCTCGAGGCATGTATGTCTTTCTTGCAGGTGATTAAGTCGTTGGCATCAAACTCACATGTTGTCTTGCCGGCGAACTCATTTGGTACCCACTGTCCTTTGCGTTCGGTGAGATAATAATCTTCATAGCGTTTAACTTTTCCCTTTGGCTTATTGTCAAGCTGATCATTTAGCTGCATTTTTCTATACTATTTTTACCCAACGTTTGAAGTCAAAAACCCTGCATTAATAGATAGGTTGCTGCGCCGCCGAGATACCCCAATAAGGCGAGCAGGCTGATTTTCTTAAGATACCAGATGAAGTCAATTTTTTCCATCCCCATGGCTGCCACACCTGCGGCCGAGCCGATAATGAGAATGCTGCCACCGGTGCCGGCACAATAGGCGAGGTATTCCCAAATGAAATGATCGGTGGGAAATACATTGAGGTCGTACATGCCCATGCTGGCGGCAACAAGGGGTACGTTATCAACAATAGCGGAAAAAATTCCTATCAGCGTTATGATCACAGTGTGATTGCCAATTGTCGCACCTAGATAATCTTGGAGTTGATGCAACACGAGCATGGTCTCCAGTGATCCAACGGCCAGCAGAATGCCCAGGAAGAATAAAATGCTGGGCACGTCAATACGCGATAGTGCTCCGGCGGCGGTATAGTTCCTTTTTAAGGCCTCATCTAATTCCGGATGGATCAGCTCGGAAACGACCCAGAGCACTCCCAATCCCATCATCATGCCGATATAAGGAGGCAGGTGGGTAACGACCTTAAATGCCGGCACGCCCAACATGACGCAAAGCCCGAGGATAAGCATGAGTTTTCCCCCCTTCACCATCTCTGTATGATGCTTGGGCAAATGCTCCGGATAAAAGTCTAGTTTGCCTTTTAATCTGAAGCTCAGGTAAATGAGAGGCATGATCATGCACACTATACTCGGTAGCAACAGGGCTTTGATAATGTTGAGGGACGTGATCTGACCACCGATCCACAACATGGTTGTTGTTACGTCGCCCATGGGCGTCCATGCACCCCCGGCGTTGGCCGCGATCACAATCATGCCAATGAACAGCAGGCGTATCTTTTTGTCGGGAACAAGTTTTCGAATGAGAGACACCATCACGATGGTGGTGGTGAGGTTATCGAGAATGGCAGAGAGGAAGAAAGTAACCCAACAGATGATCCATAACAAACTCCTTGAACTCTTAGTCCTGATCTTGTCGGTAATGAATCGAAAGCCGTGATGGGCATCAATCAACTCCACGATGGTCATGGCTCCCATTAAAAAGAACAGTATTTCGGCGATTTGCCCCAAATGGTGGCCCAATGACGAAATGACGAATTCATGGAATATTTCCGTACTGCTCAGGGCAGAAAATCTTGATTCTCCCCACTCTGCTTTCAGCTGACCGGAATAATGTTGAAAATGTTGGCTGTTCAATAGCGCATCGGAAGGTGATGAAAGAATAAACAGTGTCCAGCACAGAACGCCGGTCAGCAGGGCTGAGGCAGTTTTATTAATCCGTATGGGATGCTCCAAAGCAATGAGCACATATCCGACAATAAAAACGATAATGATGACTAACTCCATTGCAGAAAGTTAGTGAAAGCCAGAAAAGAACGAAGGGGTGGGAGGATAAAAATACCGCTTCCCGCTTCTCTCGGTTATGCAACTTAGGTAGCTATCCTTATTTCAGGCCAAACAATCCCTCATTCAGGAGGTTGAGTGTTTTTTCTTTGTATTGTTTGTCTACCAGTATAGAAACGTTATTGGCACTTCCGCCGCAGGAAACCATGCGCACCGGTATCTGCGATAAAGCCGCAAAAACTTTGGTGAGTATGCCGCTCTGGTCCATGATGCGGTTACCAACGATACAGATGATGGCCTGGTCTTTGTCAACTTCAATGGAGCCAAACTTCTTCAATTCTGCTTCAATCGATTCAAGTTGCGAGTTGTTATCGATGGTCAATGATACAGCCACTTCAGAGGTGGCGATCATGTCGATCGGCGTTTTGTGGTTTTCAAACACCTCGAATACACGGCGCAAAAATCCGTAGGCCATCAGCATGCGCGACGATTTGATCTTGATAGCAGTGATGCCGTCTTTGGCGGCAATGGCTTTGAAAGTTCCGGTGGTCTCTTTGCTGAAGATAATGGTGCCCGGAGCTTTTTCGTCCATGGTGTTCTTTAGTCGTACGGGAACATTATATTTCTGCGCTGGTACGATCGTAGACGGATGCAATATCTTGGCGCCGAAGTAGGCGAGTTCGGAGGCTTCATCGAACGTGAGTTCGGAGATCGGAACAGTTTTCTTCACCACGCGAGGGTCGTTGTTATGCATGCCGTCGATGTCGGTCCAGATCTGAATTTCTTCAGCCTGGATAGCCGCCCCCACGAGAGATGCGGTGTAGTCGCTTCCGCCACGCTTGAGGTTATCAATTTCATTGCGATGATTGCGGCAGATGTACCCCTGCGTAATGATGATCTCGATGGAATTCAGCGAGCTTACCAGGGGCTTGAGCCGTTTGGAGATCTTTTCCAGTTCTGGCTCCTCGTTTTCGTCAATAGACATAAAATGGAGGGCAGGCAATAATCTCGAGCTGATCTTTCTTTCCTGCAGGTGCTGGTAAAAGAGCTCGGTTGAGATCAATTCACCCTGAGCCAGCAGTTCGCGGTAGCTTTTGGTGTCGAATTGGCCTGCTGCCAGCAATCGTATCAGAATAAAGTAGCGGCTAACGATCTCCTGACCGATGGCTTTGAATGCATCGCTATCGAAAAGGTCCTTAATGAATGCGTGGTAGTGATTTTCCAGTGCAACGATCTCTTCCTCAGCTTTGGCTGCCTGGCCTGCGGTGAGGTGATCGCCGATAGACACCAGCGCGTTGGTGGTACCCGATAATGCTGAAAGTACCACGATCTTTTTACCTGGTGTTGCCATGACTAGGTTTGCGATCTTCTTCATACGTTCGGGTTTGCCGACGGAAGTTCCTCCGAATTTTAATACCAGCATAATTTTAAGGTTTTAGAAGCGGGCAAATTTAGTTATCTACCTATAATAAAAAAGAAATAGGAAAGGATGTTAGGAGAAAATTTATACGAACAAATGTTCAGTTGTGGGGTATAAACAGATGGTATCAGGTATTGTAATCTTGGCATTCTCTACACTCTTTTCGAGATATTCAGCTGAATGATTAAAAAAACGAAAGGCCATGATCGGCTTATTTCTGTAATTATTTTAAAACCTGAGATAGTCGACTTGGATCTTGACGGCTATCCCAAATTGCCAGAATGCTGATTTGGAGTTTGGTGACCTTTGTACAGGATAAAATAATCCTTGACAATTTTTATCCTGACTTTTTTCAGGTCTGTCGACTTCCCTATTTTGGGGTAATCACTAATAATGCTGATGGCCTCTTTGAAAAGCTGGTTTAATTTCTTGCCGTAGATATTCGATTTGTTTCTGTTTTGCCAATATTCTAAAATTTCCTTTCTGTCCCGCTGTGCCCGTAGAGACCAGATTATTTGCCGAGCTATTCGTCAATTTCTTTGTTGGCGATCTCGTTCGTTAAAAATTGGCCATTTTTGATTTGTTTTTCCGCCTCCTTAATTATTTTCTTTTGATCGGCGTTGAGACGATATATTTCGATATCCTCACTTTCTATGGAAAGAAGCCTGTTCACTTCCTGAAGCAGAATCTCATTGTCTGTCTTTCGAATCTTATCTATGAGCTGCTTCCTCAATTTAGTTGCTGACATAGGCGTTTGTTTTGTTCATTTTATGATTTTTTTACCCATCCTAATACCGATAAAAACAAAAAGACCGCCAGGTAATAGCGGTCTTTCAAGAGATATTCTGCAAGAATCCTTACTTCTTATTGTCATTTACTTCTTCGTACTCCACATCAGAAACATCATTGCTTCCGGATGAACCTGAAGTACCACCGCCGGTTCCGGCATTAGCATTACCATCAGGTTGAGCACCGCCGGAGGCTTGATACATCTCAGTAGCAGCTGCCTGCCATGCATTGTTCAGCGCAGTCATCGCCGCATCGATAGCAGCCAAGTCCTGATTCTTGTGTGCTCCTTTCAGACTGTCCAAAGCGTTGTTGATCGCCGACTTGTTAGCATCAGAAAGTTTACTTCCGTACTCCTTCATTTGCTTTTCAGTCTGGAAGATCAGCGAATCGGCCTGATTGATCTTCTCAATTCTTTCTTTTGCCTTCCGGTCTTCTTCTGCGTGCGCTTGCGCCGCGTGCTTCATTTTTTGGATTTCCTCGTCTGTCAAACCAGAAGATGCTTCAATTCTGATCTTTTGCTCCTTGCCGGTTCCTTTGTCTTTGGCCGATACGTGAAGAATACCGTTGGCATCGATATCAAATGTTACTTCAATCTGCGGAACGCCGCGTGGTGCCGGAGGAATTCCATCGAGGTGGAATTTACCGATCGTGCGGTTGTCCTTAGCCATCGGTCTTTCACCCTGCAAAACGTGGATCTCCACGGAAGGTTGATTGTCGGCAGCCGTCGAGAAGGTCTCAGATTTTTTCGAAGGGATGGTAGTATTGGATTCGATGAGTTTCGTGAACACGCCACCCAACGTTTCGATGCCGAGTGACAGCGGTGTTACATCGAGTAACAACACATCTTTTACTTCACCGGTCAATACACCGCCCTGGATCGCCGCACCCACAGCCACAACTTCATCGGGGTTTACTCCCTTAGAAGGTTTTTTGCCGAAGAACTTTTCTACTTCTTCCTGGATTCGCGGGATGCGGGTCGAACCACCGACCAGAATAACTTCGTCGATCTGCGATAACGAAATTCCAGAGTCCGCCACGGCCTTGCGGCAAGGCTCAAGGGTTCTGCGTACGAGATCGTCAACCAGTTGTTCAAATTTTGCGCGGCTTAATTTTTTAACCAAGTGTTTGGGCACGCCATCCACAGAAGTGATATAAGGAAGATTCACCTCTGTTTCCTGCGAGCTCGACAATTCGATCTTCGCCTTTTCAGCGGCTTCTTTCAAACGTTGCAGCGCCATTGGATCTTTGCGAAGGTCTACGTTCTCATCTTTTTTGAATTCATCAGCGAGCCAGTTCATAATGCGCATGTCAAAGTCATCGCCACCGAGGTGCACATCGCCATTGGTAGATTTTACCTCGAATACGCCTTCTCCCAATTCCAGTATAGAAATATCGAAGGTACCACCACCGAGGTCGTACACCGCGATCTTCATGTCTTTGTTCTTTTTGTCAAGACCATATGCCAGGGCAGCGGCAGTTGGCTCGTTGATGATGCGCCTTACGTCCAGGCCGGCGATCTGACCAGCTTCTTTTGTAGCCTGACGTTCGGCATCGTTAAAATAGGCAGGAACGGTGATAACGGCTTCACTTACAGTCGTACCAAGATAGTCTTCAGCGGTTGTCTTCATTTTTTGAAGGATCATAGCTGAAATTTCCTGAGGTGTGTAGAGGCGATCGCCTATCCGGATGCGCACGGTATCGTTGTTGCCGCGCTCAACCTGGTAGGAAACCATCTTCATTTCATTGGTCACATCATCATATTTCTTGCCCATGAAACGTTTGATGGATGTGATGGTATTTTTTGGGTTGGTAATAGCCTGGCGTTTGGCGGGATCACCTACTTTACGCTCGCCTTTACCTTCATCCAGAAAAGCTACGACAGAGGGAGTAGTTCTCCTGCCTTCGCTGTTCGGGATGACAACGGGCTCATTACCCTCCATTACAGCTACGCAGGAGTTGGTAGTACCCAAATCAATTCCGATTATTTTTCCCATAATATTGTTACTTTTTTAGTTCAATGAGTTCGATTCTCAACCCATGAACAATGGCTATGCCAGCAGGTTTTTTACGCCAAAAAGTGACACAATGTCATAAGAAGAATCAAACCTGAGGCTAAAATGTGCTCATAATTCTATAATCTTACCTAAAGACCCTGACGACCTAGGGCCGCCATATATTTGTCGTAAAATTAAGCTCAATGAAAAAATTATTGGTTTACGTGCTGGTGCTGATGGTTATGGCTTCTTGTACCAAGGTTGTGCTGGTAAACACCAAACCCAAAAGCCCACCGCCGGGCCAGGTAAAAAAAGCTACAGGTAGCAAGTCAGCTAAACCATACGCCCCAGGGCAGCAAAAGAAAAAAAATTAGACAGCACCGGGAGCGACTTTTTCACTGGGACCATTTGGTGGGCGTCCTGTCCCAGCGATGATCTTTTAGCTTGAGTCTGAGCATATCGTTCAGTCGCTTGCCGTCGCTGGCAGCTGTATTGGCTTCCACGTTTTTTACCTTACGCATGCCCGGTATAACGGTGTGCACGTCGTCATTGCATAAAATAAAGCGAAGGGCCATCTCTGCCATGGTCATGCCCGCCGGTATCAATGGCTTCAAGGCGTCGGCCCGATCGACGCTTGCTTTCAGGTTTTCAGGGACGAAATACGTTGATCGCCAATCGTTATTGGGAAAAACAGTTTCTTTAGTAAGCAGCCCTGTCAAAGATCCTTCGTCGAAAGGTACCCGGGCGATCACCCCAATGTCGAGCTGGCGACATAGAGGAAACAGATTGTTTTCAGGTGCCTGGTCAAAAATGTTATAGATCACCTGAACAGCATCGATTAATCCGGTCTTCAAGGTGCTGAGCACGTTGTCAGGTTCCCATCGGTTTACGCTGATGCCAAAGTGTTTTACTTTGCCTGCCGTCTTTAGCTGTATTACCGCTTCTTTCCATTCATCGAGGTTGGCCCAGCCATCCTCCCATACATGGAATTGCTGAAGGTCAATGCACTCTACCGCCAGATTTTTGAGGCTTTTCTCAGTGTACTCGACGATATGTGACGCCGGAAAACATTCTTCAAGCTTGTATTCGGGCCGGCTTGGCCATTTGAAATTCTTAGGGGGGATCTTGGTGGCAAAGTGAAGACGCTTAGCGGCGTGTCGCGTCATCAGTTCTCCCAATATCTGCTCACTTTTTCCAGCGCCGTATCCCCAGGCAGTGTCAAAAAAATTGCAACCTAGCTCCACTGAACGCTCCAGGGCCTGATCTACTTCCTCATTATCAGTTCCAGTCCAGCCCGCCAATCCCCACATGCCATAACCAATTTCGCTCACGTCCCAGTTTGTTCTTCCGAATCTCCTGTATTGCATAAAATTGTGTTTAAGGCCGTGAATTTAACACTTACCCTGCGCTCAAGACGGGCCGTGCGTCTACATTTTACTACTTTTGCGACCAATTTGAACCAATTGACCACCATTATCGGCGGCCAATGGAAATATCGAGGTAGAAATTATGAGTTTGGAACAAGAAATAGCCAAGCGCCGAACGTTTGGCATTATCAGTCACCCGGATGCTGGAAAGACAACACTGACGGAGAAACTCCTGCTTTTTGGTGGAGCCATTCAGAAAGCTGGAGCCGTGAAGTCAAATAAGATTAAGGATCATGCACGCTCCGACTGGATGGAGATAGAGAAACAAAGAGGTATTTCGGTCGCCACCTCGGTTATGGGATTCAACTATAAGGACGTCAAGATCAACTTGCTTGATACGCCAGGCCACCAGGATTTCGCCGAAGACACTTATCGTACCCTCACCGCTGTAGACAGCGTTATCATGGTCATTGATTGTGTAAAGGGCGTGGAGATACAGACCGAAAAACTGATGGAAGTATGTCGTATGCGTAATACACCCGTGATCTGTTTCATCAACAAGCTCGATCGTGAGGGCCGTGATCCGTTTGACCTGCTGGACGAAATTGAAGAAAAGCTCCGCATCAAAGTGCGACCGTTGAGCTGGCCCATCAGCATGGGAAAAACTTTTAAGGGAGTTTACAGTCTTTACGAAAAAAGCCTGCATCTCTTTACGCCCAGTAAAATCACAGTGGAAGAAGGGATTGAGATTAGCGACATCAACGATCAATCCGTAGATGACTATGTCGGCGAGAACAACGCCAAGCAACTTCGCGCGGATGTGGAATTGATTGAGGGCGTTTATCCTGATTTTAACATCGAAGATTATCTCGCGGGGCAAGTTGCGCCGGTCTTCTTCGGCAGCGCGGTAAACAATTTCGGTGTGAAAGAATTGCTCGATACTTTTATCAGAATTGCCCCGCCGCCAATTCCACGTGAGACCACTGTTCGGGTGATAACGCCCGCAGAAAATAAGTTTACCGGATTTGTCTTTAAGATCCACGCCAACATGGATCCAAAACATCGGAACAGAATAGCTTTCGTCAGGATTTGCTCCGGAAAATTTGAGCGCGGCAGCAATTATTATCACGTGCGCCAGGAAAAGAATTTACGTTTTTCAAATGCCACCGCGTTTATGGCGCAAGATCGTGAAACAGTAGACGAGGCCTGGCCCGGCGATATCGTTGGTATCTACGATACAGGAAATCTCAAGATCGGCGATTCGTTAACAGAGGGAGAGAAAGTATTGTACACAGGTATCCCCAGTTTTTCGCCTGAGATTTTTAAGGAGGTAGTGAACATGGATGCCATGCGCACTAAACAATTGGAGAAAGGACTTCTTCAGTTGATGGAAGAAGGTGTAGCGCAGCTGTTTACTTATCAACTGGGAAAAAGGAAAGTCGTTGGTGTGGTTGGTGCCCTTCAGTTTGAAGTAATTCAGTTCAGATTGAAGAACGAATATGGAGCGACCGTGCAATTTGTTCCGCAGAATATTTATAAGGCGTGTTGGATCAGCAGTAAAGATCCGAAGAAGCTCGGCGAGTTCATTGATTCCAAGCAGCGTCATATTGCCTTAGACAAAGAAGATAAACTAGTGTTTATGGCAGAATCGAAGGCGTGGTTGCAGATGGTTCAGGATAATTTCCCCGACATCAACTTCCATTTTACTTCTGAATTTAAGGATTAAATCCTGCCTTCAAGGGCATCGATGCGAACTTTGGCTTCTTGCTTACCCAGCGAATAGGCTCTTTTGTAAAGCTCGAGTGCTTCTTTTAGAGTCTCGCGTTTTTTCCTCGGTGCCAGCTTTGTTCTTTTGGCCGCTTCTTCAACGGCCTGACCTCGGGTGTAGAAGGCCTCTGCTTCGCTCATTTTAAATTTCTCGGCCAGCTCATCAATTTTGGCATTGAATAAATTCAATTCCTGCTGTTTGATCTGGATGGTAGTGTGCATATCTGCCATTTCCGATTCTTGCAACTGCACGGTTTTAACGAGATTCTTGTTTTCTGCCTGATACTTCTCTACTTTTTCCATCAGTCCGTCGATCTCATCGGTTCTTATGGTGAGTTCATCTTTCAAAGCAGCCACCATCATTACGTACGCTTCTGATTCTGTCTCGGATGTTTTTAGAGCGTTTTCGAGATTGAGGATCTTCTCAACTGATCTTTTAACGTATTGGTTTATATCTGTTAACCGTGAAGTAAAATCTTCAAATGACGTTCCTTCGTGCATTTGAACCCGAAGCACGTTGCGACTTTCATCGATCGAGTCGAGCAAACCCTTTATCTCGGTCATAGTCTTTACCATCGAGTATCGGGTTTGAAGCTCTTGTCTCAGGGAATCATTCTCTGCCCTGAGCCGCTCATTCTCTTTTGTATTGCAGGATTGAAGAAACAGAAAGGGAAGTAAAAAACAGGATAAAAAGATTCGTATCATGTGATTAAGCCATCTAAGGAGAACAAAAATAAAAATAAAGTGTTTACCAGGCACGTGCTATTTAACTTGGCGGCTGTATTGTCGGTCTGTATAATTTTGTTCGAAGAAAAATTTATTTAGCCTGTTGCGTTGTTTTGTCACGCATTAGCCTATCCAAAAAATGAAGGGAGAATTAAGAAATTTGGTTAATTCACTGGAAAATATCTTTCAGGTCAAATTTGAGTTCTGTGAGAATGGTGGAGGTTACTATGCCTTCTTCGGCAAGGTAAAGATGGGGTATGTCAGGATTGGTCTGATTCGGCAGATAGATCTCCAGCGTTTTGTTACCCGGATCGACCAGCCAGAATTCTTTCAAGCCTATTTTTCGGTACACTTCTTTTTTCACATTTCTGTCAGTAAAAACATTGGAGGGTGAAATGATTTCTACTACGAGTTCCGGAATACCTTCAATACCTCTTCCGGTAACAATGTTTTTATTTTCACTGGAGATGTATACGAGATCAGGCTGGAATACATTTTTATTGTCGATATAAAGATCGACTGGCGCATAGAAAGCTATGCCGTCATTTTTTTTCGCCTGAATTTTTAAAAGATCGTACAGATTGCCTGATACCAGTTGATGATAGGGGGTTGGAGATGGGCTCAAAGTTAGTTCGCTGTTGATAAGCTGGCATGGTGTGTTCATCTCGCCCAAAAGAAGATAATCATCCACAGTCCAGTTTTTAGTTCTATCAATTTTCACAGTTTGCATAAGAAAATTGTCTTTATAAAGATACCAAAATTTCAGATGTTTGGTTTCTATATCTTATGCAAGCACCTTTCACAGTCGTTTATGAAGACAACCATTTGCTGGTGGTGAACAAAGCTTCTGGCATTCTGGTGCAGGGAGATGCAACCGGCGACGTGCCGTTGGTTGAACTTTGTAAAAATTATATAAGGGCAAAATATCATAAGCCGGGCGCCGTTTTTCTCGGCGTAGTGCATCGTCTCGACCGGCCGGTAAGTGGTATTGTGGTGCTGGCCCGCACATCTAAAGCGCTGGAACGTATGAACGAACTCTTTCGCGAAAAGGAAACGCAAAAAACATATTGGGCCGTAGTGAAGAACAAACCCTCCAAGCCGGAAGGCACTTTGATACACTGGCTTTTAAAGGATGAACAAAAAAACAAAACAACGGCTTTCACGCGCGAGACCACGAAGGCGTTGAAATCAGAACTGAGTTATCGCGTGATCAGCCAGGTGAAGGACCATTGGCTTTTAGAGGTTAATCCCATTACCGGCCGACCTCACCAGATCAGGGTTCAGCTGGCCAGCATGGGGTGCCCGATAAAAGGCGATGTGAAATATGGATATGAGGAACCCAATGATGACGGAAGCATTTGCCTGCATGCCAAACGACTTACCTTTGTTCATCCGGTAAAAAAGGACAAGGTTACATTTGAAGCTCCTCCGCCTGACCGAGGCTTCTGGAAAAATATTTTTTAAAGTTAAACTCTTAATTACTCGAAGCGATAATGTCAAACTCATCCTGGATCGAAAAGTTGAAGAAGCGCTGGAATCTCACCAGTGTGTGGCAGGTGGTTATTGTACTGGTTGTTTTTGCCTGCACGGGATTTACAGTACTTTTTATTAAAAAGCCTTTGTTGCAGTGGTTGGCGGGCGATCAGGGAAACAGCACCACAGCCACTGTCTTATACTATATTTTTATATTACCTCTTTACAACGTCATTTTATTGGGCTACGGCTTCCTGTTTGGTCAGTTTGCCTTCTTCTGGCAGTTTGAGAAGCGCTTGATGGAACGGTTTTTTTCTCTGTTCCGTCACAAGCTATAACCTCAAAAATTGTATGAAAACACAGGTATTACCCCTTATCGCCATGGTGCTGTTGGTGGCATGCTCACCTCCCAAGTACGCGTATTATTTCGATCACTACAATTATAACAGCGGAAGGAAGCAAGCTGAACTCGGACAAACTGCTCTTACTAAAGCTCAGGGCACCGAAGTAAGTCCCATTTTCATCGAAGAAAAAAGTCTTGTTGCCAATGCGGACAAAGTGCAGCCAACTGCCAATTCAGTCAAAGTGTCTGCAAACCGCCAAGAACCCGTCATCGACAAACAAGCATTTGTAGAGAAGTTCAAAGCCATGTCGAATGACGAGCGCAAGACCTTCAGAAAGAATCTGAAGGATGAAATGAAGAAACTGATCAAGGCAAAAAAGTCGGGCGATGAAGGCGCTTCGACGGCCGCGGTAAAAGCCATGGACTACGATCTAAAAATGGCTATTATCTTCGGCGCCGTTGGTGTTACCCTAAGCTTGCTGGGTGGAGTAAATACTGTTTTTTGGGTATTGAGTGTTATTGCGATCGTGATCGGCGTAGTGTTTTTGATCAAGTGGCTTTCTAGACAATAAGATGACGACTAAATAAATGGCTGCCCTTTTGAGACAGCCTTTTATTTTTTCTTTAGGACAATTGGAACGCCAACTGTGAATTGGAATACACTGTTTTTATTTTTAGCGAATTCGCTGGTCGTGCCGTCGTTTTTTTCAAGTAGTGGTGAAAGTCCAAGGCCATATCGCAGATCAATCAACACGCTATTGGCGATGACCGCACCTCCTCCCACCTGTAAACCGAAATCAAAACGATTGAAACCAGAGCCATCGCTTCCTGAATTCCTCCCAGAAAACCTTACTTTAAGTTCAACGTCTACTACTTCAGTGACACCGTTATGTGAAATTGTGACTTTGCCAGTAGACTTGCCGCCCAAACCTATACCAACGTATGGTCCTGCATTCACAAAAAATTTAAGGCGATCCGCGCCCAGCGAAGCTTTCAATAGGATAGGAAGGTCAAGGTAGTTGAGGGTTAATTTTGAATCACCTTCAGCAGTGCTTGTTTTGCATCCTTTTTGAATGAACTGTACTTCGGGCTGAATGGCGAGTTCTTCGTTTAGTGTGAAGACAACAGCCAGCCCACCGTTAAATCCGGGTTTAATTTTCTGTTCATTCGCAAAAACAATGCTTGAAAGTGTCAAACCCGCTTTTGGAATGATCATGGTTTGAGCGCTGGCCACGAGCGTTCCAGCTGCTAGTGTGAGCGATAATAGGATATTTTTCATTGCCTTGCGATGTAAATACAAACTGTAAAGCTAAACTTATTCGCCAGTAGCGAATGATTGGTGAGATAAATTAAAAACAAAAAGCCGTCCAAAAAAAATGAAACGGCTTTCGTGTACTACTTTAGGTGTATTAACTGAGCTGCTGTTCAGTCGTCCAACTTCCTTTATTCAAAGTACTATTTCTTCTTCAATGAAATTGGCATACCCACGGTAAATTGGAATACTCGATTCTTGCATTTAGCGTCATCGTTTTCAATCCATTCTTGTTTGTCGTTGGCCTTTGATACTCCAAGGCCGTACCGAATATCTATGACTATGCTCTTTGCTATAACAACGCCGCCACCGAATTGTAAACCGAAGTCCAAGCGGTTGTCGTAGTTCAAACTATCGTCAAATCGGGGCGCATCGTCGTCGAACTTCACCTTGCTTTCAAATTTGTAGGTAAAAGATGTAAAGGGGTCCGTAGAGAATACTTCAACCTTCATTCTGCCACCCAGGCCGATGCCGATGGAGGGGCCGGCATTAACAAAAAACTTTGTGTTGCCAGAACCCCATGAGATTTTTGCGAGCACTGGAAGCTCCAGATAATGAATAGTGATTTTCGTATCCTCCCTGTATAGATAGCGCCCTGCAGGAATATCCATGATTGACTCGTTCACATGTCTGACACCTTTTTGTATGAATTGAAGCTCGGGCTGGATGGAGAAAGTTTCATTGAAATCATATTGAAGTCCAACGCCGGCATTAAATCCAATTATGGATTTCACGTTAAAATAGCTTTCATTCGGATCGGTCATTTGTGATAGTGTGAGCCCTAACTTAGGAACAATAGTCTGCGCAAATGAGGCTAATGAAATTGTTGTCAATATGAGGAGCAATGGAACTTTTTTCATGGAGTATTTAAAAATTTTCACAAAACTAACCGTGCCGAAGGAGCTTGCAAAGGAACCTGGTTGCTGAAAAACAAAAAAGCCGTTCCAGAAATTTGAAACGGCTTTCTCTCTAGTTCTTTAGGAGTATAATCTACGCGGCTATTCCGTCGGCCAATAAGATCACTTTGTTCTTCAGCACTTCAACAACGCCACCGGTGATCTTCATGCTTTGGGTTGCATCTTTGGATTTATATTCCACCACACCCTCTTGCAGCAAGCTGATGAGCGGTGCGTGATGATCCATAACCTGGAACGAACCGTCGGCTCCCGGAAAAGTTACGATGGTGACGTTTCCTTCGAAGACCTTTTTTTCAGGTGTTAATATTTCTAAATGCATAATTTTTTATGTTCGAGGTTCAAGGTTCAAAATTCCTGGGAGTCGTTGTCAATTTTGAGCCAGGAACTTTGAACATGGAACGTTTTTTATCCTCTTGCTTCGGCGAGCATCTTCTCACCTTTTTCAGCAGCTTGTTCGATACTACCTACGAGGTTGAAGGCCATTTCAGGCAGATGATCATACTGACCGTCCATAATGGCGTTGAAGCCTTTGATGGTGTCTTTGATATCAACCAGCACACCCTTCAGGCCGGTGAAGGCTTCAGCCACGTGGAAAGGCTGAGATAAGAAACGCTGCACACGTCTTGCGCGGTGTACAACCTGCTTGTCTTCATCGCTCAATTCGTCCATACCAAGGATGGCGATGATATCTTGTAATTCTTTGTAGCGCTGCAGGATATTTTTAACACGCTGTGCGCAGTTGTAGTGCTCTTCACCAACGATCTCCGGACGTAAGATACGCGAAGTTGAATCCAAAGGATCAACGGCAGGGTAGATACCAAGCTCGGAGATCTTACGGCTCAATACCGTTGTAGCATCCAAGTGAGCGAAGGTTGTGGCAGGCGCAGGGTCCGTCAAGTCGTCGGCAGGTACGTATACGGCCTGCACCGAAGTGATTGAGCCGTTCTTGGTCGAAGTAATACGCTCTTGCATCGCGCCCATCTCGGTTGCCAGCGTAGGCTGGTATCCTACCGCTGAAGGCATACGACCTAACAGCGCCGATACTTCAGAACCTGCCTGTGTAAAACGGAAAATATTGTCGATGAAGAACAGAATATCGCGGCCTTTTCCTTTGCCATCACCGTCGCGGAAATATTCTGCAATAGTAAGACCCGACAGGGCCACGCGAGCACGGGCTCCGGGAGGCTCGTTCATCTGTCCGAACACGAAGGTCGCTTTAGAGTCTTTCAGTTGCTCTTCGCTAACCTTAGAAAGATCCCAGCCACCGGCGTGCAGTGATTTCATAAATTCTTCGCCGTAGTTTACGATACCGGCTTCGATCATTTCGCGGAGGAGGTCATTACCTTCACGTGTTCTTTCACCTACGCCGGCGAATACTGAAAGACCTGAATATGCTTTGGCAATATTGTTGATCAATTCCTGGATCAATACCGTCTTACCCACACCGGCACCACCGAAAAGTCCGATCTTACCGCCCTTTGAATAAGGCTCGATCAGGTCGATAACCTTGATACCGGTGAAAAGGACCTCGGTAGAAGTAGAAAGATCTTCAAAAGCAGGAGCAGAGCGG
This sequence comes from Bacteroidota bacterium, assembly GCA_049324355.1. Taxonomy (GTDB): domain Bacteria; phylum Bacteroidota; class Bacteroidia; order Cytophagales; family Cyclobacteriaceae; genus Chryseosolibacter. The sequence goes on from JBMOKS010000252.1 coordinate 17,573, forward strand.
TGAATAGGGAGTGCAGAAGTTCCCTTAGGCTGCTTGATGCCATCGATAGCTTCACCAATTACGTTGAAAAGACGGCCCTTGATATCTTCTCCGATTGGCATTTTAATGGGTGAACCGGTGTCCGTCACCTTCATTCCGCGAACCAACCCTTCAGTTCCTTCCATGGAAATGGTTCTAACTCGGTCTTCGCCAAGGTGCTGCTGGCATTCCAAAACTACTTTGGTGCCGTCAGCTTTTGTTACTTCAAGAGAATCAAGGATGTTAGGCAATTTTGATCCTTCGCCATCAAAGGCTACGTCTACAACCGGACCAATTACCTGGGTGATCTTTCCAATATTTGCCATCGTTATATGTTTTGAAAATTAGGGTCTGAAAATCGACCGCAAAAGTAGGCTATTAAGCACGAAGTACAAAGTGCCAACAGTGAATTATTCAAGGTTCTTAAAGCATCAGCAAAACGTTGAAAACAGGCTAAAAATAGGGCCCAGGGTCTTATACAGACGGTACCTTACGCCGAGTTGAGGGCAATGCGAAAAGTAGTGCCCAGATTTTCTTCAGACGACTTTACGAAGATCTTGCCATCGTGGTAGGTGTCAATAATTCGCTTTGCCAGGGTGAGCCCTAGACCCCACCCGCGTTTTTTTGTAGTAAAACCGGCCTTGAATACCGTATCAATCTTTGAGCGGGGAATTCCCTTGCCGGTATCAGAAACATCGATAAATACTTTGCCTTCGCTTCCGCGGAGGATCTTGATAGCAATGGTGCCAGAGCTGCCCATAGCATCTACTGCATTTTTACAGAGGTTTTCAATCACCCATTCGAACAAAGGTGCATGCACCATGGCCGAAATATTCTCGGAAAGGGTGAACACCTCGATCCGGATTTTCGACGACACCCGGGGTCTTAAATAAGTTACAACATTGTTGATGAGCGATACGACATTCTCCTTTCGCAGCGCTGGCGCCGAGCCGATGCTCGAAAAACGTTCTGTAACAATACGCAGCTTGCGGATATCTTTTTCAAGTTCTTCTACGATACCTTTTTGCTTTAGATCAGGATCGTCGCGCAATACTTCAATCCAGGCCATAAGCGACGAAATGGGTGTTCCCAGCTGATGGGCTGTTTCCTTGGCCAGACCAACCCACACCCGGTTTTGTTCGGCAGCTTTAGAATAGTTGAACGCCAGGTAGCTAATGAAACCAAAAATAGCAATGACAAGCAGCTGAATGTAGGGATAGGCGATTAGCTGCGTAAGCAAAAAAGAATTCTTATAATAAAGTCTTTGAGCGCCGAATATTTCATTGGAGTTTGGATCCTTTAACGAAATAGTAATGGGTTCGTAAGCCAACGCCATTTCTTTTAACTCTTGTCGCAATTGTCCGTCGATAAACTCTTTCGAACGCGTGGAGTCGATGTCAATGTTGCGAACATCGATAACGGTATTGTTTTCATCCACCAGAATCGTTGGAATGGAATTGTTCTTGTAAATGATCTCTTCGGAAATAAAAAGAATATTGTGGCTTAGGTCTTCATTCAACGTATACTCAATGGCTCTTGCAAAAAGTTGTACCTGCTGACGCTCCCTGTTTTTTAACTGGTCTACCAAAACATTGGTGTAATAGATGGAGCCCACACTGATCAAAAACGAAATGGCCACCACAATCCACTTCAACATGGGGTTGTTTTGATAAAAGTCGGTTGATGGTATAACGGTCTTTTTCACCATACGCTATGAAAATAAATAAAAAACCGGATGATTGCTCACCCGGCTTTTCTGAGAATTTTATGATCGATTCAGGGCACGTAAGATCAACTCTTCATCATAAACCACTTTGCCAGAACTTTATAGTTCACTTTTGATCCGTGCATCAAAATCCCTACACGGTAAATCCTTGCGGCGATCCATGTAGTAAATATAAATCCACCGATCAGCAATGCCTGTGAAAGCAATATTTGCCAAAGCGGAGGATCAAACGCCAGTCGACCGACCATCGCTACGGGCGAGGTGAAGGGTATGATCGAGAACCAGAAACTTGCCGGGCTATGGGGATCGGGAAGCACGAACATAAACAAGCCAAAGTAAGCAATGATCAGCGGAAGCATGATCGGGAAATTGAATTGCTGCGCTTCCTGCTGTGAGTCTACGGCAGAACCTACCGCTGCGAATAACGCCCCGTACAACAGGTATCCACCCAGAAAATAAAATGCAAAGTTGAACACTATAGAGGCCACCGGGATCTCTTCTACGATGTCGAAAAATTTATTGATCGGATTTCCTTCTTGCATCGCCATTGCCACTTCCGGATCATGGTTCATCTGCTTGGTCATTTGTTCCATAGCCTGTTGCTGAGGCATCTTCACGCCAAACAAACTCAAGGTTCCCATCGAGAGCACGGAGATCAGAATCACCCAGATCGCGAATTGTGTAAGGCCAACGGCAGCGATTCCCAGAATCTTGCCTAACATCAGCTGGAATGGCCGCACTGAAGAAACGATAACCTCAATGATCTTGCTGGTTTTTTCTTCGATCACACCCAACATGATCTGCATACCATAGATAAGCACGAACATGTAAATGAGAATGCCCAACACAAATCCAAGCACATAGAGCGCTTGCGTATTGCTCTTCTTTTCAACACCCTCTTCGCCCACGTTGATGCTGTTCAGGTCAATGTTGGTCTTCAGGCTTTTCAGTGTCTCTTTGTCAATATTAAATTGTTGAAGCTTCAGATCATGTACGTGAGTCTCCAGCATGCCCTCGAGGTCATCGATCTTGCGGATGCTTGGATTTTCTTTGGCGTAAAGCGTGAGTCCTTCGGGTTTTGAAAGTTCAAATTCGGGGATGTACAAAAGAGCAAAGTCATCAGAGGCCTTGAATGCTTCTTTAGCCTGCTGAAGGTCGCCTGTAACGGTGGTGAAATCATAACGATCGGTATCCTCCAGCTGCATCTTTCCGCTTTTATCCAGCACTTCGACTTTGGTTTTGCCGGCGTTTTTCTCCTGCTCCATGAAAATATAGACCATGATGGCGATAATGGCAGGGAAGATCATCGGTACTAATATCGTAGCGATCAAAAAAGATTTTTTCTGCACGCGGTTCAAATACTCGCGTTTGAAAACTAACCAGGTTTTATTCATGACTTTGTCCTTTCACTAGGGTAATAAAAATTTCACTCATGGTGGGCACTTTCTCCACGAAACTGTGCACTTCTGTCACTTTGGTGAGGTCAACGATCAGCTGATTGGGGCTGCCGGGATTTTTCATCCTTACGATCGACCGATAAAAAGTGTCTTCGAGATTCTTTTGTTCAACAAGTTCATACTGATCGGATGTCAGTGTCAGGTCGCCATTGTGTTCTACAATGAATGTATTCGAGCGGAATTTTTCTTTGACCTGCTTCTTGGAGCCTTCCAGTATTTTCTTTGATTTATCGATAAGGGCAATGTGATCGCACAGATCCTCTACGGTTTCCATACGGTGCGTTGAAAAAATGATGGTGCTGCCCTTTTCTTTGAGCTCCAGAATTTCGTCTGTGATAAGTTGAGCGTTCACCGGATCGAAGCCCGAGAAAGGCTCGTCCAGGATGATCAGTTTGGGTTCATGCATCACTGTACTGATGAATTGTACTTTCTGGGCCATACCCTTGCTAAGGTCCTCCACTTTCTTGTTCCACCAGTCGGTGACTTCGAACTTCTTGATCCATTTTTTGCTCTTCTCGGTGGCTTCCTGGCGGCTGAGGCCTTTGAGTTGGGCGAGATAGATGAGTTGTTCGCCTACTTTCAGTTTCTTATACAATCCGCGTTCTTCCGGCAAATATCCGATAGTGCCAATGTGTTTCTCATGAAGCTTTTCTCCAAAAATGGAGATCTCGCCACTGTCGGAATTAATGATTTGATTGATGATGCGGATGAAGGTTGTTTTTCCTGCTCCGTTAGGTCCCAATAAGCCGAAGATCGACTTTTCGGGAATGGTGATGGTGACATCGTCAAGCGCCAGATGGTTGGTGTAACGCTTGGTGATGCCTTTCGCGATTAATGCTTCCACTAGGTTATGTTTTTTTGGACAGTTAATTAGTGTCAGAACCTAGCCTGAAATTACAAGGATAATTTTTTTGATGTTGAGTTGCCTGATCGTGAAGGCTGTGGATTAACGCTTGATGGGCGCCTCTTTGAAAACGATATTACCCATAGAAACGTCCAGATCGAAGGTGAGTGCGTTTTTTGCGTCTTTGGAGTAAGCGGAATTGGCGAAGACATTTTCACCAATCTTTTTCAAGCCATGGGGCATTTTTACACTGCACAGCCACGAATCGTGGATCTTGACCATCACCGGAGTTTCCCGGGGTGGCAGAATGATGATCAGATTGCCGGCGCCAACACTTCCTTTTATCTTGTTGCTCACCAGTGGTATGCTGCTAAAGTCGAGCATCATGTTGCCAAACCCGACATCGGCGATCATATAGCGAGTACGGGAAAGATTCAGATTCCTTACGTTAAGCGAGCCCAGGTCGACCTTGACAAGGAAGGTATCCATATCCACCTGGTTTTCCTGCGTTGAGTAGCCCACATTGACGTCGGCACTGCCGGTATTGATCTTTAGTTTTTTAATGGCAAGTCCGGAAAGGTCTACATTCGCATTTCCGATGCCATATTCCAGCTCCAGGGCATAGGGTTTGGAGTCGGTCAGGTACATTTTCCAGAGCTTGTTGGAGGCTTCCTTTTCGTCGCTGCCGAACATGCGCGTGGAAATAGTCTGGCCGATGCCTTCAGCGTGAGCTTCTTCCAGGTTCAGGTAGACCTCACAGGTCTTTCCTTTTGTTTCTTTTCTGTAGTTGTGGGAATAAGACGATTCGTCCTGATTGCTGAAAACATTAAGAATTTCTGAGTTTTGGCTGGGTTTGATGTAGCAATTGCCACTATTAGCCCTTAAATAGAGCTTAATATATTCGCAGGCCTGAGTGTTTTCTACAGTGAATTGATTC
>JBMOKS010000253.1:0-22543 GCA_049324355.1 Bacteroidota bacterium
TATGCTTACGCCCGCGTGAAAGGAAAAAACCTGGCCAGCGTTATTGCCGACGTCGAGCGCAAATGGAAAGAGCTGGCTCCAGAACAACCTTTCAAGTATACTTTCCTCGATCAGAACCTTAAATCGCAATACGAAACCGAAAAACGTTCGGGTGAAATATTCGGCGTGTTCTCAGGCTTAGCCATCATCATCGCTTGTGTTGGACTCTTCGGACTGGCAGCTTATACTGCAAGTTTGCGAACCAAAGAGATCGGCATACGAAAAGTAATGGGCGCTTCGGTGGGAAGCGTCGTGTTCCTGCTCTCAAAAGATTTTACCAAACTCATACTGATTGCCTTCGTGTTGGCCGTTCCGTTGGCCTGGTACATCATGGACACCTGGTTGCAAGGCTTCGCGTATCGTATACAAATGGGCGTGGGAGTTTTCTTATTGGCAGGTGCTTCTGCCTTGTTGATTTCCTGGATCACGGTGAGTTATCAATCTGTTAAAGCTGCCATCGTTAATCCGATAAAATCGCTTCGTACGGAATAGATATTAAATGGGTATTAGTCATTAGACAATGGTCATGGCAAAAAGACAAGGCATTGAGTAAATATTGCACTGTTGCCTATCTATCCAGGACCAAAGCCGACATCCGAATTTATTCGTCATTCCTCCTTAGACCGGGTGAAACCCGAGAATTTGAAAATCTGAAACGTTATTTGGGGAACTTATCGAATTCAAAACTTTGGATCACCTCTTTCAGCACTTCGAGGTCTATGTTCTGCCCGGTGAGCTGAAGAAAAAATCTGTCGCACACGCCGAGAAACACCTGTGAGTTTTTTAGTTCTTTGTTATAGGCTTCCCATCCCGCGCAGTTGGCCATGAGTATCTTGTCAATGATGATCGAGTCGTTCTCTATGGGGTTAAAATTATTCCACCGCCGTGTGGCCTGTGTGTACATGATGGGCGCTTCTTTGTAATCGAACAGCAAGATTTTGATCGATCTTCCGACACCTTTCGTGAAGGTTTTTTCACACATCGAATATCGGAGGGTTCCCATCTGGATGAGTGAGCTTCGCGTATCTCTGGTTTGCTCGAAACCTCTTATTTTATCTGGAATCAGCAGAACTACCTTTTCTGCGGGCAGTACTTTGTCTGTTTCATGTATATCTTTTTCTTGTGCGTACACATTCACACAGCAAAAGATCAGGATCCCGATGATACTGCCTGCACGCATGGGAATTAGTTCTTACTCGTTTTGATGGTTTCGATAAAGCACTTCACTTTATCTACTTCAGTGTCCGGATAGAGTCCGTGACCTAAGTTTGCAATATGCTTGCCAGGTCCAAACGCCTGAAGCATTTTTTTCGTTTCCCGTGTTACGTCGGCCAAAGATCCATACAGGGCGCAGGGGTCGAGATTTCCTTGCAACACTTTATTGGGTAAAAGTTTACGCGATTCGGCGATACCCATGTTCCAATCCAAGCCCACGACATCGCACGATAGCTTGTTCATTTCTTCGCGCGCGAAGAACGCGCCTTTGGCAAAAACTATTTTGGGCACTTCGTTAATGGCGTCGCAGATCTTCGAAATGTAGGCCAGTGAGAACTCGCGGTATTGATCAGGACCAAGAATGCCCGCCCACGAATCAAATATTTGAATGATATCGGCGCCTGCTTTGATCTGGGCTTTCAGGTAATTGATGGTGCTCTGGGTGATCATCTCCAGCAGCTGATGTGAAAACGCGGGTTGCGTGTACAACATCTTTTTGGCGTCGCTGAAAGTTTTGCTGCCTTTTCCTTCGATCATATAAGAGAAGATCGTCCACGGAGCACCGGCAAATCCGATCAACGGCACATTTCCATTCAATTCTTTTTTCGTGAGGCGGATGGCGTCGAGTACATATTGCAATTCGTCGGCCTGCGCTACATGAAGGCCATTCAGGTCGGCAGGTGTGCTGATCTTTTTTGGAAAAACCGGTCCACGTCTCTCTTCCATCTCATAATTTAAACCCATGGCTTCGGGAATCACCAGTATATCGGAGAAAATGATAGCGGCGTCTACATTTAAAATGTTTACGGGTTGAATAGTAACTTCTGTGGCCAGTTCGGGGGTTTTTACCAGGGTCTTAAAATCTTTGGCTGTCTCTCGCACTTTTCTGTATTCCGGAAGAATTCTTCCGGCCTGGCGCATGAGCCACACGGGTGTTCTTTCTGTTTTCTCGCCTTTGGCGGCCCGTAAAAGAAGATCATTACGTAATTGCATCCCGCAAAGAAAACGGATAGGCTCCACTTATTTCAATATCGCCGCAGATTTTATGGACTATTATGCAGCCTGCGCACGATTTATATCAACCATATTATATATTCCATGCGCGGCTTTTGAACAATGATTATTTTAGCAAAAAGCTAAAACTCATGAAAAAAATATTGCTCCTGGCTGCCTTCTCTGTGACTGTCTTTGTGTTACCCGCCCAAAACGCAAAACAATCGGCAATAAAGTCGATCGACGCGAGTTACGATCAATATTCAAACATCGCCCGCAAGATCTGGGAACACGCTGAGGTTGGTTTTCACGAAGATCAAAGTTCGGCACTACTTCAGGACATGCTGATCCAAGCCGGTTTCAAGGTTGAAAAAAATGTTGCCGGTATGCCCACGGCTTTCGTTGCAACCTACGGAGACGGTAAACCCGTGATCGGCATCCTCGGTGAGTTCGATGCCTTGCCAGGTTTATCGCAAGATGCCGTTCCCGAGAAAAAAGTTATTGAGGGAAAGTCCGCCGGGCATGCGTGCGGGCATCATTTATTCGGCGTGGCCTCCGCTGCTGCTTCGATCGCCGTGAAGAACTGGCTCGCTCAAAATAAAAAATCAGGAACCGTTCGTTTCTACGGAACGCCTGCGGAAGAAGGTGGCTCAGGCAAAGTGTACATGGTCCGAGGCGGACTTTTTAATGACGTGGATATTGTATTACACTGGCACCCGTCACCGGTGAACTCTGCACGGACAGGTGGGACCCTGGCCAACAAAACCGGAAAATTCAGATTTTATGGTGTGGCGTCTCATGCGGCAGCCTCGCCTGAGCGTGGTCGTTCGGCACTCGATGCTGTGGAGGCTATGGATATGATGGTGAACATGATGCGAGAACACCTTCCTGAAGAAACGCGGATTCATTATGTAATCACGCGCGGCGGCGAGGCGCCCAACGTTGTTCCCGCTTTTGCCGAAGTATATTATTATGTGCGGCATCCGCAACGTGAAGAGGTGAAAGCCATCTGGGAGCGACTGGTAAAAGCGGCACAAGGTGCTGCGCTCGGCACGGATACTCGAATGGAATTTGAAATTATTGGCGGAGTATACAACATGATGCCCAACGAAGTTTTGGGAAAATTGATGGACAGCAACCTCCGGGTCGTGGGAGGCTACACTTACACGGAGCAGGAAAAAGAATTCGCCGAGAAAATACAAAAGACTTTCACAAACGCCCCCAAACTTGAAAGCACCAGGGAAATTGAACCCTTCAAAATAGAAGACGGTATTGGGTCTACCGACGTTGCCGATGTGAGTTGGGTAGTACCCACAACGGGGCTATCGACGGCAACATGGGTACCGGGAACTGCCGCGCACAGTTGGCAGGCCGTAGCTGCGGGTGGCATGAGCATCGGCTATAAAGGAATGATGATGGCTGCAAAAACCCTTGCGTTAACGGCGATCGATTTATACAACAGTCCGGCGGTCATTGGAGAAGCGTGGAAGGAATTAAAAAAACGGCGTGGAGATTCTTTTCAATATGAGGCGCTGATCGGCGATCGTAAACCTGCTTTAAATTATAGAGATTAAAATCACTGTTGGGACGCAAAATATTGCATCCCAACAGTGATTCTGAAGATTATTCCGGTCCTACGACAGGTGAACTTCCCAATGCGGGTGAATTGAATTCCAATTCATTCTGCGGCACATCAAAATAACTGAGGTAGTTATAGTTGATAAAGGCATTGGTGTTAACAACCGTCAGGGTTCCGTCTTTCGAGAGCACCACACATCCACTTCTTCCACCACCTTTGCTCTTGTCATCAATGATTCCCATGCGGCGGGCATCGTAGAATGCCATACCGCGGAAAAGCAGCGCTATTCTGCGCTCACTGCGAAGTTCTTCCAGCGCTTGTGTTTTAGTTACAGCCCCGATCGCTGCCAGGTTCGCACCTTGATTGGTACGTATGGCGTCAATGATGGCAGTGCCTCCGGAGATGTTGCCGGTCTGGATCATCACCTCCGCTCTCATCAATTCGTTCTCTTCAAACGAACCTGCAATGTAGGTATCATCTACTCCGTAGCCATCGGTATGAACATAAGTCAAGGCATTACCAACACCTTTTCCGCCGTCAACGAGATACCATCTGGTGCCGAATCCCAAGCCACGACCTCTTTTGTTTACTTCAGGCGAAGTAAGCAGTTCGAAGTTGTTTGCCGCCCGGTCGTCGCCAGGCCTAAAATCCTGCATAAGTCTTTCGCTTACAAAAAATGTCTGACCTGATTCCGTAGCGGTGTAAGATGCGACGTTTCCAAAGTTGGGGTCGATCACCGAGTTGCTAAAGTTCTCTACAGTCTTCACCACAAACACAGGATCATTTTGTTGAATGCCGCTGTTAGTTAGATTTTGCAGTGTGACCCAATCGGCTGCATTCATGTTGGCTACTCTTTTATTCACCAATAAATTCCGCGCTTTCATGGTATTCATATTCCTGATCCACGCTTGTGTTGTCGGAACGCCGCCTTTTCCGGTCTGAAATGCGGCCGGTATCAGCGCTCCTAAAATTTGCTGATAGGTAGCGGCATTGGCGATACCGTCGAGAAATGTCTTGGCAGCGTCGAAGTTCTCGTTAGCTTCGTTGATAATATCAGCGTTGGTAACAAAGTTGTTGTTGGTCTTGTTGGGCTCATCGGTGATTACCCCGGCGATGTACATCGATCCGATTCTCGAATAAGCATAGCCCTTCCACCAATGTGCCCACGCCTTCAATGTTTTCTTTTTCGCATCTGCGTCGCCGGTGTAAGTGGCGCCGTCGATCTTAGACAACAACACGTTCATCGCGTTGTTCAAGAAATACATCTGCGTCCATTCCATCAGAAATGTGTTGGCCTGGCCGTAGGCTCTGTCATTTCGCAAGCGAAGTTCGTACGGCTGCGATATGCCGATGGGCATCGGCACAACTGTGTTATTATCCAGCGTAATGTCTGTCGGGTTGTTGGCGAAGCGATAACTTTGATTGCCCCAGGGAATATAAATTACATCTCCCATGGCTTCGTGCAATCCAAAGATCTGGTTTGTCAGAAAACCCAGGTTACGACCGGCTCTTGCGCCCAGCTGGTCATCTACCGACGCATAATAATTGCCAATACCGTTGAGGTAAGCGCCCCCCTTGGCATAGGCTATCAAGCCGGCTTCTGTTCCCAGCGCTATATCTGTAGGCTCGTTCTTGTTGGTTACTTCGGCCAGCTCGTCTTTACATGCCTGTACGGACAGCAGCGTTAAACAAGCAATGAGGTAAAATATTTTCTTTTTCATATTAAAAATCAATTAAAGGAAATGTTCAAACCAACCTGATATGACTTAAAGTTCGGGAATGACCAGTAGTCAAGTCCGCGTTGTGTTGCCACTTGGGGTGTCGCCGAGGTTGTTCCTCCGCCGGAAGTGTTTTGGCTGGCTTCGGGATCCATACCGGAATAGTCGGTGATGGTGTACAGGTTTCTGCCGGTAAGCACCAGTTGCAGTCGCGAGAATTTCTTCATGTTGAGGAATTTTGCGAAATCAAATGCAACAGACAGGTTTCTCAAACGGGCGAATGAAGAATTTTCCAGGAAATAATCTTTTGTTCCGTTACTTTCCGAAGCATCATAGAAGCTCTTGTAGTAGGCCGTCCATGCGCCGGATTCTCCGTTGATGGTAACGGCGTTGTCGAAGTCGTTGTGCAAGCCCTCGGAGTACATCCATTCTTTGGTCTGATTGTAAGTTTTCGCACCAGCTACCCAGTCGATCTGTAACGATACGTTGAGGAAGCTCTTATAAGTAAAGTTGTTGATGAACGACATATTGAATTTAGGCGTAGTATTGCCCAATAGATATTTGTCGGGTGTGAACTGCACTTGCTTATTCGCTTTATTCACTACCCGGCCATCTACGAGTTCATAGTTTGCGGCTTGCGCCTGATCGAGGTAAAAGTTTCCATCAGCGTCCTTTTGATCGATGCTGGTGAGTGCTTTGTAGCCATAGATCGTACCCAACTGCTCTCCTTCTTTCAAAGTATAAGTCGCCGCACTGGCCCATACCAGAGGAATGTCTTTGTGATCCGTCGTGCGGGTGAGCCATGACTTCTGTTTTCCAAAGTTGGTGGTCAAATCCCAGGTGAAGTTGTCGCCGGAATAGATATCGAAGTCGAGGCTGAACTGAACACCCTTCGACTCCATGTCGATATAGTTATCCCAGATCGTTTCGGATCCATTTGACACCGGCTGAGTACGCTGCCATACCACATCTTTGCTTTCACGTTTCCAGATGGAAGCGCTGGCGGTAATAAAATTAAACCATGCGCCAGATTTGACCGGACTGATTCCGAAGTCAAAGCCGTATTCAAATTCTTTGGTGCGCTCTACCTTTAGTCCCGGGTTGGCTACGCTGGGATTATTAAACAACACGCCTGAATTATCGATGTTACCCGTTTTCAAAGTAGTTACGCGCAGGTAGTGGTTAGGAACCGGCCCGCCCAAATCGCGGGAAGCATCGAGCAAATAACCCACAGGCTGAATGCCTGCCTCGCCATAAGCAGCGCGGATCTTGAATTCAGGAAGCAGTCCAGACACACCGTTCCAGAAATTGAATTTAGACAAGCGAACAAATCCATCACCACGGGGGAATGTAAAAGGAGATTTTGCGTCGCCGTATGTTGAACTGTAGTCTGACCGGAAACCTCCCGAGATACCGGCGATGTCTTTGTATTCGAAGCGTTGGTTGATGAGATATCCAAAGGTAATAAACAGATCTTCATATTCTGTGGTGCTGTTGGATGACGACTGAGCGCCATTCACATTATCGATATCAGAGTATGAAGGCAATCCTGTAAAGATATTATAACCACGGTGGAAGCTGCTCTTTCTCCAATCAAACGTTGCTTGCGTGGTGGAAACCAAGGGAAAACTCATGCCGAGATCTTTAGCAAAATCCAATTTCGCCGTACCGGTTAAAATCGAGTTGATGTTGTAGGTTGTCGTAGACGACCTGTTGAATCCACCGGTGATGGCTTCACCCACAAAAAAGTTATTAGCTGCCGAAGCGGCATTGGCCTCCTGATTCTGTGTGTTACGACTCAGATTGGTGATAGAATAATTCAAACCGAGCTTATAGTCAAGATCGAATATCTTATTTGCCGAATAATGCAGGTTGGCTGTCGGAATAATGTCGACTGTTTTGGTACTATAATCCTGGTATTGGAAGAAATAGAACGGGTTGTTGTTATTTGCGCCAGCACCTCCAAATTTGTAAGTATAATTACCATCTGTGTCTTTATACTTCATATCGGCAAACGGATAGGTGTACATCGCAGACGAGATCGGCGCGCTGGTCACATAGAATGGATTCACCGTGCTGTTGGTGTAGATCAGCTGAGTGATAGCGCGGAACGTCAGGTTTTTCACGATATCAACACCGATGTTGGAAGTGAAGTTATTACGATCAAGTTCGCCCTGAACGATGGACTCCTGTCTCAGTTTTGAAAATGTGAAAGCATAGTCTGAATTTTCTTTACCGCCCGTTAATGATAATGAGTAATTAGAAGTCTTTACGCTTTTGAACAACTGCCCGAGGTGATCATGGTAGGCCGTATTGTTTTTGTACGGTTTGTTGTTCTGTGCGGAGGGTCCATTCTCCCAGTTGGGTTGTCCCCATAAGCCCAGAGCGTCTTGGGTGAGCAATCCACCATTGTTATCGAGGATATCGCCGTTGGCATCTACCGTAAAGGAATGATTATAGGGCTGATGGATATCGCCAATATTCAATACCTGGTCGCTGCTCACGCGGGCGGTGACATCGATGCGCATGGGGCCCTGTTTTCCTTTTTTGGTGAATATCTGAATTACACCATTAGCACCTTGTGCACCGTAAATGGTGGCTGCAGAGGCACCTTGCACAACTTCAATGCGCTCAACGTTGTTCAGGTCAAGCGCGTTGAGCGATGACGATCTCATTTCAACACCATCGACCATGATGAGTGGTTGTGTGCCACCAGCCAGGGTGTTAATGCCGCGCAGCTGAATGCTCACAGGTGCGCCCGGGTTACCGGACGATGACATGATCTGCGCGCCTGCAATCTTTCCGACAAGGGCCTGATCGATAGACGCTGTTGGGATTGAGGGAAGTTTGTCGCCGGAGATCGACTCTACCGAAATGGCGAGTTTCCTTTTATCGGTGGCCACACCCACGCCGGTAACAACCACTTCAGAAAGTTGTTTGATGTCTAACGACAGCTCAACGTCGATGGTCGTCCGGTCGCCGATAGGAATTTCCTGTGTTTGCAAACCGATGAACGAGAACACGAGGCTTCCGCCCGAAGGCACACTAAGTGTGTACTTTCCATCGGCGTCAGTTACGGTACCAATCGAGGTTCCTTTTAATAGTACACTCACACCTGGCAGGGGATTGGAATCTTCTGATGAAGATACCTTCCCGGCGATCGTTCGCTCTTGCGCCCAACTCGTGAGGGCAAAAGCCAACAAGCAAAAGAGGGGTAAAATTTTCTTCATACGTACGGGTTTAATTAATAATAAAGTAAAAGGTACCCGGTTCGTTGTATAAAGAAATGACTCTGTTGGTGGTAATTAAACTTCTGAAACGTACAGCAAATTACGGTAAAGGATACCCTGAACTAAAACTAACAGCTTGCCGGCGCCGCTGAATTATTTCGTCCTGGCAAGGTTGGCGGCATGATCCTAAAGTTTAGCCAGCCCACGCGTTTGATCTCGTGAAGTTTGCTGAGATCCTTTCGCAGCGCGGCTTTTGCTTTGGCCATTTATTGAAATTTCGTCAGCATTCTCATCGGAGTTTAAACTCCTTCTACACCTGAGGTTCGTTGCAACAATTCATGTACTGAAATAGCCTGGCGCTCCTTTGTATTCCCTAGTTGGGGGATAGTAAAAGTATTATCTTACAGGGTCCTATCGCAGGGCCATACAATGAGCGACATGAGAAACAACCGGGCAACCATTAATATCATTATTTTATTGCTTTTATTCTCGAGTTGCCGCGACAACGAGAAAAAGACTCCCGTCACGCTTAAAGCAGACGCCGACAACGGCGGGTTGTTTCTGCCCGATGGATTTGGCGCGTTGGTGGTAGTTGATAGTGTTGGGCCAAGCCGACACCTGGCGGTGAATGACAATGGTGATGTTTACATGAAATTACGAATCACCTCTGCCGCTCCCGGCAATGTTGCCCTGCGAGATAACAACGAGGATGGCAAAGCGGATATCATTCAGTACTTTGGCGACTACCCAAACGATGGAAGCTTCGCCACCGAAATGCGCATCCACAATGGCTATTTATATTTCAGCTCGGAGCTGGTGGTCTACAGGCAAAAATTAACGCCCGGCAAATTAATCCCCGAAAGCAAACCAGAAATCATTGTCAGAGACCTCCATCCTATTCGGTGGCACAACGCTAAGTCTTTGGCTTTCGATGGCAAAGGAGGCATGTATGTAACTTTTAGCGCGCCCACCAACGCTTGTGAAGATTGGAACACCGTTGACTATCAAAATACCGGATCATCAGCCAATGTAAAGGGATGGACACCCTGCCCGGAGTTATACGACCTGGGAGGTGTCTGGAAATTTGATGAAGGTAAACCTGAACAATACCAAACCGATGGCCAACGATTTGCAACCGGATTAAGGAGTATTGTGGCGATCACCTGGAATAAGGAAGATAATAGCTTGTATGCCGTGATACATGGCAGAGATTATTTGCATCAGCATGCGCCGCAGTATTTTAGTCCCTGGCAAAATGCTGTTTTGCCGGCAGAAGAATTTGTAAAGATCAAAGAAGCTGAAGATTACGGCTGGCCTTACACGTATTATGATCCTTTCAAAAATAAAAAAATGCTCGCGCCGGAGTATGGCGGAGACGGTGTTCAGGAAGCAAAAGGTTTTGCCGATCCGATCATGGGCTTGCCTGCGCATTGGGCACCCAACGATCTTTTGTTTTATCGTGGCAATCAATTTCCGGCGCGATATAATAAGGGTGCATTCATCGCCTTTCACGGATCAACCAATCGCGGACCTTATCCGCAAGCCGGATATATTGTGGCATTCATTCCTTTTGAGAACGGGAAGCCCACCGGCGAGTGGGAAGTCTTCGCCGATGGATTTGCCGGCGTTGACACGATCACCAAGATGGAAGAAGCCAAATACAGACCCATGGGACTTGCCGAAGGGCCTGATGGCTCACTGTACATCTCGGAATCGAAAAAAGGTAAAATATGGCGTGTTATGTTCAACGGTGACCAATCAACATTCGGTGACGCCCAGCTGGTGAACATGGAGAAGAGAAAAACTAGAAGTCATATTAAAACACCCGATGAGACGAGTGACGTGCTCATTCCGAAAGCAACTCAATAGCCCCCGGGTAGATTTGATCCCCGGAATAATCTGCCTGATCGAACAAGTACTGAGCATCGCACCAGCTTCTACTCAAAGCCGCGCCTGATTTTTAAGATAAAATATGGTGCTTTCGAGCATCTACTGGGTCGAGGTGTGCTACTGCTATCCATCAGGCATGATGCAAAAAAAGCTGCCCTTTTGGGGCAGCCTTTTCAAAAATCATGATTAAGCTGATTACTTCTTGGTGAAGTCGTATCTAAACTTATCTTGTCCGGCAGCGCCGTTGCAAGATGCAGCTGTGTAATCATACGTCACTTCAATGCTGAACGATCCCAAGCATTGGTTGTATGTACCTGTTCCGCTCACGGTTCCGGTAGCTGTAGTCTGGCTGGGGAAGGTAACAACCTGGGTTGCCGGGTCAGATGAAACTGCGAAATCAACGTAACGCAATACATCACCGCAGTCGTAGAAGTTAGACAGGAAGAACCGGTTGGGGTTTCCACCTGGGTCGGCAGTTAACGTCACATCATACGGTCCATACACGGTCGATCTGTTTTCTGTCGCAGCAAAAGTTGCCAGCCACGACGATGCGTTGTATGAACAATAGTCGGTCATCGCCCATGTTAACTTCTGTGCAGGATAGAATTGGTTGCTTTGGAACAAACCAGCTGCTACTAAGTCAGAAGCGAAAACCTTTGTACCGTCTGTCAAATTCAAGTCGATCTCCAACTGAACGCCAAACTGGTAGGTAGTCAGCAACGTGTTGATCTCTCCTGCGCTTAACGGGAAAGTTCCAGAAAGGCCAATGGCCTTCACGACATCCACAATGCTGAGTGATTGTGAAACCCAAGGTCTCTTATAGTCGGCGGTACTTTTGAACTCTGACGCAAGAACGTTTTTCAAAAAAACTTTCTCCCGCGCTGATCCAACTCTCTTAATCACGTAAATATCCATGCTGGCAAGCGTATTAACGTTTTCAGCAAGGAATTCCGCGTCGAAGTCAAATTTCTCTGTTCCTGTAGCAATTTTTGGAAACAGTTCAGCTGCCGGTTTTCCCTGCACATAGATTTTGTTAAGGGCCGTACCTCTGAGTGCCAGGATGGTGCCCTTTTTCACGCTATCAAACTGCAGCGGATCCAGTGATTTGTCTTCGCACGACACAACGATCATGGAGACAATGAGTAAGCTAAATATTATCTTTTTCATGTGTTTCGATTATTGAAGGTTATCCGGATTCGCATCCCAAAATACTTTCACTGTTGCATCAGTGTCTTTCTGCTGGACAGCATCGTTATTATTGAGGTTCACATAATTTGCTGGATAGATCATAGAACGCAGGTACGGGCCTGGGCCCACCTGAATGGTAGGCTGCATGATGTCAGGACCACTTGTTCTTCTGTAGCTATTGTAGGCTTCAATGCCATTACCCCAAGAGGCCACCCAGAACTCACGACCGATGATCTTCAGCTTGTTAGCAGCATTATCATACAAGTAAACAACGGCATTTTGATAGTTGGTGGTGCTAGGTTCGGCGATTGTCAAAGCCTGATTTTTCGACACAGCGAAGTTTCTAACCTGGGTGATAGAATTCTGAATAGCAGTTGCCAACAAACCTTTGACTACCGCATCAGATGCACCTGCACGACTTGCGATCTCGGCTTTCATATAGTCGGTGAAGAAAGACATAAAGATGGGCTGAATACCAGCGCCGTCAGCGCCTTGTCCTCGCTTCGTCGAAGTGGCGTAGGTCAAATTCGATGTTGAAGTGTTGTCGGGCCTTCCGCCAGCGGGATAAATACCAACGGCAGTAATCGTAGGACCGTCAGGAGGAGTTCCTGAAGCGTCACCGTGATCGCGGCCGTAGAATCCTGGATCGAAAACACAGAAAGGATAGTTTCCGGCAAGATAATGGTCAGGGTTTGTACCAGGTGTACAGCCAAGTGCCTTTGGATCTATCTTATTGATTTGCGCAATACTTCCGGCCTGGCGGTAGAAATAGTATCTCCAGCGGGGATCCTGCGTAAACTTGGCTGCATTACCAGGGTCGGTAGGATCAGGCTTTCCTTTAAACACTTCGTAAAGGAACGATGTTCCTAAATAACCGCCAGCCTGGCCGGCGTTAGGTCCATAATACTGATTATACCAGGGGTGACGTGAATCAGGCACAGTTGTAGCGCTGTATTTGTAGGTAAAGTTCTCTGCTTCAGTATCTACCAGGTTAACGCCTGATTTAAGCGCTCCAGTCATCCGATCAATAAACTGATCAATTTTTCCTTCAGCTTCTGCCTTTCTGCTCGGCATGATGGAAATGTTCAACCATGCTTTCAGTTCCAGCGTGTTGGCCAAAGCGGTCCATTTTGCTTTGTCGCCACTGTAGTAAACATCCCTGTTCAATCCACCGGCCACATCAGTCCCTGTTTTGGCCAGCTCAGTTTTTGCTTCGCCCAGCAGCGTAATAGCCCTTGCGTAAATATCTGCTCCCGGATCGGGTGCAGGGTTCCAGGAGCCGGGACCTTTTGTTCCAAGCAACGCCTGCGATGCAGGAACGTCACCAAAGATGTCAACCATGGTCAGTAGAATATAAGCTTCCATGATCTTAGCTGCACCCACGTGAGTGGTGAGCTTCTTCTCCTGAGCAATAGGAATAAGCGTTTCTGCATTTACGAGTGCGCGGTATGCAGTTGTCCAAAGGCCATCCTGGAATTGCGGCTGGAAAGCTGTTGCATACCGGTATCCACCGGTCATAGCGGTCATGCGCACCAACGGTGCCACCGTTCCTTGTGCATTACTGTAGAAATCGGCGAAATCAAGTTGAACGCCATTCATCAGTAAATCAACATCTGCACCTGAGACAGGTATTTCGTTTGGATCGATCAGATCCTTATCAAATTCGCAAGAGAGTGCGAGCATTACCAGCACCACCGCTCCGAATTTTCTGAATATATTTTTAATCATGGTATTCAAATTTAGAATGTTACTTTAAGTGTAGCACCATATGAGCGGAACGAAGGACCAGCGAGGTACTCAAAACCTGCTCCATTGTTAGAACCGTAAGCAGTTCTGTCGAAATCAGCCTTTGAGTATTTAGGAGCGTTCACGGCACGGTACCACAGGTTATTACCGTTAAGTGTCAGGTTGATGCCTCTTACTTTCAGTTTAGAAGCAATGCTCGTAGGCAACGAATAGCTCAATGAGATGTCTCTGAAACGAACACGGGTTGCATCATAAACGCCTCTGTCGTTGGGACCACCACCAATGATCGTGTTACCAAAGAAAACACCTGCGGTAGTAAGCGGAATGTTGTTGGGCACGTATCCGGTAACTTCTCCGTTCGCATCTTTTTGCTCGAGCACGCCAGGAAGTACTAAAGTGAGTGTCGGATCAAATGACTCCAGATCTTTGGCTACACCACGACCCACCATGGTAGCAGCTGTATATGAAAATATCTGGCCGCCATGTACATAATCCCACTGCATGCTGAATTCGATGCCTTTCCATCTTAAAGAAGTGATCAAAGAACCGAACCATTTCGGATTGGGGTCGGCTATAATACCAATCTCGTCGCCAATTTTATAGTTTCCAGACTCGTTGATGATCAACTGTCCGTCGGGTGCCCTCTCGGTGAACGTACCTTTGATAACGTTCAGGGGCTGGCCTGGTATGGCAAAGTTACCCAGGTTTGTAAATCCATTAACGAGGATTTCTTTTGAACCTTCAGGCAGCGATACTACCTTACTTCTGTTTCTGGTGATGTTGGCCGTTACATCAAACGTCCAGTCACTTGTCTTGATCGGCGTCACGGTTATATAAGCCTCAATACCTCTGTTATACATTTCACCAGCATTGATGGCGGTCACAGTATATCCAGTAGACGGGTCAAGAGGGCGGTCAAGGATCTGATCTTTCATCACCTTATTGTAATAAGAGAGATTCAATCTCACGCGGTTCTCGAACAAGTCGCTTTCAATACCAAATTCGGTTTCTTGCAACAGCTCGGGCCCCAGATCAGGGTTTGCAAGACGGCTAGAGTATCTTGAAATAACTGCATTTCCAACTCCGTCTACCCTGGCTTGCGAATTGAGTGTAAGCGTGGGCACGGTATTGTAAGGATCGCCGAAGTTTGCCGATGTTCCATATCCAGCCCGTATTTTCAACAGGTCGAGTACATCAGAAGCAAAACCAGGGAACGCTGCCGTCGGGATAAACGACACACTTACACCTGGGTAGAACTGTGATTGATTCTTGGGTTGAAGAGTAGACGCCCAGTCGTTTCTACCACGCAACGACACGTATAACATTTCTTTGAAGCCGAAAGTACCCTCGAGGTACCCGCCAGCAATACGCTTTCTTGTTTTATAGTTCAGGTCATAACCTCTAAAATCGCGAGGTAATGTTGAAGTGAAGTTTCGGTGCTCAATCACACCATAAACCACTTGTCCAAGACTTTCCAAACCTTCCTGGCTGTAAGAATCGGTCCTCATGTTCCATCCCACAACAGCAGAAAAGTCCAGGTTTTCGCTCAAGTCTTTTTGCATCGTTGCCAGCAGCGAGTGATCTATTACATTGTTCACGCCAGTAATAGAGCGATAGGCACCGGGAGTGATGCGCGCATCAAATCCGTTCCCGCCTCCCTTGTTGTTCCAATAAGTCTGGCGCTCAGTGTAGTTATCATAACCTAAACGATAGCTAACGCTCAACCAGTCAGTTAATTTATAGTTCAAGCTTGAGCTTGAATAGAAACGGTTCGTAAGGTCTGTTGTCCGGGAATTCTTAACCAGCCAGCGGGGATTGGTAATATCATTACCATTCCTGTAATACACGCTGGATTTATCAACTGGATTTTCGAATGGCCAGTTCATCAGGTCGATGTTTCGCGGCGTATAAAAAAGGTTGGCGAAAATCGAAGGAATACCCGCGGTGTTCGATCCGTAACCGGCAGCAGTTGGCGGGTTTTCAATATCAGTTTTAACAAAGTTAAACGTACTATTCAGTGTCAGTTTTTTTGTCAGCTTGGCCATACCACCGAACGAGAAGTTATCACGCTTCTGTGTGCTGTTGTCGACGAAGCCAGTCTCATCTAAGTGCGTATAGTTGAAGCTGATGGTTCCGAATTCGCTTGAGCCGCCCAGATACAAAGAAGTTGTTGAGTTAGATCCTTTTTTGAAGAAATCTTTTACGTTGTTAGGAGCGGCAACCGGCACATAACCACCATTGTCTGTACCAGCTTGGGCAAACTCCGGATGTTCAGGAAACAAGTTTCTGTGTTCCCAGTATGGATGCCTTACGCCGCTGGCAGTACCATCCATTAGTTTACCCCAGTTACTAAAGAATTCACCATAGGCTCCGTCGAAACCGTTGGACCATTTGTTCTGAAACTCAGGAACGATAGCCTCCTTAACGAAATATGATTGCGAAAGGGAGCCTTCGAACTTGTTCTGTTTGCTTTTTCCTGAACCAGTTTTTGTGGTCACCAGAATCACACCATTTCGTCCCTGCGAACCGTACAGCGTTGTCGCACTCAACCCGCGCAATACACTCATAGATTCTATATTATTAGGGTCGATATCGATGAAGCGGGTAGGTGAAATTTGTCCGTCCTGGAAATCAGGATTGAGGTTATTTTGCGAGGTGTTGATTGGCACCCCGTCTACAACCCACAGGGGCTGAGTATCGCCGCTGATGGAGCTGTTACCACGGATGTTAATCCTGGTACCAGTGCCGGCCATCCCAGAAGAGCTAAGGATCTGCACACCGGGTGTTCTTCCCTGTAGCGCACGGCCGATATCGGTTTCGGGTTTGTTCGCCAGCAAGCTTGACGAGATTGTGGTTGTAGCATAACCGAGTGTTTTCTGTTCACGGCTGATACCCTGTGCTGTCACAACAACTTCACTCAACTGGGTAACATCCAGCGACAATTGCACATCGACAACACTTCTGTCGCCGATCTCAATCTCTTGTGTTTGTAATCCGATAAATGAAAAAACAAGACTTCCACCTGAAGCTGGGATTGATAATTTGTAGTTACCATCGGAGTCGGTAACCGTACCACTTGTGGTTCCTTTCACCACAACATTCACACCGGGTAGGGGCGAGCCATCTTCCTGAGATGATACCCTACCTGAAACTGTTCGTTCCTGCGCCATGGAATAAAGCGCAAAAACTAACGCGAAACACGTTAGTAGAAACTTCTTCATAGATTTAGGTTTAGGTTAAAATTTATTAATAAAGTACTCCAATTTAAGGGATAAACTATAAAAACAAAATACCGAACTATTTTAACGGAAATCTTCAGTGGAAAATACCGCGGTATAGGTTATCACCCAAATAGTATCTGGCCCGGAAATCGGCTACAAGGGGTTCATAATGACGGAGTTAGTGGGATCGTAAAATCCCGTAATTAGTGGGATAAAATTGGCATTAAGACAAAATAAAAAAACCCGGTCTCGTGACCGGGTTTTCTTATCATCAATGGGTAATGATTCTTAATTAATAACCAGCATTCTGCTGCGCTGCCAACACAGGGTTGATCGTCGTTTCAGAAGCAGGTATAGGCCACACAAAACGTCTGTCGCTGTAAGGAATAAAAGCGTGTGTAGCGAATGTAGTTGCAGGGTCGCCTGTGTACAGGGCACTATAGTTACTGATGTTACGGCTACATTTTGCCGGAATACCATTTGTACCAAAGGTAGGATCCTGAGCCAAGCGGTGGATATCGCCCCAACGAAGGCCTTCGGATACAAACTCAATTCTTCTTTCGTTCAGAATGGCCTGGATCAGTGCATTGCCGGTAGCAAAGTCAGCGATGTTATCAGTTGCCGGATCAGCAACAGAGCGTGACCTTACGGCATTGTACATCGCAAAGGCTCTCGCATCGGGAGTGCCTCCAGCCTGGCGCTGGATGGCTTCTGCCATGTTCAGTAATACTTCAGCGTAGCGGATAACAGGAGCGTTGTCTGAACGAGAAGTTGCATCAGCATACTTTTTGGTGAACTTCGCACCCTTCCCTGAACTTGACACATTATCATTGTCGGTAAAAGTTGCAGACTTACGTGCGTCGCTGGCAAGGAACCAAGTCTGATTCCAAAGAACCGGGCTGATTCCAACCAGACCGCGTCCAGATACCGGAGTCTTAGAAACATTGTACATAGTTGGGAGCGCACCGTTTACACCCGGGTTATCTTCCGCCGAGTTTTCAATCGAAAAGATTGATTCATTGTTACCTTTGTTACCAGCACCAAAAGGTCCGAACGGGTTGGCCAGCAAAGCATATGTTCCGAAGCCAGCTGCGGGACTAAACGGAGCCACGTTTTGACTAGCAAGCTTGTTCCCTTCTGATACGACTTTCGCATAATCAGCTTTGTGGAGATATATTCTGGTCTTCAACGCGACGGCGGCAGCCTTGGTAGCCCTGGTGAGCTTCAAGCCTGCATTGGCTCTTGTTTCCGGAAGAACAGATTCTGCATAGTCAAGATCAGCTATCAAAAGATCATAACATTCTGCAGTTGTGTTTCTGCCTTGTGCAGCAGCAATAGCAGCCGACTCAGAACCTACAACAGCAAGCGTTCTATAAGGAACACCGCTCATCGCAGCAGTCGGGTTATCAGAATAGGGTCTGGCAAAGTGCTTCAATAATTCGTGATGAGCCAGCGCGCGCAGGAAGCGGCACTCTCCCTTGTAAGCATCGATGGCGGCCTGCGTGAAAGTTCCGGTAGGAACCGCTTTGTCAAGACCAGCCAACACTACATTAGCGCGGTTGATCAATGCATACAAAGTCTGCCAATGAAAATCATTATTAGCAGTTGTAGGATCGTAAGTGCTTTCGTAGGTAATGGCGTAGAATAACTGAGTGTTCAACACATCTTCTCCGCGGCAATCACCTTGCTCTACGTGTGCGGCACCAAAGGGGTATCCGCGTACAGCGCCACCAAGATAAAAACCTGAGTTGGCGGCGTCATAGACACCCGTTACGGCCAATTCAATTCTCTCGGGTGTCGTAAATGCTGTGGCTTCAGACAACGCATTCTGGGGCGTCAAATCGGTAACGTCACAAGACGACGCGCCGATAAGTCCCGCAATCAATAAACTTTTTACAATATATTTTTTCATGTTTTATCTTCTTTTAGAGTCCAACATTTACACCGAATGTAAAGGTACGGAAGGTAGGGCTGGTGTTATTGTCATAACCAATGCCAAGCTCCGGATCAATACCAGTATACTTAGTAAAGGTCAAAGCATTTTGAGCTTGTGCAAATACCCTCACGTTAGACAATTTAAAAGCACCAGTTTTTTCAAGAATGCTCTTCGGTACGTTATAGCTTAGGATAACATTCTGAAGTCTCAAGAAATCACCTTTCTCAACGAATCGAGAGATAGCGTTACCAGTCTGGTTCACCTGCTGCGAGCGGTTGATATACAACCTGGGCACGTCGGTGTTAGGATTTTCAGGCGTCCAGCGCTTCAACAGTTCTCTGCCGCTGTTGTTGAAATCCTGGTTTACCAAGTTATCCTGCTTGGTTTGGTTGTACACATGATTTCCGCCGGAGAAGCGAAAGAACAATTCAAGCGACAGGCCTTTATAGTTTAGGGTGTTGGTTAAACCACCAAACCATTTGGGCAGAACCTGACCTAAAATTTGTCTGTCACCACCATCTTTAACATCAAGTGTGTTAAGCGCGGCGCCAACAGTGTTGGTTTCGTTAAGTCCGTCAGCAGGATCGTAAAAAGAGTATGTTCCAGTATTAACATTGCGCTGAACGATGCTTCCATCGCCCTTAACATACATCGGATTACCGTTGTCAGGATTCACACCAGCGTAAACAAAACCATAGATAGCATTGATGGACTCGCCTACACGGGCCGCCAGGCTAAATCCTGTGCGATTTGCGTTCGGCACGTCAGCGAATAAACCTGCAGAGTTTTTATAGGTCTCGATAACCTCGTTCTTAACGGTGGTAAAGTTAGCGCTCACATTCCATGAAAAATTTCCTTTATTTACCGGCGTCGTGTTTATGGTAAACTCCATGCCGCTGTTTTTAATAACACCGATATTTTGGCTAATGGAGTTATTGGGGATGCCAAGCGAAGGAGAATAAGGAACTTCCAAAATCTGGCCATCGATATTGTTTACGAAATAGTCAAAAATGAAATTGATCTTATTATTCAGTAAACCAAAGTCGGCACCTATGTTGGTCTTCTTGCTGGTCTCCCACTCTAATGCTTGGTTTCCTGCTTGAGTGAAGCCGATACCGTTTTGCGATCCATAACGAGCTGCCCCGTAAAGACCAAGGTAAGGGAACAAGCCGATGTCGGTGTTACCAACTTCAGCGTAGCTAGCTCTAATTTTCAAGTCGTTGATAACGCCGGAAATACCGGAATTCTTGAAGAAATCTTCCTCTGATATACGGTATCCAACAGATCCACCGAAGAAGGTACCTTTTCTGTTCGCCTCGGACAGCTGCGACAATCCGTCGTTACGGGCGCTGAAGCCTAACAGATAGCGATCTTTAAAGGAGTAGTTAATTCTACCGAAGTATGAATCGAAACCGTTCTGGTTGTAAGTACCGCCAGCCAGTGGAGTCACGAAAGATCCAGTAATCAGGTTATCATCGATGAAGAAGCGGTCAGAGAAGTTCTGTCCTGTAGCGCTGAAGCTCTGGAAAGTAGTCTTCTGAAATTCAGTACCCAATACTACGTCGATACCATGATCACCAAAATCGTTGTTGTAGTTCAACGTGTTCTGCCAGTTCCAGCGGGTTACTTCTCTAAATTGTTGGAATACCACACCGTTTGAACCGCGGCCATCGCCGTGTCTCGGATCGAGTGACTGGAAGTCTTTGTTGCCCAGGAAGTCAAGTGCATATTGTGTACGCAGGCTCAGACCATCGATGATGTTAACTTTCCCATAAACGTTGGCCAACACACGGTTGGTAGAAGCGACAAACTTGTTGTTGTCCAACACAAATTTCTGGTTGGTGTAGTTGTTGTCAATGGCCCTGGTGTTTGCACCTTGACCTAAAACCTGGAAGTCAGGAGACAAGTTATAACCCGTAGCGTTCGCTGCGTCATACACCGGAACGTTAGGAAACAATCTCAAACCACCTGCGATGTTACCAGAAAGTGCATTTCCGCCTGTGTTCAAGCCAGTAGTATTCGTTCTTGAAATATTGATACCAGTACCAACTTCTAAAAATTTATTGATCTTGTGGTCGAGGTTAGTGCGGAAAGAAAGACGATCGAAATCGTTAGCCTCCACAGCACTTTCCTGCTCCTGGTAGCCTAAAGAGAAATAGTAATTAGTTGATTCGGTTGCACCGCCGAGGCTCAAATTGTAGTTGTCGAATTTACCTTTTCTCAGGATCACATCTTGCCAATCGGTATTGGTATTGTTCGCATCCATGAAAGCAGCCGGAGCAACAGCTGCGTTAGTCAATTTTTCGTTAGCGATGGTGACGAATTCCTCAGCATTCAACAAATCGAATTTGTTTACTGCCTCAGAAAAACCAGTAGAAACAGTAAAGTCAACACTCAGCTTGCCTTTTGATTTGCTGCCGCGTTTGGTGGTAATAAGAATTACACCATTGGCTGCGCGGGAACCGTAGATTGCAGTCGCAGCGCCGTCTTTCAATACGTCAAATGACTCAACGTCAGCCGGGTTGATATCGGCAAGCGGGTTGGTGTTCATCACGCCACTCTGATTTCCGGTAATCATTGGCACGCCATCGATCACCACCAGCGGGAAGGTACCAGAAGTGATAGAGTTCATACCTCTAATATTAATAGTAGGAGTATTACCGATCACACCAGAACCCAAAGTCACCTGCACACCAGCCGAGCGGCCAGCCAATTGCGTATCAAAGCTGGGTGCCGCCAGTTGTGAAATTGCACTGCCTGGCACTGTAGAGATAGAGGAAGAAACTTTTCTTCTTTCCTGCACACCGTAGCCGACCACTACAACTTCATTCAACTGAGTGATATCCAGAGCGAGAGAAACATCGATCACAGTTTTATCGCCGATCTCAATTTCGGCAGTCTGTAGACCGATGAACGAAAAGACCAGCGAACCACCTGTTCCTTGAACTGATAACGAAAATTTTCCGTCTGCATCAGTTGTAGTACCCACGGTTGTGCCTTTCAACACAACATTCACACCTGGTAGTGGCGTTCCATCTTCCGTGGAAGTCACCGTACCAGTAACCGTTCGATCCTGCGCCCAGGAGCTGAGCGCAAAGACCAACGCCAGACACGTTAGTAGAGTTTTCCTCATAAGTTTATGTTTAGGTTAATATTAAAATGAATGAATTAAGTGGCCCAAGTTATGGTAGGAAATCGAAAAAGAAAATACCGCTTTTGGAATTGGGGTGAAATAAAATGTTAGCCGGGAATTAATCGCAGAAATTTTATACTATTTACCGCATTTTGGGGGGGCTAATAAGTCGGTAATCTGACCGCCAACTCATCACCGGCGAAAATAAAAAAGGACCTGAATCAGGTCCCTTTGTCTATCTTAGTTTTCAGTAATATTTTTTACGCTTCAGCAACCGGCTGAACCGATACAAAAGATTTGTTCTCTCTACCTTTTTTAAATACTACAACACCGTTTGTCAATGCAAATAAGGTGTGGTCTCTACCAATACCTACGTTCTGCCCGGGGTGGTGCTTGGTACCGCGCTGACGAACGATGATATTACCCGCAATTACTTTCTGACCACCAAAAATTTTAATGCCTAATCGTTTGCTTTCCGATTCGCGTCCGTTCTTTACTTTGCCTTCGCCTTTTTTATGTGCCATAATTTTTAGTCATTAGTCACAGCCACTAGTCATGGGCATCTGCCAACAGACTACTGGCTATTGATTGTTATCCAATGTTTTCAATTTGAACCTTTGTGAATTGCTGGCGGTGGCCATTTTTCACCTGGTAG
>JBMOKS010000254.1:0-2487 GCA_049324355.1 Bacteroidota bacterium
GATGCGAACATTCAGCTCCGAAAGGGTGTTGAAGATGTGGCTCATTTGATCTTCGCTAACGAAAGTGTAATCGGTAACCTTGCAGGAGATAAGGCATTGATTGTCTTTAAACACAATGAGCGGCGGAAGATGGTCTACGTGGCATTCATGTATTTTTGTTCCTGGCAGCGATGGATCATCGAAATTTTTGACAAAAAGTGGAATGCTTTTGTTGGCCAGCGGTTTAATGGTCTTGGGATGGATCACAGAGGCGCCGTAGTACGTCATCTCGGCAGCTTCACGAAAAGGGAGCTCTTCGAAAACAGTGGCGGCCGGAAGTCGTTTCGGATCAGCATTCATCACACCGGGCACATCTTTCCAAATGGTGACAGAATCGGCGCCAAGCGTTGATGCGAAAATGGCAGCAGAAAAATCAGAGCCGTCGCGACCGAGAGTGGTTGTCAACCCACCAGGTGAACGGCCGATGAAACCTTGTGTGATCACTACATTTTTTTTCTCGAGCACTACGGCAAGCTCGCGCACTTGTGCCGAAGTTTTTTTCCAGTCAACTCTGCCTTCGCGGAAAGTGCTATCGGTGGCTATATAATCGCGCGCGTCGATCCAGGTGGCATTGATGTTCATTTCTTTTAAATATTGATGAACGATCACGGTCGATAAAACCTCTCCAAAAGACACTACCTGGTCGTAGATAAGGTCGGCGTCGCCTTGTTTCTTCATTTCGTCTTCCAGGTCCTGGAATATTCCTTTTACGTCATTCCAGAGCGGATGACTGGCGGGAAACAATTCCTTGATGATTTTATCATGGTACAACCGCAGATCGTCGAGTTCGGCCTGATAATTTTGGTGGCTGTTATAAAGGCTGAGAGTTCTTTCGAGGGCATTGGTTGTTTTGCCCATCGCCGAAATGACCACAATAAGTTTGGTTTCGGGGTAAGATTGCAGAATAGTGGCCACGTTTTTAATGCCACGAGCATCTTTGACAGAGGCACCACCAAATTTAAAAACCTTCATTTTTATTGTACTAAATCGTTTGCAGGTTAACTTTGAGTCGAGTTTTCCCAAAAGCATGCAAAGATCAATGATAAATACCAACTCCCCAAGTATCGAGACCTCGCGAATAGCTCAACCTATCGGCACTACCTTGGACCGATTCATTAAAAACAATCAGGACCACTTCCTGTATGCCAGCGGCGAGCTGTCGCAATTGCTTCGTGATATCGCTTTGGCCTCCAAGGTGGTAAACCGTGAAGTGAACAAGGCAGGATTGATCGATATTATGGGTGCGCTGGGATCGACCAACACGGCGGGTGATCAGCAGCAGAAACTTGATGTGCTGGCCAACATCCGTTTTACCAGAGCGCTGGCAAAAGGTGGTGAAGTTTGTGCGCTGGTATCTGAAGAATCCGAGGCCTACGTTGATCTGAATAATGAAGGCAAATATGTGATCGCCATCGATCCACTTGACGGTTCTTCAAATATTGACGTGAACGTTTCCATCGGTACGATCTTTTCCGTCTACAGGAGAAAAAGTTCCGCCGGAATGCCGATCCAGGAATCCGACATCTTACAAAAAGGTTCCGAACAGGTTGCCGCCGGATACATTTTATATGGTTCATCCACGATGCTGGTGTACACAACAGGTCACGGCGTAAACGGATTTACTTATGAGCCAAGCCTTGGCGAATATTTCCTCTCTCACCCCAACATGCAGATGCCCGACGATGGAAAGATCTATTCAATCAATGAGGGCTCGGCGAATTCATTTTCACAGCCGGTAAGGAACTACATCCAATATTGTAAGGACAATAATTACACGGCACGTTACATCGGGTCGTTGGTGGCTGATTTTCACCGGAACATGTTGAAGGGAGGGATATATATCTATCCTGCCACCGCCAAAGACCCCAATGGTAAGCTTCGCTTAATGTACGAATGCAACGCGCTGGCCTTTATCGCCGAACAAGCAGGAGGCAAGGCTTCCGACGGAAAAGAAAGGATATTGGACATTGAGATGAAAGGCCTGCATCAACGCACGCCATTCTATGTGGGATCTAAGAACATGGTGATGAAGGCTGAAAGCCTGTAGAATAATCGAACACCGGTCGAATGGCCGAATTTCCCCTGTTCGATATTCAAGATCTCAAAGAATCAATAAGATCTATTCAGCTCCGAATCGCCTAAGCTTGCAGCCATTTTCATGGCCAGATAAACGGTAAGAAACTATTCGCTGTCAGATTTCTCTTCCTTCGCAGACTCAGTCAACACTTCGGGCGCATGCTTCAGAAGGACATCGTACCATTTTACGAGTTTCTTGATATCAGACACGTACACGCGCTCATCGTCGTAGTCAGGAATAACAGACTTTAGAAAAGACTTCAATTCGTTGGCATCTGAATTGGCATCTACGCCCAAATCGTTGCCAAATTCTTTGTTGATCTTCCTTAACACATCTTCCAAAGCAACAGTACCTTCTTTGGTCGTTGTGTA
>JBMOKS010000255.1:0-2481 GCA_049324355.1 Bacteroidota bacterium
GCGGTAACTCCATATTTGAATGAAACTGACTTTTAATAAAAACCATTTTTGGTTTAGCCTCGTTGATCTTTACGGTCGAAGTATTGATCGCTCTTTTTGTAAGGGACAGTTTTTGTGCGTCTCCATCTTGGCGATGTTTGGTTGTTATTCCAGTTCTCTTGTTTTTGCGATCTTTTCTCGACGTGCCAGTTTTCTGGATACTTGATTCTTGCTTTTGAATTTTGGATTGTCCATACACTCCATATTCGTCACTCATCACTCGTCACTCGTTATTCGTCATTCGTCACTCGTCATTCCAATTGATCATGGAATATTTTGTTGATAAGCATTCGGTGGTGCGGCAGATCTGGGGCAAGAGCGATACTATTCTTTTCATCTTCGCAGGTGCCTCGGCCGAGTTTGCGCTCAACAAAGCCGTAGACTGGCTATATTTTACGGGCCGGCTTCCGGTAGATCCGTTGGGCAGACTTTTCTCTACGGTCTCCTACGCCCGGGCCATTGTGTTCTCTGAAAAACATTCCGCCCTGCGCGCCATAGATGCCATGACGAAGATACATGCCGATGTTGAAGCAAAGCGTGGCGTAAATATTCCCGATTGGGCTTACCGCGATGTGCTCTTCATGCTCATCGATTATTCCATCAGGTCATTTGAAGTGCTGGAACGAGACCTGAGCAGGGTCGAAAGGAACGAGGTGTTTGAAGTATTCTCCAGGGTTGGA
Organism: Bacteroidota bacterium; assembly: GCA_049324355.1. Taxonomy (GTDB): domain Bacteria; phylum Bacteroidota; class Bacteroidia; order Cytophagales; family Cyclobacteriaceae; genus Chryseosolibacter. The sequence goes on from JBMOKS010000255.1 coordinate 720, forward strand.
AGCCGCATGGGCGTAAAAGGGTTGCCGGAAACTTTTGAAGAATGGGAAAAGATGCGACATGGCCACCTATGCCAGAACCTTCAACGCAGCGGCTACACCGATGACCTCTTCGCTCAATATCGCAAGCACCTGGGCTCAATACGCTACAAGATCCTGCGGGAAGCGCAGACCGTAGTAGTTCCCCGGCGGGTGCGTAAATTGCTTGGCCTCCGAAAAATATCTTTTCTTTATTTTTTGATCAACCTGTATAAAATCAGCAAAATCATGAAGGTTGACTGGCTGCTGAAAGCGATAATCCTGCCGTCGAAGTATAAAAAGGAGATCAAGGAGCTGGACCTCGTGCAGGCTTGATAAATCACTATGGCGCTCAATATCCGTGAACATCTCAAAAACTTATCCTGTATGCCCAACAGCCGGAAAAAAGAACTGCGAGCTGCATGACCTGCAGCTCGCAGTTCAATATTTTCGAATTGTTCTACTTCTTCATCACCCTTATGGTCTGAACACCACGCAGCGTTTCGATCTTAAGAACATACACGCCCGCCGGCAACGTCGAAACATCGAGCTGTGAACTCAGCGACTCCACACGTTTATGAATGACGCTTTGTCCGGCCGCATTGAAAAGCAGCACCCTTGATTCATTATCCACGTCGGTCATGTTGATATTCAGAATATCATCCACGGGATTGGGAAAAATCTCGTGCTCCTCGATCTTCTTTTGCTCAGATGAACCCGGCGCAATCGAAGCGATGGCAGCCGTGCCCGTAGCTACACGCAGCGTATAACATTGTGTGCCGCTGTTGGCCCCGTTCCAACCATAGATACGTACATAATAAGTTCCGGCGGCCGCAGTGTAGTTGATCGTCTCGTTGCTAGTTCCACCATTTTCTGAAATACCTACCTGTGTCTGCGACCCGTTATACAGAATAATATCGTAGTCGCCCGGCAGTGTCTGCAGCGTGATGGTGATGGTTCCTCCGGTGGTAATGGTAAACCGGTAGTAATCCTGATCATTCACCGGATTGATCAAGCCGGTGATATTGGTGTTAAACGGAATGGCCACAGCGTTCGCAAATGAATCGTTGGTAGTGTTGTCATAAGCACTGGCGCAGCTTCCGGCAGGCGTTGTGAACTGGGCAGTAGCATAGGCGCTGCTGCTGTTTCCATAAATTTCCCACTCCGCCAATTGAAGAACGGTGCCGCTATTGTTGCTCATCTGCAACCTGTAGTAAGCGTAGGGAATCGTGTTGCTGAATGAGAACTCTCTGCGCTGCAACCGCGAGGGAAAATCTTCGTTGTTGCGCGTGTCGAGCGTTACCCACGATGAGCCGTCTGATGAAGCTTGCAGCGACCAATTCAGCGGATCGCGTTCGGGCGCGTCGTTTGCCGATGTTATAGCATACTTCGTTACCACATAAGAACTCCCGGCCTGAAACTGGATCCAGGCTGAGCTATTGAACGTGAGGTATTTGGTAGATGATTGATTGTCGGTCACTTTCGTAATGTCCTCGCCTGCTGGTGAGTCATTGTATTGCCCCGACACCGTACCGCCTGCGTTGGTTAGATCCTGGTCTGCAGAGCAGTTTGTTTTTACGCGCCAGTCATACGTTGTGTTTGCCGTGAGTGATGAAAGATTCACCGAAGTGTTGGTGGTGGCTGATGCCGCGGTGGTCCAGGTTGTAGCTGCCGCCGGTTTGTATTCGGCAGTATAATTTAAAGCTCCGGTGACAGCACCCCAAGTCACGGTGGCGCCGGTGGAAGT
>JBMOKS010000256.1:0-22306 GCA_049324355.1 Bacteroidota bacterium
TTATCACCGCATTTTTTGGCACCGATCGGATGGGCGACCTCAAAGAATTTGTGAATTCGTTCCGTCTTTTGCCCTACGAAAAAACAACGTTTACCCCCTATCAGTCTCCCGATCATTTCTTTACCATTGATTTGCCCTCGGTGCCAAGACGCGATATTGAAAACAGCGACGGCGTGAAACTCGATGTGTATTACGGGCTCGACAAAAACACAGGCAACAATTATTCGGTTGCGGTCGAAAAGTATTCGCCCTACTATGAAGCTGCCAGCGATAGCCTCATTCTGGAGCGCCGCGCGGAGGGATACAGGTCGATCACCGATTCGGTCATTATGGAAAAAGACATCGTGATAGACGGACGCCCGGCAAAAGAAATGATTCTCAATCAGGGCAATCGGTTGGGAGAGTTCAAAAGCGAAAAATCTGTGCCTTTCATCAGGAAAATATTTCCAACGCTGAAAGGCAACACGCAGCAGGAGCTTGCGGCCTTGGAAGTTTTAGTGGCCCTTCGTACGCCCGAAAGTGAGGCGGCCTTAATCGAGCTGCTGCCCAAACATACACCGGCGGCAGACGATTCGCGGTACTATCATCTCTTCAATATTCATCGCGATGATTCGCTGGCCAGCAAAGCGTTTTTGATGAAGATCATTCCACAGCTGAAAATGCCAGCCTATAAAACACCCATGTACTTTGTGATACAGAACCTGATGTTTAAAAAAGCGTTGACTGTATCCGAGCTGGCCCCCTATAAAGAAACAATCAATGCCGATTTCAACGCCGAGACTGAGACCTACCTGCGAGATACGGTGTATCATGCGCTGGATAATCTGATCGATATCATCGGCTACGACAGGCTTGGGAAGACCGAGATGGCCAACCTCAAGAAAATTTCTGAACTGGTCGATAACTATCTGGCTGTTCACGCCCATGCGGCTTTGTTGCGCCAGCAGCAAAAACCTAATCAGGCAATTTTGAAGAAACTGGCTAAGGATCCTTATTTCAGAAACTCGATGCTCGCGACGTTTCGTGATTTTGGCATCGAGAAATTCTTTCCCAAAGAATATTATCGCCAAGACAGCATCGCGGTGGGCGAAATGTTCAGCTATGTTGCCGGTGAATTTGCAGAACCTTCCAGTGTTAAGGTTGTTCATCGCGAACAACTTCAATATGAGGGTGGTTTGAAAACTTTCCTGGTGGTTCGCTTGGCGTTTCCCGACGAAGAGGGAGTGTATCTCGGCGTTTGCGGACCTTATATCGATAATAAGATCGAACCCTGGGGCTCACTAACCAGCTTTAATTTCGACGAAGACAAAGGAAATTATTCGGGTTATCTTAAGAGTTTTCTCAAGGGACTTGAAGAGGAATAGATATTTAAACCTGGGGTGTGAGAAGGCCGGCCATTCTAAGTCCGGTAAAACATTTGTTGTTCTTCAGTTTCTCACAACTGAGAAAAAGAACAATAGCCACGCCTGAGCGCCGATTTGCGAACGGGTTTTTATGAAATCGAGATTTATGACTTAAAGTATGAGAAGCCGTAAAGTAGTCAACGCTTCCCCATTTGTTACCGCTAATAAAATATGAACTTATTAAGGGCAAGTGGGTTCCGCCTGTCGAGTTTAGCTGCGAAGAATTTGAATCAGGAGAAAATAAAAAGTGCCTTGAGCGTTGACCCAAGGCACTAAGAAGTGAATCAAAAATAACTATTCTTTAAAGATCTTACCATACTTCACATCGCCGGCCGAAGTAAACCGGTAGTAATACATACCGTGGTTCAGGTTACTCAGGTTCCCATCAATGTGGTACGACTGACCTTTGTTGACATAACCTTCAAACAAGGTGCTTACATAATTGCCCATGGCATCGAGCACTTCAACTTTGGCGAAGTCACTCTCGACTACCGTGAAATCTACACTCAACTGGCTGTATACCGGGTTAGGATAAGCCGAGAAGGTGGAAGGTGTTGTCGTATTGGCTACAACGGTATTTCTTACTTCCAGCGTATCGTAGGCTACGCACTGGCCGGCTTTATAAGACGCCACCGGGCTCCAGTCTTCGAGCAACTCACCACAAGCTGCGTCGTAGCACAGGGTGAATTTCACCTTAAATGATTCGGTCTTGTTCCCGAAGCCGTCGATGTCATCTACCTTCAACCCATACAAACCGGTTGTCGGATCTTGTCCCAATTCCATCTTCCAGCCTTCGGAGTTGGAATAGTTGCTTACGTTACCACAAGGTATACTCATCACCCAATGCGACAGGTCATGCCTGCAATTGCCATTGGTAAAAACTGTCACTTCGTAGGTCTTACAAGCGTTGTCATTACTTACCGTAACGATCGACGTAGTAAAACATTCTTCACAAGTTTCATTTCCGGGGCCTCCGGGATCTTCGCCGCCCGGGTCTTCTCCAGGATCTTCGCCACCACCGTCATCTTCGCGACATGTGGTGATAGAATACGTACAGGTCTGTGTACAGCCGTCTTTGGTAATCGTGAGCGTAAATGTTGCCGAGCTGTTAAGGCCACCTGTGCTGAACAGAATCGAATCGGAGGAGGCACCAGATGTAATAATCCAACCTGCATCCTGGCTTTGCACAGACCATGCATAAGAATCAGCTCCCGCTACGGAGGTGTGGAGCATATTGTTGGCAGAACCACACACCGGCACTGAATCCAACGGAGCAATCAGGCATGACCAACCGGCATCCGAGCCGGCCACCATGACCTCTTTCTCGGTGGTACAACCATTGGCATCGGTGATCGTTACGTGATACGTTCCTGACTCGAGTGAATCGAGATCTTGCGTAGTTTCACCATTCGACCAGCTATACGTGTATGGAGCTTTGCCACCTGAAACCGAAAGGTCGATAGCAAAATGACCTTCGGCATTACACTGACTGTTTGACACTGAAGCCGAAGCGCTGATGGCTGTGGGATTGATGATCACGAAGAAAAGTGTTCGCGAGCAACCTGTGGTGTCTGTAATGGTTACCGAATACGTGCCAGGGGCAAGTTCGGTAAGCGAAGTCCCGGTTTCACCATTAGACCAAACATAGGTGTAGGGGCCGGTTCCTCCAATCGGGGTTTGCAACGTAATTGAACCTGTGCTGTCGCCATGGCAAAGCGGTTGCACGATCTGGCTCGGCACCTGGAAAGTTTTCTTGGCAACAAAAACACGCAACGTGGCTGTGCAGCCCGAGCTATCGGTAACCGTTACAGTGTAAGAACCCGAGATAAGACCCGAAAGATCTTCGGTCGTTGAGCCATTCGACCAGCTATAAGTATAAGGGTCGACGCCGCCGGTCACCGTAAGGTTTATGGTGCCAGACGCATCGTCAACGCAACTGGTTTGTGTTGACGTCGCAGAAAGTTTAAGCGTGTTGTTGTCTTTTAAGTTGTAAGACACTTCAACAGAACAGCCATTAGCATCGGTCACGGTAACTTTATAAATGCCAGAACTCAAATTTTGAATGTCTTCTGTAATAGCACCATTCGACCACAAATAAGTGTATGGCGCAGTGCCACCGCTCACCGTAATGTTGAGACCACCATTAGTCTGGTTACATCCCGGCAGATTCTGCGACGCAGTAATGGTAATCTGTGAAGCATTAGTAACAACGAAATTTGCCTGCGTTTTACAACCCGATGCATCGGTAACGGTCACGGCATAATTGCCCGACTTCAAGGCCGATAAATCTTCTGAGGTTGAGCCGTTGCTCCAAACGTAAGTATAAGAACCCGCGCCACCGCTTACCGCAAGGTCGATGGAGCCGTCAGATTTACCACTACAACTTGCGGGCGAAACAGTACCGGCAACTTTTATTTGCTCCGGTTGATGAAGGGTTTCATTTAAGGTAACTTCTGCTCCGGTAGCATCTTTAACAATTACAGAGTATTCACCTGCAGAAAGGTTAATCATGCTGGAGGTGGTGGCGCCGGTTGACCACAGATAAGTAAAAGGCTCTTCACCTTCTTCGATCACCACAGAGAGTTTGCCGTTGCCACTATTGTAACAGGTAAGATCCTGTTTTTGTAAAGAAGCTTTTAACGCAGTACATGAAACACTTAAAGTATCATAATCAACACACGTAGAAGCTTTATAGGCGATCACCGGTTGCCAGCATTTAAGCAACGCAGCGCAGTTGGCATTGTCTGTACACAAAGTGAATTTAACGGTGAAGCTTTTGAGCGGCGACCCGCCAAATTCAGGAATGTCGTCGATCTTAAAACCGGTTAAACCAGTCTTCGGGTCGGTGCCAAGGACCTGTTTCCAATTTTCTGAATTGCTGAGATTTTTGATCTGTCCGCAGGGAATGGCTGCGGAGAAGTGTGAAAGCGCGTGTGCGCATCTTCCGCTGTAAGTAACCTTCCACTCGTAGACAGTGCAGGTTTCTGAGATCTTTTGTGCTGAGATAACTTCAGTGTTGAAGCACGTTTCTTCACAAACCGGCGAGGTTTTACTGTTTTGCGCCATCGCCTGAAACACAAAACACATGAGCCCTATAAACACCAAACTTCTTCCAGATAAGATTTTCATAGCATTGATTTTCGCTGCCATGAATACCTGCTTTTATGGTGAAACCTGCCTTCACCCGGAATAAGGTGTTACTGACGTCCAAGCGACGGATTCAATCGCTTAAGTGATTTTTATGACGGTTACTAAAAAAAAGCCCCATTTCAGCTTCAAAAATGGGGCTTCTGTTCGTCGGCAAATAATGTTAATTCTTCTTTCGTTTCAGCAGGTTCTGGATTTTCTTTTTGGCTTCGTCCTCCACCTTTTGTTTTACCTCTTGTTCGGTAGTGGTGGTAGTAGCCTTGGTAGAATCGCCGGTTTTAGTGGAGTCTTGTTTGTTGCCTAGAAGTTTGTTCAATGCTTTTTCCGCTTCGGTTCCTTTTACCGCTTTTTGCAGGGCCTTGGTTCCTTCTTCTTTCGCAGCAGTCACCGCCGCCTCCTTCACTTGCTCTTTTTGTTCATCCATCACAAGCTTCGGTGTGGGGCTGTTATATTTTCCACCTAAGCCAATAGTCAGCGGAATATTTTTATTGGGATCATTGCCTGAGCCCGAGTACTTCGAAACCAGACTGTTAAATTGTGTGCCCAACTTTCCAGCAGGGACATCCATCTTCAATGTATAATCCAGTGTGCCATCAAGACTCGTGCTTCCGGCGACGGTGGTTTTATAATTCCCGAATTTTACATCGAAAGGTTTAACACTCAGCTTGCCGTCTTTCAGGGAGGCAGACATCAACACATCTTTCATCGTTACTTCACTGGTATTGTCGAGCTTGGTGAGAGATGTGATGCCCGAAATCAATTTTGAATCTTTCAGCGCCGCCTGCGCGATCTTGATCAACCCACCGCCGTTAACCGTAGCCAGGTTGGGCATCATATCCTGCGACAACTCGCCGTTCACTTTGAAATCGGTAGAGAAATTTCCGTTGACTAAACCCGCAATCGGCGCGTAAGTCTGCACGAGCGACGATGCCTGCGAAGCTTGCCTCATCGACAGGTTTTCGATCTTCAGGGCGAAATCGTATTTCGGATGCGCCAGGTCTTTGGCATTGTAAGAACCATCGACTACGAACGATCCGCCGAGCAAATTGAAATGCAGGCCGCTAAGATTGGCAACGCCGTCCTTCACCACGATATCGCCAGTGGCGTTGGTAATGTTATAGTCCATCATCTTCACCGATTTGATACTTGACTTCAGCAGGAAGTCAATGTTCTCAGGAACAGGTATCACGCCAAAGGAAGAGGTATCGGGCGTGGTTGCTTCTTCAGAGTCAGTCATGAACTCATTCAGGTCGAGCAGGTTGGAATTGAAGTTTACGTTGCCCTTGATCACCTCGTTCTTCCCAAAGACATAACCTAGATAATTAGATACTGCTCCGGTGACATCGAAGTCGCTTCTACCGATCGTTCCATCGAGTTTCTTCAGCTCAATTTTCTTTGGATCAAATATCATAGACGCTTCGCTCAATGTCACTTCCGGAAGGTCTTTGGTGATATATTTAAAATCTTTCAACGACGCCGAACCGCTGGTGGGTAGCTTGTCATAACGCTCGGCTTCCACATCTGAATATTTTCCTTTGGTTTGAATATCAGCTTTCACTTTTCCCGCAAGTGTCATGCCTTCCATAGGGAATATTTTGGTGATCTTTTCCAGATCGATACCACCCTTTGCCTTCAGATCCCAGGTGTAATCATCAAGATTTTGCAGGACGAGATCGGCAGAAAATTTTTCTTTGTCCATCATCATGTTGAAGTCGTTCACCCGGATCACGGTCTCTGCCATTTTACCGGAAGAGTTTTTGATGGTGGAACTGAAGTGCATATCCTCCAGCGGAATAGGGAATTCAGAAGACTTAACATAGCCATTGGCAAGCGACATGCTGGCATCGATGGCTGGCATAATTTTCTTAAGGCTATCATACACGCCTTTCGCGGTCAGGTTAATAGCATAGTTACCCTTCATGTCCAAACCTTCCATCGGAAACATTTTGCTGAGTTCTGCGAGATTGAGTTTTGCGGCAAGGCTGGCATCCACATTCGTGGGATACATTTTTGTGATCAGCGCACGCGCATCAACCGGATTGGATCCGAAGTCGAGATGCATTTTTTTCAGGTCGATCACGGTATTGTCGATCACGCCATCTTTGTTATCGATCAGCAGATCTACATTGATGTTGTTCACAGCGGTGGGCAGGTCAGGATAATGGAACATGGCGTCTTTCACCAGCAGGTTCAGGTTGAAGGCCGGCATTTGCGTGTCGCTATAGGTTCCTTTTGCAGCGCCGCTAAAAGCGAGATCTCCCTTGGTTTCAATTTCGTTGAAATTTTTTGTATACATGCCGGGCACGAGCGAGAGCAGACTCTTGAATGAATTGTCCGGGCTTTTGAACGTCAGGTCCATGCCGAAATCTTTTTCGTTCATCTTGAACCATCCGTCGAAGCTCATGCCGAAGTCGTTTACCTTAACGTTGTTTTCTTTAAAGGTATACTTGGTATATTCTTCACCGATGCTTACTGTAGCATCAATTTCTACGTGTTTGTTGGTGAGATATTCGGTGCCGTCGAATGATGTTGTTACGGAATCGGCAGTGGTTTTGGTTTTGAGATCGAACACGCTTTGCGTGAAATCGCCGCTACCGGAGTGGTTCAGTGTTTTGATCTCGAGTTTATAAGGAAGAGATTTGTCGTCGTAGGTAACTTCACCTTCTACAATTTCCCAGTGGTCTATACCAAACGAAAATTCTCCAGGTTCTTCGGTAGTGGTTACCGTATCGGTCGAAGGCATGGCGATGTCCCAGTTGGCGCGGCCGTCTTCCAACACCTTGATATTGATCTGAGGGCGAATCAGGGAAATGCCTTTTACACGAAGCTGGTCGCCAAACAAAATATCTTTGAGATTCACTTCTACTTCAAATTTTTCGGTGGCGAACAGCACCTCGCCCGCAAAGGGTGCGCGGTTTACAACGCCCAGACCACTGAGCTGGGCAGTGATGTTCGGAAAATTGCTGAACAACGAGAGGTCATAGTCTTCAAAGAGGACATCGGCATTGACGGACTTGGCTAATTCTTTATCGATGGCCGCTTTAATATCTTCTTTAAAAACGATCGGAACAACAAAAGCAGCGGCGAGGATCAATACCAAAAGGCCGCCGAGTGTAATTAGAAACCATTTCAATGCTTTTTTCATGACGCCAGGAATTTTTTTAGAATAACGTTCAAATAGAGGCCGCCAATTTACTAAACCGGAAGTTGAATTTTCCAGATTTAGCGAACAGCGGATGGTGAAATCGTTAAAACAACTTCAAAAACCAGTCCATCAATTTTTTAGACCATGCGGTATAGGGGGGATAGAAAGCCCGGACCGAAGTGAGTCCGCTTTTTTGCTTGAGTACGGGTTTTTCGTGCGAGAACGCCAGGAACCCGTAGTAACCATGAGATTTACCCATACCGCTGTTATTCACTCCGCCGAACGGCAGATTATGATGCAGGAAATGTATACCGCAATCATTCACACAAACGGCTCCGGCGGAAGTTTCCTTCAACACCTTGTCTTGTACCTTTTTCTTTTTTGTGAAGAGGTATAGAGCCAGTGCCTTGTGATTTTCATTGATAAGTCGAATAGCCTGATCAATATCGTTAAACGAAATCACCGGCACCACGGGTCCGAATATTTCTTCTTTCATCATCCGGGCGTGCATGGGCACACCGGTTAAGATCATGGGGTGAAAAAACCGTGTTTGCTGATCCACTTTGCCACTGAGTTCTGGTTTTGCACCGTGTTGAATGGCGTCTTGAACCAGTTCATTGATGCGATTGAAATGTTTTTCATTCACAATCCGGCAATAACTTTTAGAGGTTTCAAAATTGCCCTCCTCCGAAAAAAGTTTTTTGGTTTGATCGATCAGCTCCTGAATGAACAATGCCGCTATCTTTTCATCCACGAGTATATAGTCAGGTGCGATGCACGTTTGTCCGTTGTTCACAAATTTGGCTACGGCCACCCGCTGCGCTGCCTCGCGCACGTTGGCAGAGTCGGTAACGATCGTAGGCGATTTGCCACCGAGCTCAAGTGTAACCGAGGAGAGATTTTCGGCAGCGGCTTTCATGACAATCTTTCCAATGGCGGGACTGCCTGTAAAGAAAATATGATCGAAAGGAAGTTTAAGTAAAGCCTGCGAGATGTCCGGGCCACCCTCGCAAACCGACACCACGGCTTCTTCAAATATTTCATCTACCATTTTACGAATGAGTGTAGAGACATTGGGCGTAAGCTCAGAAGGTTTCAGAATTACACAATTGCCGGCAGCTAGTGCCGAGATGAGCGGACCTACTGCCAGACTAAAAGGATAATTCCAGGGTGAAATGATGAGGCAAACACCCCGTGGCTCGTATTGGATGACCGACCGCGTGCCCAGCATGGTGATGGGCGCATCCACTTTTTTGGGCTTGGCCCAATCGTCGAGGTTATCGAGGGCGAATTTTATTTCGTTCAAAACATGAAAGAGTTCGATGCCATCAACCTCAACGGGCGCTTTTTGAAAGTCAGCATACATGGCCTCATGAATGGCCTGCCGGTTGGTGTGAATCCAGGTTTTCAGGGCTTTAAGGCGCTTTTTACGGTTCTCCAGGGTCTCGGTTCTCAGGCTGAGGGCCTGTTTTTTTTGCTCCTCAAACAGCGATTGGATCCAATCTGTTGCGATTTTTTCTTCGATTACTGGCATTACTAAAGATAGTAAAATCCACGATCGTATGTTAAATATTACGTCGATGTTAACAAACCCTTGCATGGGATTACCCAAATGTTAATTTTGTTAACACTTACTTAACATTGGCGTAACATGAGGTTGATTGTGCTGCTATATTTTTTGCCAATACTGGCCCTCGGTCAGGATGTTTTGGATGGCGCGCAACCCAAAGCCAAACTGAGTTATTATGTTGATCTTTACAGCCACGCTGACCAGGCGACTATTTCCAGCTCGCAAGACATTTTGAGTTTCGCCAATAAGCTTCAAAGCAAGCGCCAGGCGCGCAACGAAAAACAATTCCTCCATACACTTTTCGTCAAAACCCATCAGCGTTATCTTAAGACTTTTGAAGATTATGCGTCGTTCAGCGAACTGGTAAACAATGGCTCTTACAATTGCCTCTCAGGCACCGCCCTCTACGCACTTCTGCTCGATCACTTCGGCTTTGAGTTTAAGATCATCGAAACCAACTATCACATCTTTTTGCTCACCAGCACCAATGAAGGCAAGGTTCTCTTTGAAGCCACCGACCCCATTCACGGATTTGTCGACAATGAGAACGAGATCGAAAAGAAACTTTCCGGATACAAAGATCAGAACACGACCGTTCACGCTTCAGCAAACAACAAAACATATTACAAGTACAGTGTTGAGATCTACAATGAAATAGAGCTCGACGAGATGCTCGGATTGTTTCACTATAACCTGGCCATTGAAGCATTCAATACACATCAGCTTCAATCAGCCGTTGCTCATCTCGATCAAGCCAATACCTTATATCACTCGCCGCGCATTGAAGAATTTTCTCGCCTGGTGCTGCTCTCCGTACTGGAAAGCAAGATGGAGGCATCAGCAAAAGAGAATTGCGTGCGCAAGATACAATCGATCAGAAAACGCCAGGTGAATGTGATTGCCAGTGCGAATTAACCTACGTCGTCATTCATTAGTCTATCCTGCCGTCATCTTCAATCAAAAACAGGGTTGGAGAACGAGTTATTATTCAGGGTGTGGTAACGGAAGCGATTTCAGCGCATCCGAAATTTGCTGGTTGGTACGAGATATATCTCCCAAATGATCCGTTGAGACTCGATCACATCGAAGGTCTTCTGTCTTCAATTTTATTAACCGGACCAAAAAACCTTGAACTTTGAAGGAACTAATTGGAAAGAATTCGAAGCTCCACTCTTCGGTTTAACCTGTGTGCTTCCGGCGTGTCGTCGCGCGATAAGGGTTGAGTTCCGCCGAAGGCTTTGGTTTTGACCCTAGATCTTTGAATGCCCTTGGAGATGAGATAGTCTTTAACGGCGTCAACGCGCTGCTGAGAAAGTTTCATGTTCTCTTTCGGATTTCCGAGATAATCGGTGTGACCTTCGAGCTGGATCACCATGGTGGGGGCATCTTTCATCATGGTCACCACGAGATCAACTTCGGAATATGATTCGGGATCGATCCTCGATTTCCCAACTTCAAATATCAGATTATCCAAGCGCATCACATGGCCAACTTCATGGGCCTTGTCTGTTTTGGTGCCATTGGTAAGTTCGATGTCTTTCACCACTTTTTTGCCGGCGTTGGCTTCGGCTGGATCGAGCATGTATTTGGCCGTGGCGTAACCCGGCGCTTCCACGATGATCGTATATTTTTCGTTGTCGAACATCGGGAAGGTGTACGCGCTGTTGTTGATCACCCCCACCTTATTTCCGTAGGGCAGACTTTGATAGGTTATTCTCGCGCTGATGGGCTCGCGCGTGGAGGCGCTGATCACTTTTCCTTCCGCATAAATCAGGCTGTCGCCAGTTTGCGCGATGCCGGGCAACGAACAAAAACTAAATAGCGCGGCAAGTTGAAAAAATCGTATCGTCATAATCGCGGCGATTTAAATCTTCACAATCTTAAACTCTACCCTCCTGTTCTTTCTGCGTCCGTCTTTGTTGGCGTTGGTTTCGGCTGGCCGTGATTCTCCAAAGAAGACCACGGTAATACGGTCTTTACCCACGCCCTTATCAGTCAAATATTTGGCAACGGCTTTTGCTCTGCGTTCTGAAAGGCCAAGGTTATATTGTTCGGGCCCTGTGGCGTCTGCATGACCAGCAATCTCAATTTGTATGCCGGCTTTCTCCATCAAAACGGTAATGATGCGGTTCAACTCAGGGAACGACTCGGCCTTAAGTACTGACTTATCAAAATCAAAAAAGACGTTATTCAGCACAATAGTAACATTGGGTTCGATGGCTGCCACCTGAATAGGATCAAGATCGAAGTCTTTGTGCTCGATCACCTGGTCGGCGGTGATGTTTCTTAAGTCGAGACTTTGGCTTTCAGAAATTCGGTCAGCAGCTTCGGCACGCACGCCATACAAGTGCCCGCCGGGAAGACGGATCTCATATTCGCCGGTTTCCGGATTAGACTGCGCAATACCAACGGCCTTTCCATCGGGTAGACGTTCGTAGACAATTTTTGCGCCAATAGGTTTTCCCGTTGTAGCGTCGATGATCTTTCCTTTGACCGTAACCCAGGGCTCAGGATTTCTCACGATGGGCAATTTCACGCGGAAGATATCGGTGTTGGTGTCGCTCACGCCGCGTGAATAATAAGCAAACTCACTTGACGCAGGAATGTTGAAGAACAGGTCTTCGAGCGGCGAATTGATTTCAGGGCCCAGGTTTTCAGGCTCCGACCAGCTGGTCCAGCTGTCGTCCAGACGGCGGGTCACATAAATATCGCTGCCACCATAACCGCTGAATCCTTTTGAAGAGTAATACAATGTTTTGTCATCAGATGCCAGGAATGGAGCAGACTCTTCTGCAGCCGTGTTTACAACTTCACCAAGGTTCAACGGCTCACTCCACACACTGTCGGCACCCATAAAACTTACGTACAAGTCACGATCGCCCTGAGAGTCTTCGCGCTCCACAGACATGATGAGCGTCTGCCGGTTGTTGGTTAAAAAATAGTTGGCCTTCTCGTTGAAGTTGTAATCGTTAGTGATGTTCATCGCTATGGGAGGCGACCATTCACCGCCAACATTAGAACTGATGGACACCCCGGCCACCATTTTGCCTTTGTCAAGATACTTGTTTCCGAGCACCATAATTGCCGAGCGGCCATCAGGCGTAACGGACTGAATGGTATTTACAAAATTGGGACCTTCGTTGTTGAACTTCGGGCCCATGTTTTTGGCCAGCTGCCAGTGACCGGTAGAATCCAGCTCAGAGTACCAGATATCTTCTTTATCGTTTACACCGCCGATATTTCCGGGGTGGTTCTTGCGGCTGAAGTAAAGTGTTTTGCCATCCGGTGAAAGCAACGGGTTCAACTCACTGAATTCGCTGTTAACATTTTTGTCAAGCGCCTCGATAGCGATGCCGGACGCCAACAATTGAAGTTTCGGGATATCGGCAATGATCGGGAAGTTGGAATCTGAGATTGCCACCGCATCGATACCAAAATAATCGGGTACAGCGGCGCCATCGAATTCAATCTTAACAGCCGCTACTTTGTAAGGGGTCTGTTCCATGAATAGGTTCAGCATGCGGCCTTTTAAAGGTACGGCCATGGGATTTAGCGTGTTGATGACGTATTCGCGTCCATTGGGATCGTAGGCCAACACGCGGAATATCGCGCTAGGATTATGAGACTCGGCAATGGCGATCTGACGGATGCTGATGGGATTGGCAAAACCTAGTTTTATGAACTCTTTACGCTTGGGTTTGTCGGGAGTCCATGCGTTTGGATTCTGACCTCCTGCGGGTAATACATTGGGTTTACCCAGAGCTTGCTGGGCAGCGTATTGAACGGGAGTGAGTTCGGATGAGAATTCAATTACTTTAGACGCCCATTGAACTGTTTGTGCGTGTGAAATACAGGTAAGACCAGCTATAAAAAGGACCGTCAGTAGAAATCTCTTCATGCAATCGCCAAGGTTTAAGAATCAGAAGATAAACATAGCTAAAAATTTAAAATTGGCCGAAAATAGTACATCAAACCAATCAAATAATTTGTAATGTAAATGTGCTCTAATCAGGATTCGTCGCTAACCTTAGTCGAGAGAGTGCTTATTATACATTAAAAACCCTACATGCAATAATACGCCAAGTTGACTTTCGGGGTCTTCGTAATAGTTCAAACTCAGACTGATGGGCCCTATGGGGGAGTGAAGTACAAAGCCCGCTGTGCCTGCGAAGTACAACGACCGCAGATCTCTGACTTTCGTTGCTTCGTGGTTGATGTCTTCTTGCAGGTACTCGATGGGCTTGAAGAGATAACCCTCCAGTCTGAAATCCAACCTGTTTTTGAGTGTAAAAATATTCCTTAACCCCCCCGCCACATAGTTGAAGGCTCTGAAATTTTGAAGGATCAATGTGCGACTGTCCTGGAGGGGATTGAATGCCGGCGCATTGATGATGGTGCCAAAGTAGTTTTCAAAAAACGGTTGATTGGAAAAGACTGCTTCAACGAAATAACCAGGATTGTACCATCCGGCGTCGAAGTATTGTTCGGTAGATAGTTTAACACGGAACCATTGGTGATACGATTTGGTGAACTGGTCTTCGAAGGCTGTGTTGCCAGGCTTATATCTTTCTTTCAAATAGAAATATTGTGCGGCGAAAGAATATGCCCTGCCCGAGGAGGCATATTGCTTGCGGTTGAGGCTGTTAGTTGAAAAAGCAATTTCCGTTTTTAAACCGCTGAGCCGCATTTCATCCAATGTGTCGGAACTGACAAACACGTTGCCGTTGGCATAATTGTCGCGGTTGTTCATGCCTTCAACACTGATATTATTTTTGTAATGGTTGCCGATCGGCCAGCCAAAATGCAGTGCGTACTTTCTGTTGATGCGTCTCAGCATAGTGGGTTTTGTAACCTCGCGAAGCAGGTCATCGCTCGACAGATAGTCCCACTTGCTGACGGAGAACTGCGGCTCGATATATAATCGTGAAGGGAAATCCAATCGTGCCTGCGTCACCACCGACTTATAAAAATTACCGGTGTGGAAGCCGGTGTAGAGATGCAGGAGCTCGTTGTTGAAATTATACAGGTTAATGCCTAGAAAAATATTACTGATATCGCGCGTGGCAATTACGCCACCGAATTCTACCTGGAAATTCTTCTGTGGCCGGCGCGTGAGTTGCATCTGGTAAGTTCTCTTTACCGTATCATAAAGGATATTCGGATAAACGTTGCTGAAATAATTTTCGGCCACCAGCTTGAAATAACTTCCTTTTGCGCGACTGAAATAAAATGGTTTTGGGTGCGCAGGGTTGAAATGGAAAATGCGCTGAATATATTTTCGTTGTTTGGAGTTGAACCCGGTAAAGCGAAGGTCATCAAAGATCAGGGCCGGTGCGCGGTTGGTAAAGCGGTTACGTTTGTCGGTCACTTCATCGCACGTTTGTCTGGAGCCGACTTTTTGTTTGATCTCTTCGATCTGCCGCAGGGTCTGGCTATAGCCACTATCGATCAGGGCTTTTGCTTTGGCAAAATCAAAAGAGGTAAAACCTTTCAAATTGGGTTGAATGTACACACCGTTTTGCGGAACACTTGACGGATCAGATTTGTCAAGCAGCATCAGCAGCAACGAATTGGCGATCAGTTTTTCATCGGTGCTGTAAGGGTAGTCATTGTAGATCTTGGTAGAAACGTTAACGCCGATGATGACATCGGGATTAAATGATTTCTGTGCTACATCTACCGGGAAGTTGTTGTATACGCCGCCATCGAAGAGATATTTTCCGTCTACGCGGATAGGGTTATAAAAAAACGGAACCGTTTGTGTGGCGCGTAGAGCGTCGCTGAGCAGTCCGCCGGAAAGCACCACCTCGTTTTGTGTAAACACATCGGCGGCAACGACTCTGAGCGGCACAAAAAGACTATCAAAATTATTTTTAGCGATAGCTGCAGCCTGGGCCATTTTTTCGGTGAGCGCAAAATTCAATGATACATCACTCGCCAGACTGGTGTTCAGCTTAAAATTCAGAATGCTGTCGAGGGACAAGTTGAGTTTTAGAAAATGTGGATTTTCTTCGCTAAGGTGGTAAAAATGGTTGTAGCCAGCTTCGGGTTGGCCATTCACCCAGCGCAGAAACTGGTCGGAAAGCACCATGTGTTCGATCTGGTAGGGGCTCATGCCGGCTGCATAGCAGCCTCCGATAATACCGCCCATAGATGTGCCAACAACATAGTCTATCGGGATCTCATGCTCCTCCAGGGCTTTTAAAACGCCTACATGGGCTATACCTTTTGCCGCACCGCCGCTTAATACCAGCCCAACTTTTTGGGCCAGTATTGCAGGGCTTAAGGAAAAAAGAAGTAATACCGTTAGAAGATGCTTCATCCTCGAAAAAACAGGCTTTATTCTTTAACAAAAAAAGTTAAAGAAAATTATTCCAGTATACGAGGGTACTTTAAAAAAGATATGAAGTGGTAGTTATTGTATGGAAGCGATTGGTTCTGCAGGTTCTTCGGGCGTAGGAATAGCCTGCAGTCTTTGCATAAGTTCCATTTTAATTTTTCCGAAAGCCTCCAATTGATCCTTTTTCACCGGTTGCGAAGGGGGAAGCTCAACGCGCAGCGCATCTACCTGTACGCCGTTTTTCCAGAAGCGATAACAAAGGTGAGGCCCGGTGGCAAGGCCGGTGCTACCCACAAATCCGATCGTCTCGCCTTGCCGCACCCTTACCCCGGCATGGATTCCGGAGGCGATACGCGACATGTGCAGGTATTGTGTGGTATACGTGCCATTATGCCTGATCTTAACGTAATTACCATTGTTGGATTTGTACTGAGCCTCCTGCACAATGCCGTCACCCACAGAACGAATGGGCGTACCCACAGGGGCTGCGAAGTCTGTTCCCAGATGAGCTTTCCATCGTTTTTGCACGGGATGGAAACGGTTCATGGTATACCGCGAGCTAATACGGGTAAATTCGATCGGGTATTTTAACAAGGCTTTTCGCAAACTCTTCCCTTCTTCATCAAAATAGTCTTTGCCCTCTCCCTGGTCGAAAGGGAATGCGTAATAGTCGTGGCCAAAGTGCTGGAAGTAAATTCCGTCGATCTGTTGAATGCCGACCGACGCGCCTTCTACCTGATTTTCTTTATAGATCAGTTTGAATTTATCACCATGCTGCAGGCGCTGAAAATCAACCTGCCAGCCGAAGATATCGACAAAGCGGTTTGTGAGGTCGTGTGATATGCCCAGCGCTTCGATGGTTTCAGACAAATTGGAGTGGATAATTCCTGAGACGGTTTTTTCTACAGTTATTATTTCACGCTTGCAGACATCTACCGAAAGTGAGTCTTCGAATTTGAAGATGATGTAGTCGATGGGGTTAGGCTCATATACCAACGCTTTGGCGGTCTTGGCAGAGTCCTGATCGCAGATCAGCGTATATTTTTTATCCGGTGCGATCTTACGGGCATCGAAAATTTGCCTGGAAAGCGATGATACCTGGTGAATAAGTTTTGCAGGAACATTGTATTGCTCCAGGATATCGCCCAGACGCTGATTACGTTTGATCTTGTCTTCGATAACAAGATAATCGTCTACCACCATGCCATATACTACCGTAGGTTCTTTCGGTTGAACGGTTACTGAATCCTGGGCTTTTGATACTTGCTTGTCGAGCGAAGGGAGATAATAGCGGTTTACAAACATAATTCCCACGGCCATGATAGCAATGAGGGAAAAACCAGCGTAACGTTTAAGCATGTTTTCTTCAGTTTAAAAAATGAGAGGCGAAGATAAGGACTTTGAAAAAATTCAGAATTCACATCTTTGCAAAACGGCCTCGTTATCAAATATATATCTTATCCAGATTAGATAAAAACTGAAGCATAAAAAGACGTTAAACTGCAAATTTGGCCAGTTCAACGACGATATCGACATTAGTTCAGATAAAGTTTATTGTAAGTTTTTTTACCAGTTTCCAGAAAATTCACAAAGTTTTCGACACTCTTGTCGTAAGCTTTGGGCCATGCAAGCAGCCGTTCGTCTTTGCCGACCAGTACATAAAACGGCTGCGCGTTGTTGTTGAGGCGGGTGATCTGAAGGTCGGCGTTCTGTTTGCCGATGGTCTTTTTAACACGGTTGTCATAAGAAGAAGTATACCACTTACTCTCGGGTAGCGCTGTGCGGTCGTCGACATAGAGCGCCACGACGACGAAATCTTCTTTCAGACTTTTCAGCACGCGCGGATCAGACCACACGTTAGCTTCCATCTCGCGGCAATTCACACAGCCATGTCCGGTGAAATCGATGAAGAGTGGTTTGTTTTGCTGACGCGCGCAAGCCAACGCCTGATCATAGTCAAAGTAGCCACTGAGTCCATGTGGCAAATGGAGGAAGTCCGCGTACTTTGGGTCGTCGCATACCTCGTTTTGTTTTCCATTTCTGCTCATGGCAACAAGGTCAAAGTCGTGAGTATAAAGGGGGGGAAGATAACCCGCCAGCGCTTTGAGCGGTGCGCCCCACAAGCCGGGCACGAGATAAATAACAAAAGAAAAAACTCCGATGGAGAGCATGAGTCTTGATACCGATATTTTTTCTACCGGATTGTCGTTGGGCAATCTTATTTTTCCCAGCAGATAAAATGCGAGCAGTGAAAAAATAACAACCCATAACGCAATGTTGACATCACGATCCAGTAAACCCCAGTGATAAGTCTGATCGGCGATGCTGAAGAATTTTAATGCCAGTGCAAGCTCTAAAAAGCCTAACGTCACTTTAACGGAGTTCAACCACCCTCCTGACTTCGGCAAACTTTTGATCATCTCGGGAAAGAAAGCAAAGAATGCAAATGGCGAGGCGAATGCCAGCGAGTAGGCAAACATCATCATGATGGGTTTTAATATCTGCCCTCCGGCCGACAAGGCAAGTACACTGCCTACGATGGGCACCGTGCAGCTGAACGAGATGAGCACAAGGGTGAACGCCATAAAAAAGACGCCGGCCAATCCACCCTTCTCGGCTTGCTGGTCGATCTTGTTCACCAGCTTGTAGGGTGCATTGATGTCGAACAAGCCGAAGAACGACAGGGCGAACACGATAAAAACAAAAAATATAAACAGGTTCAGCGCCCAGTTGGTGGCCAATGCATTGAGGCCATCGGCACCCAGGATAATGGCGAACAATGTTCCTGCAGTGGAGTACAAAACAATAATGGAAAGTCCGAAAATTGCTGCTTTCTTCAGTCCTTCTTTTTTAGACTGCGTGTCTTTCAAAAAAAATGTCACCGTCATCGGTATCATCGGAAATACACATGGCGTGATGAGTGACGTGAGCCCGGCGATGAAGGCTATCACCAGCAAAGACCAAAAGGATTCATTTCCATAAGCGGGTTCACCCTCCAGGATCGACTTGTCCAGTATGGGGCCTTTGTTCGCGCCGTAGACCGCCGCAGTCCGGGTTGTTTTTTTTTGTTCAGCTATAGCTGTTGTGTCATTGGCCTTGGGTACAACAGCCGCCTGTTCATTTCCGTCCTTTTGCAGTGCGCTTTGTTCTTTAGCGTCGCCGGATACGACAATATTATCGAACACAAAATCTTTTTCAAAAGGAATGCACTTGCCGTCGATCTCGGTGCAGACTTGTCCTTGGATGACGACCTCGATCTTCAGCGGCTTGCCAAGTACTTTGACTTTCTGTCTGAACTCGCCTGTTTTCTTAAATATCTTGACGTCGCAATCAAAAACCTCATCGTGTTTCGGTAGCGGGTTTATGGCTTTGGTTTGCCCTACCAATTCAAAATTTTTGATGTTCGAGAAGGACAGTTCGGTGAGCAGCGGTCCGCAGTCGGGATCAAAGTCATTGGCATAGAGATACCAATGTTCTTCGACCTTCGCCTTGAAGATCAGTTCAATTTCCTCTCCTATCTTAATATTCTTTTTCGAAACGCTGGAGGTCCAGCTTACCGGTTCGAGTATCTGGGCCTGGCTGAAAAAAGTGATGAAGCTTAAGAGCGCGAGGGCCGTGAGCTTGATTATCGTAGGTCTCATAAATTATTCAAGGTGCTAAAATAACGAACTTGACCACAAGTTAGTTAATGGCCAATTGTTAATACATCGTTAATTGTCAGCTGGTTTACAGGTCAATCTCTACCTGACCGCGCCATAGGTCTTCCATTTTTTCGCGTTCACGGATGAGTTTGGCTTCGCCGTGGATGATCAACACTTCGGCGGGTCGAAGTCTTGAATTGTAGTTGGATGCCATGGAATAACCGTACGCGCCCGCGTTTTTAATTACCAGGATATCGCCCTCACGCACTTCATTTAATTTGCGGTCTGACCCAATGGTATCTGTTTCGCAGATATAGCCTACAATGGTGTATAGTTTCTGTGGTCCGGTGGGATTGGAAATATTTACGATCTCGTGATAGGCATCGTACATCATGGGGCGAATGAGGTGATTCAATCCCGAGTCGACGCCAACGAAGGTAAGGGTTGGTGTCGCTTTTACGACATTTACTTTCACCAGCAGATTGCCGGCTTCGCTCACAATAAATTTTCCCGGCTCAAGGTGCATTTCGAGCTTGCGCCCATACCGCTGGCAGAAGTCGTTGAAAACTTTGGTGAGCTTCAGCCCGAGGTCGTAGATATTTGTTACGAGATCATCTTCTTTGTAGGCGATCTTGAAGCCGCTGCCGAAGTCGATAAATTTCAGGTGAGGAAAATCGACGGCTATGCCGAAAAGAATTTCGGCCATCTTGAGGAACACTTCACTTTCGGTGATCTCAGACCCGGTATGCATGTGCAGCCCGTTGATCTGGATATTGTATTTTTTCACGATCTCATGGATCTCAGGCAATTGATAGATGGAGATGCCAAACTTCGAATTGCTGTGACCGGTTGAGATCTTGTAGTTTCCGCCGGCCATGATGTGTGGGTTCAACCGTATGGAGCAGGGATAAGTGTCACGGTACTTTTCACCGAACTTTTGCAAAACCGAAAGGTTGTCGAGGTTAATGGCCAGGCCGAGTTCAACACCGGCTACGATCTCGCTGAAATCTACGCCGCTGGGCGTGTACATAACCTGCGATGCTGCAAAGCCTGCCCGTAGGGCGATGTGTGCCTCCTGAATGGATACCGTATCAACATCGGAGCCGTGTTTTTTCAGCAACTTCAGGATGGATATGTTGGTCAGCGCTTTGGCTGCATACTTGATTTTTACATCGGTACCGGAGAAAGCGGTCTTCAAAGTCTTGAGTTGATGCACGATTTTTTCGGCATCATAGACGTACAGCGGCGTGCCAAATTCTCTTGCTAACGATTGCAGATCAATGTTTTGAACCCGTGGGCTTTCTGTGAGTTGCATTGTGTAAAATATAAGCTCCAAATATAACGCAGGATTGGACAGGATCGGAGTATTTACAGGATTAGGATTACAGGATTTTATAGGATTGGACTGTGGGGGTTATATTTGCGGCTCGCTTAAGAAATTCAAAATGGAATTATTTTTTCGTGAATTGGGTCAGGGCCAGCCGATCATTATAATGCACGGCATCTTTGGCTCGTCAGACAACTGGTTGACGCAGGCTAAAATCCTGTCAGCACAGTACCATGTTTACTCTCTCGATCTCCGTAATCATGGCCAGTCCCCGCACGACGACAAGTTCGATTACAAGGTGATGGCGGCCGACCTTGAAAAGTTTATACGCGACCATAACATCCAAAACCCGATCGTGATCGGTCACTCCATGGGCGGAAAAGTGGCAATGAACTTTGCATTGGCACATCCGGAGCTTTTGCAAAAACTTATTGTGGTGGATATCTCGCCGAAACCCTATAACCTCGAACATTATTCTATTGTCGATGGACTAAAGGCCGTTCCGATCAAAAATATTTCTTCACGCCAGGAAGCCGATGCCGCGCTCGCGCAACACGTGCCCGAAGCTGATGTGAGACAGTTCTTGTTGAAAAACCTACAGCGTAAACCCGAAGGAGGGTTCTCGTGGAAGATCAATCTCGCTGTGATCGATAAAAATCTGAGCAACATCGGACTCGACCTTCACTATCCGGGCAAGTTTGAGAAACCAACGCTGTTTATTCGCGGCAAAAGATCAAAGTATGTTCCAGACAGCGACCTGCAACGCATCAAGGAGATTTTCCCGAAAGCAACGCTCGAAACACTTGATACCGGCCATTGGGTGCAGGCTGAGAAACCGCAGGAGTTCGTTGAGGTGGTGATGAAGTGGCTCAAAGCAGAAAGCTGAGAGAAAAGTAGAAGGCAGAAAGCTGAAAAAGCAGAAAGCAGAAAGCAGAAGGCGGAAAGCAGAAAACTGAAAGCAGAAGGTAGAATGACGGATGACGAATTTTTGGAAGAATGAGATTGCCCATCGACTATGGCCTATTGACTAATGCCTAATGCCTTTTAAAATGACGAAGTCAGAATGACGGATGACGAATTTTTTGGAAAGAATGATTGCCCAATGCCCATTGACTATGGCCTATTGACTAATGCCTAATGCCTTTTAAAATGACGAAGTCAGAATGACGGATGACGAATTTTTGGAAGAATGATTGCCTATTGACTATTGACTATGGCCTATTGACTAATGACTTTTAAAAATGACGAAGTCAGAATGACGGATGACGAATTTTTGGAAGAATGATTGCCCATTGACTATTGACTATGGTCTATTGACTAATGACTTTTAAAAATGACGAAGTCAGAATGACGGATGACGAATTTTTTGGAAAGAATGATTGCCCACTGACTATTGACTATGGCCTATTGACTAATGCCTAATGCCTTTTAAAATGACGAAGTCAGAATGACGGATGACGAATTTTTTGGAAAGAATGATTGCCCATTGACTATGGCCTATTGACTAATGACTTTTAAAAATGACGAAGTCAGAATGACGGATGACAAATTTTTTGGAAAGAATGATTGCCCAATGCCCATCGACTATGGCCTATTGACTAATGCCCATTCAATGTCGTTTAGTTAAGCCTAAAGGCGTTTATAGTTCATCGATGGCGGCTTTTTCTTAAGCTTTCGTCTTTGAAACTTCCTATTAGGCCGTATGATCTCAGTAGTTAAGGCTAATATTTGAT
>JBMOKS010000257.1:0-2461 GCA_049324355.1 Bacteroidota bacterium
GGTTTTGTACTCGTCCGTATGACGGATGCGGGATGTCTTCTTGGGTTTAGCTTGTCTTGCCATGGTTCACCTCTGTCGCGTAGTGTACTCGCTTAACAGGGTGTCCGTCGGGGATGGGCAGGATCAGACATATCTGATATCAATATGCCAATTCCAACCCAGTTCAACTGGTTAATTTCTAATTACCTTGAATATAGAGGATCTCTTCTATCATTCACCAAGACTCACTCTGATCACTTGTTCTTGAAATTAAAGAAAGCCAGCGATATCGAAATGGAATGGGTTGCCGCAAGCTACACAGGTTCTGACTTAGGCATAATTTTTAAAAAAATAACAAAAGAATTGATTGGAAGAATTTCACCTGATATGGATCATCCTGGAATACATCCACACGCTATGCGTCATTTGGCCGCAACTATGTTTTTAAATGATAATCCGGACAACTTCGTTGCGCTTTCAACTCTTCTTAATGATAGTTTGAAAGTAGTCATTGACACATATGCAGAAATTGATACAGATAAACAATCAAACAAAATCTCCAATTGGGCGGCGACTCATTACAAGGGATCACCAAAAGGTCGATAGCCATCAGCCGCTGGGAATGAAAACACCCGCTGAGGCGTTCAGTCTGCCAAGTTCCGCCTGGCGCCAGGCCTTAATTTGTTGTGGATACAGCCCTTTGCTGCGGCAGTATTCGCTCAGCTCAATTTCCGATAACGGCGCCGTTTCAATCACGACGGCCAGCTTGGCTTCGCCTGTCGTCAGTCCGCTTTTGATCTCCGGGCACGGCGGCCCCTCCGGCTTTGGCCTGTTTGCGCCAAGCATACAGGGTCGGCTCTGAAATGCCTTCCTGCCCCGCCAGTTCGGCCACCGACAGGCTGTGGGGCGGCAACAGCTTCTTCAGCAGCGCCGCTTTACGTTCGGGGGAATAACGGGACATCACTTCGCTCTTTCCGCCCCCGAATCCTCGCTTTAGGTAAATTCGATCAGGCGACAACTATCCTGACACCGGGGGCAGGGGAAAGGCTTTTCCCCAAAATTGAACTTGTGAAATGTTAAAAAATGCAGGGGTTCTGAGTGACGCAACGTTCTGTCACTGCCCTGCTTGTGTATTTATGGTGTTGCGCTTGAAAAGTGTAAATCGAAATGTATTTTGGAAGTTGTCACAAGATTTACGCCAAGTCCACGACTTGTATTGGACGAACGCAAAATATCGTTATAAGCCCTGACTATCACCGAGCTACTTTTCTTTTCTTCAATTTTTTCTTGCAGGTAGCGCATTGTCATGCCAGCCAGCAAGTCCGCAACCTGAAGAGAACCATGCTCGTGGGATTTAGAAAATTCTAGCGGTGCCGTTTCAGAAAAATCATATCGCGATGTGGGGAAGTGCACTGCACCGCCCATATCAAGCCCTTCCATCAATTCCTTGTTTGACTGAAGTATTTCATCAAAATGATCTTGCTCATCATGAAACATCTTAATTTTTGAAATTTCACCCCCATGAAAATTATTTATTCTTGCATAAAGGTTTGTAAAAGAACTCAGGTTTGGAAGCATCCAGATTGACTGACTTTTCTTATTATTATCTGGAATCGGAATAAACTTTTGATACGCCGTGTCGCCATCGGTTTTCTTGAGTTCTTCATAATCATCGATGCTTTCGTCAATATTGACCAATAAAAACTGCGACAGTCCATTGGCAGAGCTGAAACTCTTTGCAAAGGCACGAATTTCTTCAAAAGACGCCGACAGAGATTCCCCAGAGGGTGATCTGCAGGCTCCAATGAACCGATTAAATACCGAGGCCGGTGCATTTTCATAGATAAAGTCGGCGCAGTGGTTCCTGGCAAGCTGCGACTCTGGCGTTTCTGGTGGACAAAAGCAGGGCGGCATAACGTGGCAGTTGACCAAGTTTGCAGATAAAAAGTACTTTTTA
Organism: Bacteroidota bacterium; assembly: GCA_049324355.1. GTDB lineage: Bacteria > Bacteroidota > Bacteroidia > Cytophagales > Cyclobacteriaceae > Chryseosolibacter. The sequence continues at coordinate 1,937 of JBMOKS010000257.1, forward strand.
TCCACCAATTCAATAAAAATTGAAATTTCTTCCTGCCCCAGAAAATCAACGAGATCAACGAATACCTCAGGCTTTTTCTTGTAGATTTTTGTTGATTTAAGCTCAGGGCTTTGAATGCGGTATTTGTTTTTCAAATGGGAAATAAATCCATCCAATTTAGTCGGATCATCTACTCCTATACAAGCCAATGAAAAAACTGGCTGACCACAGAAATCAAAGTTGTTTCCCGTGTTTAGCGCATCACCAGAATTTCCGCTCTCATCAATATAGTAACTATTTGCCATAGTGCTTCAATCATAATTTTTTATTGAGGAAAAGATTCTAATTTTGATCCAGCATGTTCGTAGGTATCAGAGCATTGCCGTCTCTAAACTCTTCGACAAGATGTATGTGTGGTAATGTTTCCCAAAGCTCTTCGTTAATATGCTCAAATACAATCATTTGAAATTTATCTTCGTGATCGCGTGCATTCTGGACAAAACTGTTAAGAAGATTAAGTGCAGATTTAACCTTTGAAATATCCGT
>JBMOKS010000258.1:0-2426 GCA_049324355.1 Bacteroidota bacterium
GGATCAATCGACAAATCAAGCTTGGCTGAGCTTATAACTAATCTCCATTTCTTTTTCTCGAGGCGATAAACATCAACTGAATTAACTCCTAATATATCCATGAAGAGAACATAGTTTTTGAGGATTTCCTTCTCTCCCGACTGCATTTCCTCAACAATGAAGTATTCTAAACTTTTCTCCATTTTACTGTTGTTTTCTAACTCAGCGAGAAACAAATACCTGATGGAACTTATGTTTACTTGGTTTTCGTCAGTAATTTGAACGCCCAGCGGAAAGACATCTAATCTGTTTTTATACATTGCTTTTACATGGCTGTCTTCGGACGACTCCACATGATTTCGAAGTGAATTCAATGTGCTTTTGTTCCATTTAACGAATAAAGAATCTCTGGACATCCTTTGAACGCCATCAATATCGGGGGACTTGCGAGGATTTTCACATGAGGCAAGACCTGCGAAAATAGCCAGTATAATTATAAGTATTTTTTTCATAGACATTTCTTTTTAGTAAGGCTGCGCTCTTGGTGCGACGTTTTGTTCTTTTCTTATTTCATTTTCGGCTTTACGTGTCTTGACTTCGTCATTTGTTAATTGCCCTACACTTCCTGTATCGGGGTTGGTTTTTCCATTGTTCTTGTTAAAATCCGTTGTTCCTTCTGCATTTGATTTAGCGTGGAAACCCTCATGCGCTAAACCAACCTGCGGCGGTCGGCCCGTCGTTCCATCCGCATTCTTAATATCGGAGCCTGTGTTGCTCGGATTGTATTGAATTGTAGAACCTGTCCCAGTCCCATCTTCAGCTGCAGCTGAATTATTTGGAATGGTATGATTGTCGCCATCAGGTGATTCAGTTATCGTGACTACTTGACTTGAGGTTATAAGATCAGTCACTAGATCGGTGCCAGCAGGTTTAGCGATCGGTGTTGTTGTTAAGGTATTAGCCGTCTCAGGTTGCCCAAATGTGGCCATAAAGTTTGCGGGTGCAGTACTGCTTGCTAGCACAACTTGGCCGCTTGGTAACATTGCCAACGGAGTGCTTGTCAGTTTTTGTAAATCATTAAATGCATTTTGTCTAAATTCTGCGCTGCCAGTAATAATCACGTCGTTAGGCTTCATCCCATCTGGATCCGTGAATCTTATCGGATTGTCAAAAGCATAAGCATAGACGGAATATCTCCTCATCAATTCCGCGGCGGGATCTACAGACAAGAATCTTCCTATTGCCGGATCATATTGTCGTGCGATGTAATCGTACCAACCGAGATCGAGCTCGTCCTGGATTTCCTTCCCATTGTACAAGTACAGATTTGGCAAGGATTGCTCTCTGGTTGCGCTCTGTGCTGTCATACCAAAAGAATAATAATCATTTAAAGCAACCACCACCGAGGGTGAATGGATCATTTTCACATCATCAAAATACGAATCTGCGAAGGTCGGATGCTCGTTGCTCACATACAGGTATGCATACCCTGGCTCTTTCACCGTGTAGCTGGCGCTGATCAATGCCCCTGAACTTGACACCTGCTGGTAGGCCACATCCTTAAAGTTATGCTCGCTGTCAAAGATAAGAATTGTAACGAATAGTTTCGGATCGGTATTGGTGGTGCCATTGGCATAACCACCAGCGGCAAGCGCTCCCCATGAGTTGATAGCCGATGAGGCCGTTCCTGTTTCGCCCGGAACCGGCGCCGACAAATTAAAGGCGCTTAGCAAGGAGGTAGCAAAAGCCGAAAGGTCGCTGCCCGTGCCCGAAGGTGTGTTGTACTTTACATAGGCTTCTATCTGAAGCACATCGCCGGGCATGACACTGTAACTTTTCGCAACACCAACCTGGCCGGTATAGCCACCGTTGAGATATAAGGAGTTAGTGCCGGTGTGCGCGTTAGTCGATTGCGTATTGATCAATCCGCCACCTGTTGGATAGTTCTCAAACTTTTCTGCTTCCGTTGATTGATTAGCAGCTTCAAAGCCAGCCGTTCTTTCATCGGTTGTGGTTTGTGTAGTAAAAGTGAGCCGCACATTGCCTAAGTGATCCTTCAAATGGTATTCGTACACTGCGGGACAGGTATGACACGATTCTGAATTAGTCTTTCAGGCAACTTGAGCTAGATTATTTGTGAAATAGTGGGGGAGGGTTAAACCCCATATTCGATTTTTATTCCTCGTCATTCCAATATATCCAAAATCACTAATTTTACGTTATGTTACTATCCGTGGGATTGCCGGCGGCGGAAAGTTTGAAGACATACAAATTCAGAAAACCATTGTAAATATGTAACTTCGCATCGTGAGCGACTATATAAACCAAATATCAGAACCTTCACAAGATGCCCAAAGGGAAGCAAAGAAAAACCCCAACGGATATGTTTACGTTCTTGACAAAGAATATGAAGGTAGACAAGGTGTTCCGCCACATGCAATACTTGG
>JBMOKS010000259.1:0-2420 GCA_049324355.1 Bacteroidota bacterium
CGGGGAATGGCTTATTTGAATACGAATCAACCGTTAAAGGCATTTGTAGATTTCGCAGTTTCCAACAATCACCACGCACTAAATTTCTTGGCTATGGAAAAGCTGATCGATTCGGTATTACACTTGCCGGATACTTCGCAAACATTGTATTACCTGGATGAAATTACTTCGTCTGCACCGCACTTCACCGAGGGTTACGTACAAAAGTTTAAGATCCACCAGGCCAGAAATCAATGGAAAGAGATTGAAGACAATATCACCAGAGCTTTGAGATATAGCAGAGCAGATGCCGACAACCGGAAACACGCTTACTTAATGACTTTGCAAGCAATAGTATATGCAAGATTTGGCCACCATGAAGATGCTATCAAAGTTTTTGAAGAAGTTATCAAGTTGGATAAGAAAAACGCTCTGGCATACTTCGAGCGTGCAAAAGTTTTGCTTGCACTTGGAAAAACTGCGAAGGCGGAAAATGATCTGAATCAGGCATCTTCTTTGGGCTACGAGCAAGCGAAACAATTGTTGGCGACGATGACTAAGTCAAAATAATTCCACCCACATGATCATTAGCCTAGACAACATTAAAATGACCGTGATTCAAACCGACCCCAACGGCATTGTGAACGATGAAACGATCTTCATCTTCTCTCAGCAACAAGACGTGGTACACGGCGCATACGCTGGCGGAAAAATCAACAAGGGATTTTTGGTCGGCAAAAGCGACGGACAAACATTAAACTTTAGCTATAGCCAGCTTCAAACCAACGGCGAATTAGACTGCGGCTTATCCACCTGCGAATTAACCCGTAATGAAACCGGAAAGATCATACTCACGGAACGTTTCGAATGGAAATCAAGACCAGGAGAATTTGGAGTGAATATATTTATGGAAATTTAGGTGCCCTAAGGTATGCTAAGAAATGCAAATATTCCTTTCGCATTCGTTCTCGTGTTAGACAATATTGATGATCACCTTACCCTTCACTTTGCCGGTGGCGTAATACCTAAACGCTTCTGAAGTTTCGCTGAGCGGAAAGCACTTGTCTATCACGGGTGTCACTTTTCCCTCTTCAAATAGTTTGGATAAATAGTCTAGTCCCAGATTGGATTTGTAGCCGAGCACGCCCAATTTCTTGTTGGACTTGAGTCCTGGTATTTTCTCCGCGAGAATCAACCAGGGTAGTACGGTTACGGCCTGAAGCAATGCGCGAGTCGTTCCGCCGATCATGATAAAAGCGCCTCCGGGTTTTAATGCACGTTTGTAATCGAAGAGTGAGCGATTTGCCACAACATCGATGATCAGATCGTACGAGTTTTTGTCTTCTGTGAAATCTTTTTGTTTATAGTCGATTACATGGTCCGCGCCCAATGAACGCAGCATATCGAGCTTCGATGCGCTGTCTACGCACGTCACCTCTGCGCCGTGGAGTTTTGCCAGTTGCACACCGAAAGTGCCTACGCCACCTCCTGCCCCATTGAGCAATACTTTTTGATTTGATTTTAATTGTCCTTTATCCCGAATGCTCTGTAGCGCCATGAGGCCGGCTTGTGGCGTAGCTGCGGCTTGTTCAAAGGTCATCGTTTTGGGCTTTCTCGCGAGCTGATCTCCAGGAGCGCAAGCATATTCGGCAAAGCCACCCCATCCGTATTCGGCGATGTCACAGAATACTTCGTCACCGGGTTTCCATTTTTTTACCTGGCCGCCCACAGCTTCCACCACGCCTGCGATATCGGCGCCGGGGATTTTGAACCTGGGTTTAAGTAATCCCCACATCCGCACAACGATCGGTTCGCCTTTCACCATGTCCCAATCCCATGAGTTGATAGACGCCGCGTGGACTTTGATGAGAACTTCATTGTGTTGGGGAACGGGCTTCGGCACTTCCGCCAATATTAACACCTCAGGCGGGCCATATTTGTCGTAAACAATTGCTTTCACAGGGTATCATTAAAACAGCTGGTCACATCAACGTGACCAGCTGCACAAATGTTGAGTTATTAACAATCTTATGGGTTTAATGACATCACGCCGTTGTTCACGTAAGCGAAATAAGAAGTTCCACCGCTGAAGGTCCAGTTGCTAGCGTTAAAAGTACCGTTGCCGGTAAGGCTCGCATTGATCCGATAAGTTGTCACAGCCGTAGCACTCCTATTCCATGTGAGCGGCGTTCCGCTTATGCAGGTTTCAGGCCCCAGGTTTGTGTTCTTAATAAAATAAGCACTGTTAAATCCGTATACCTTGCCAATTCCAGCGGCGTCAATGCACACGGCGGTTTGTTCATCTACGCCGATACCTTTAATTGTTGTGTAGGCGAAGTCTTTCATGAGTCGTGCCAGGAAAGTAATATGCCTACCCTGGCGGTCACGTTGGGTGTAATGCGAATCGGTAATGGTATTGGATAAATGAGGATGAGACAGGA
>JBMOKS010000260.1:0-2412 GCA_049324355.1 Bacteroidota bacterium
GGGCGTCTGTCGAAGCTGGTTTGAAGTTGAAGCGCATGCTGTCGAATTTATGTCACCTCTCCGGGCGCTATCGTGAGAGTGACCCATTAAAATCGTAGCCTCAGAAATACGGCGACGGTCCACACTACATTGCATTTCAATCCCGGCGGGATGCCATTGTTATAAAAAATCAAAGAATCAAAGGCATGAACCCCGGAGGGGTGACATTTGTAACGCACGCGTTTTGCAATGGATGATGGGCGTAATCGGCGCATTTGTCAAATCAATACCCGTATTTTTCCTTCCACAGGTGTCGAAGGAATTTCCTTAATTCTTCTTCGCGGGGGTTGTTGCCCGGTTCGTAAAATTTTGTTCCCTTGATCTCGTCCGGCAAAAATTCGGCCGGTACGAAGTTGCCTTCGTAGTTGTGTGCGTATTGATAATCCTTTCCGTATCCCATACTCTTCATCAACTTTGTCGGTGCATTTCGTATCGACAGGGGAACAGGCAGATCTCCGGTGTTATTGACGGCTCCCAAAGCATTTTCTATCGCCATGTAACTGGCGTTGCTTTTGGCGGATGATGCCAGATATACCGCGCATTGCGCTAGAATGATGCGTGCTTCCGGATAGCCGATCACGTCAACCGCCTGAAATGTGCTGTTGGCGATAACCAACGCCGTGGGGTTGGCGTTGCCGATGTCTTCACTGGCTAAGATCAGCATGCGACGGGCTATGAATTTTACATCCTCCCCACCTTCTATCATGCGCGCCAGGTAATAGACGGCAGCATTGGGATCGCTTCCCCTGATGGATTTAATAAACGCTGATATAATATCGTAATGTTGCTCGCCACTTTTGTCGTAAATGGCAATATGTTTTTGGGCTACTGCCATTACCAAATTGTCGGTGATCTCAAAGTTGCCGGGTGTAGAATCAGCGAGAAGTTCTACAAGGTTAAGAAGTTTGCGGCCGTCGCCTCCGGAAATATTCAATAAGGCTTGATGTTCCCTGACGACGATCTTTCTGTTTTTTAACTCTTCGTCTTTTTGCAACGCCTGCACGACCAGCGCTATTAACTGCTCTTCCCCCAAAGCCTTCAGTGTATAAACCTGAGTACGTGAAAGCAGCGCAGAGTTCACCTCGAACGACGGGTTTTCGGTGGTGGCACCAATAAGTGTGATGATCCCCTTTTCCACAGCACCCAGCAGAGCATCTTGCTGCGACTTATTAAAACGATGGATCTCGTCGATAAACAGGATAGACCTTGACGACAACTTGGCTTTTTCAATCACCTCACGCACATCTTTAACTCCGGCGCTTACAGCACTGAGAGTATGAAAAGGTTTTTTTACTTCATTGGCGATAATATTAGCAATTGTAGTCTTGCCCACACCGGGCGGGCCCCACAGGATCATGGAAGGAATGTTGCCCGATTGAATAGCTCGTCTGATGACACCACTCGGTCCGGTGAGATGTTCCTGTCCGATTAGCTCATCGAGTTTTGCCGGTCGCATACGTTCTGCCAATGGCGGCCTTGAATTTAACAGCATCTGATTGTGTATGGCCTTGTAACTTTAAGCCCATACAAATTAACGTCCGATTCCCAACACGAGCAACGACTTGAAAAAATTGTTAAACGCAGTCAATGAACTCAAATGTGTTCAACGCCTGTTTTCTTTTTCAATTCCGCGAAGCGTGGATCTTTGCGCAGTTCCTGAAAGACAGGGTATTCCAGAAAAAAATCCACCGGCGCTATACGTTTCTGCACGCATTGGTTGATGTGGTAAAATACTTTGTCCATATCGCCCAATGCAAACCATATTCCGGCAAGGTCGGCATCTACTACAGAGTCGGGATCTTCGGCTTGACGTTGTTCTATTTTTCGAATGCAATCCAAGGCCCTTTCCTTGTCACCCAACCTAGCGGCCGCATATCCTATGCCCATCAATCCTTTTAAGGGATGACGAGTAAGCCGGTGCACTTCTTCGAAAAGTTTCAGCGCTTGCGGCCATTCGTTTTTCATTCCGGTGGCCCAGGCTTTGAGTTCTATGGCGATGCGCATCTGGGGGTCGATCTCGAGTAGTTTGTCGGCTTGGCGTATGGCGTCATCATACCTTTCAGCAAATACATAGGTGTTGCCCAGATGATGATTCATGATGGGCGATAAGGGGTCCAGACGTACAGCCTCTTCCATTGTTTGTATGGCTTTCTCTTTTTGTCCAGCCAGAATATAGTAGAACGCCTGCAACTGGTAAGCCGAAGTAACAGCGGGATTCAGGCGGATGGCATTCTGAAGGGCGTCGTAGGCCTTCTTCCATTTCCATTCATAGAACAAGTATGCGCTGGCTTTGGCCACATGGCTTTCGGCCACATTTTTGTCTAAGGCCATGGCCTGATCGGCATAACGGTGCACAAGTTCAAATGCTTTGGC
>JBMOKS010000261.1:0-2405 GCA_049324355.1 Bacteroidota bacterium
TGCAAATAACTCATCAGTTTCCCTGAACTTAATGGCTAACCCTTTTCTGTCTTTTCGGACTTCTGCGTTACATTTGTAACTTGTAAATCTTCGAAGAAATAGCCCATAAGCCTTTGATGCAAGAGCCGCTGTCTCGAAGATAATATAGATTACAGGTGGCGACTTTTCATAATTCTCCGAAAGCCCAAACTCAACACTGACAGCCGAGTTGAGCGCGGTCTCCATGTCAGTTCTAAAAAGTCTATTGACTTCATCCTGCGGATTTGGCGGAATACTACGCTTGACATCAGGGTCAATTTTTATTGTTGGACCATAGTAGAACTCCAAATCTCGATCTGTAATTTCCTCACGCTTTTTAAAGCTATAATGGTATTTCGTGATAATGTGGCTATCAATAGCAACAGGTTTCCCATTGATCATATAGAAAGGGCAAAAGTGAAATTTCTTATCTCGTTCCTGTACAGATGTGAAAGAATAGAATAATGTTCCTTTCAGGTTTGGTAGTGTCTTCCAGTAAACCATCTGCATTACCACTGATTGCTGAACCTTTCCATATTTTTCATACTTAACATTTTCTCTGTATAGATTAAATGCAACATCAAGCCACTTTCGATCAGGATTCGCATAGATATATGTGGTATATGAGTTATCCTCCTCCACAACAAATGATAGGCTAATATTATTGTCTACATCATCTGGATCACTAGTGTTCCAGGATTTCAAGTAGTCAAAAAACTGTTTTCCGTATACTTCATCCTTGTAAACAGGACCAAAATGATTCTGTAAATCATACTGCTGTTTGTATTGTGGCTCCGGGAAAAGATATCCATTTGTGACCCATTGATCTTCGTCCACGACAAAATTCGGAGGAGGTTGAACTATTAATACACTATACTCAAATACGATTTTCTCAACCACTACCTCAAGAAAAAGGAGAAATACTGCAGCCGAAAAGTCCGCAAAAGTAGGAAGTGCCAAAAGGCTTGCGCAAATACCCAAACCAACAATGGTACGTGAAGTCCATTTCGCAATACTTTCAAATCGCTCATGGAGATAAATTTTTGGTAGGGGAAATTTCCACTCGACCCGAAACAACAAATTCGAATCTACGCTTAAACCTCGTATCTTAATTTTCACGTAATGTTTGAATTGATAAATGCTTTACCAATATATCCAAAAACATTTGGAACCCATACCACAAAAAATCTTCGCTACCCTAAGCTAAAAATCCCCCACCTTGGTACCAACTTGTGAATTTCACAGTTGGGTAAATCTCAAATTCGCTTTTGTTTTTAAAGATCATTCTTCAGTGGTCTGATCTTCCGTCCTTATCCTTTCAACCATGAACAACTCAAACGAAATATCCAACCTTGATTTTCTGGTAAGTCGTGTTATCCGCACAGCCCTGAAAGATTTATCAGAAGAACACCAGAAATCCTTCCTCGGCAAAATGACGGAGGATGAGTTCATCAGCCACCGGGTTGATGTATACCTCGAAGCGCTGGAGACCGCTATGCACAACGGCTACGATGAAGCCGGAGCAAAAGAAATAGCCTTGAAGGAATGCCTGGCCGGAATCAGCGAAGCCGATGAATAAGTTTTCGAAACGGCAGGCATATGAAAATGGGCTGGTGCTGTTGGAAGAGTTGCTTGCACCAGGTCATACCAACGGCAGGCTCACGGAAATGCAGTTCAATGGGTTTGGTGCATTGAAGGAATTATTATTGCCGTTGAACAACCGGTCTGCCTGGAGTGTCGAAGATTTACGATATGAGCCAGAGGTCAATAAATTCCATGAACTTCTGAGAAATCGTTTTGGCAACCGTTATGATGAAGCGGTGTCTTCCCTAAAGAACAGTATCCTCACATCCTTTTATACACCGCCATTCATCACGGAGCCGATACTTGAGAGCATCAAACGCAGTAATGAATCCATTGAATCCATTCTTGAACCAGCAGCGGGAACGGGGAATTTCGTGAAGGTGCTGAAAAAGAATTTTCCACAAAGTGCAATTACCGCTATCGAAAAAGATCTCCTGGCTTCGGAGGCATTGAAAAAATTGCACCCTGATATTGAAGTCATTCACTCTGGCTATGAGAACTTTAAGAACAGGAACTTCGATCTGGCGGTCAGCAACATTCCGTTCGGAAGCACCAGTGTGTATGATGACCATATCTTCCGCGAAGCCATCCCGGTGAAGATCAAAGCCACCACACGCATCCACAACTACTACTTCGTCAAATCACTCGATAATTTAAAGAATGGTGGAATACTTGCCTTCATCTCTACGAACGGACTGATGGACAGTCCCGGCAACCGCGAGATAAGGGAACATCTAATGAAGAATGCTGACCTCATCACAGCTATACGCTTGCCTTATGACACGTTTGCCGAATCGGGAACC
>JBMOKS010000262.1:0-13303 GCA_049324355.1 Bacteroidota bacterium
CTTCAACGCTGCGCAGCGTCATCATACTCCCGGAAAAGTCTGTCGTAGCGCTGAGTTGTACGGTGTATCGCCGCGCGCCAGCCACGGGATCCACCACAACTCTAATGACGTTGGCACTTTGCTCAGCTGCACCGTTGGCCGGTTCTGCCAAGCTGGGAAACTCTTCCGCCCAGGTTGTGAATTGTGTTGTCTTGCCATAACCCGACACATTGGTGCTCACGCGGGTATAATATGTTGTCGTGTAGCGCAATCCTGTGAATATCAAAGTGCGCTCGTGGTCCTTCGCGCTCGTCTTAATGAATGAAACACCGGTAAAGTCCGGTTTGGTGTTCAACTCAATGGTATATCGAGTTGCTCCTTCCGCTACGTTGGCGGTGACTTTCAAATCGAATGGCGAAACGTTAACAGCGCCGTGATACGGCTTGGAAACAAACGACGTGACTGCAGGTGTAATATTGGAAACAACTTTAGTGTCCTCGCGCAAATATCCATCTGCCGCTGAACTTTGACTGAGAAATAAGAGCACACCCAGTGCGCTGATACGGTATAAATTTTCCATACACGATTTCGACAAATGTTGAACATAGATTTTGGCGAACGGATTGCCCATCAACTTTATACCGCCAGGCAATGCGACCAGAAACCATGTCATAAAGAGCAGTTCGGTTTCTTGTGTGGAGAATATTCTATAGGATTTGAAAATTTGTGAGGACAGAACCGGCCAAGCGACCATGGCTGGAAATAAAAAAGAGTTGAAGTAAACCTTCAACTCTCGTCAACGATCGTTAAAAACTCTTAGTTTTTCAACAGGCGGTGTGTTGCCGATTGCCGGCTGTTGGTGGCCCGAAGGATATAAAAACCCGAGGCGAGTTCATCACCTAGCTGCAATTCCTGCCCGGGTGAAGCATGGCCTTCGTAAACCAGTCGGCCGCTAATGTCAGTAACGACGATACGCACCTTCTCGTATTCAGTCGATCGCGCTGTAACGATTACGTGCGATTGAAAAGGATTCGGCCGAACGTCAACGGCGAAATTTGTTTCTTGCTGCAATTCATCCTGACCTGTTGTTACAACTCTACCTGCAATTCCTTCGCTCATCGGTTCAGGCATTGTGGTAAAGCTGGTTACGTTGCCCCAGCCGGGAAACAATTCTGTTTTCACACGGGTATAATATGTTGTGTTGTATTCCAGTTCCGGAAAAATCAACGTGCGCTGGTAATCAATTGCGCTTGACTTGACTATAGAAGCTCCTGTAAAATCGGCCGATGTATTAAGCTCGATGGTGTAACGCTTTGCTGTCACTGCCCCTCCGAAGTCGTTACCTGTTCTTACTTCGTTGGCGGTAACTTTTAGATTGATTGCCGCGTGGCCTGTCGAACCATTGGTTGGCTTGGTAACAATCATATAACGCTCCACACCATAGGTTTTAAAGGAAATGACCGGTCCGAATTCGGGCCATAGACTTGACTTGGCTCTCGCGTAATAAGTCGTGCCTACTTTTTTCCAGGGAAAGGGAATAAATTCAGGGGCATCAGGATAAGCGGAAGCGGTTCTAAGTACCGGGCCACTAAAGTCAGGTGCGGTAGCAAGTTCAACAAGATAAGTCAATGCGCCTGGCACTGCCTGAACGTAGCCACTCACGTAATAATGAACGGTAGCGTTGTTGGCCGGAGAAGCAAGCTTAACTGACGGCTGAATAGGCTTCAGAAATCTCAGATCGTGAATGCCCGTGCTAGGCCCGGTAAACACCGTTCCGTAATCGCTTCCATCCGTTTTTATCCTGATCACCTGATTCGTTGTCTCCACCGCACGACCGTATAAATAACTATCGCTGCTCAGGAGGAGCGGTTCCTCATACGATTCGCTTATATAAATCGAGTTTTGAAATTCATGTAATCTTGTAAAGCCTGTACCATCGGAAGCTATTTTAAAGATCAGGCCCTTTTTAAAAGTACCGCCGCCGTGGGTTGTGCCATACAAATTACCGGAAGCATCCTGTACCAGGCCCCTGTTCGGGTAACGTCCGCTTATGTTGTCAAACTGATAAAGTACCTGAAAATCCTGACCCGAAGGACGAACCTTATAAATTACACCGTAATTCTTTGCTCCGCCATTTCTGGTGGCGCCGTACAGAAATCCGTCTGCGCCTTCTATAAGTCCACCTTTAGGGTAAGCACCTGTTGCAAAACGATCGAAGCTATAAACGATCTCAATACCGGCAAGGCCCGGCTTGAATTTGTAGATATAACCATTGCCATTGGCACCGCCGATGTGGGCCGTACCGAAAATCTCTCCGGTGCTTGTCGCTAATATTGGTGCCTGACCAAATCCATACGTAAAAATGTGCTTACGCTCATACCCGGTTCCATCGGGTCTGAATCTTAAAATGCAGGAACCAATACCGTCCGAACCTGCACCATAAATGAATCCGTCGTTTCCTTCCGTCAGTTCCATAGCAGACTCACCATAATTGAGATCATGAAGCTTTACGATTCCGTTGCCGCCGATCTTGAATAACGTACCAAAGCCATTCGCACCACCCCCGTAGGTAGTTCCGAATATTTCGCCGTTGGATGCTTGAAAGATTGCTTCTGACTTTCCACCCAGAGGTTCGAAGGTTGTGGCCTTCACGAGGTCCGTTCCATCCAGGTTAACATGGTAAGCGGCGTTGGCGGGTGGCACATAACTGCCAGGTACTGTGAACCAAAACTTTTGTTGAGCTTGAGTTACCGAAATACAAAACATCACGCAGAGCAAGGCGTGCAGAGGGTAGTAGATTTTTTTCATAAAGCTTTTAAGACAATGATTACGTTATAAAGTTGAGTAAAATTTACTTGCAACCACGCGAGCATTGAGTGCTTTGTTAAAAAATTAATGTGGAATGAACTTGTACCTACTGCTTTTGGAGTACTTACGGGTGTAAGTAAAATTGTCAAAATTTTCTTGATAGGCTAATCGTAATGAAATCTAGCTTGAACTATAGTAAGCGTCTGCTCGGGTTTAACACTCGAAATTCTATAAAACAGTCTATGCTCACCGGTAATTCTTCGCGACCAATATCCGCCGAGATTTCCTTTTAATGGTTCTGGTTTTCCAATTCTTTTGAATGGATCTCAGGTCATTGATACTCTCCAACGTGCGAATGTCATTTTTCCTGCCAGTAACCATAGTCTTCCCAAGCATGTTCCGTGAATGCTATTCTCATGCTTCGAGGTGTTTTAGGCTATTTTTTTCTTTTGACTTTGCGGGTTTTTCATCATCCAAATCAAGTTCTCTTGCAGTGACATTACCCGTCCTATCTTGTTCAATACGCTCTAACAATCGGCTGGCATTGGCTTGTGTAGACAATAAGTGAGCTGTTTCTTCCATAGCGTTGAATGCCTCGAGTGTGAGAACAACAAAATCTTTGTTCCTGAGCCCCGATAGAATCAGGATATCCTGATCGTCCTCCAGCCTGGTCAGCTGCTTTTTTAAATTTTGCCGGAATCTGTGAATGTTGCCGTTTTCATGAGGAAATAATTTTGTCCGTTTTTAAGGAACATGCGTTGATTCATAAATTTTCATCCGGGCCTCAAAAACGCAAACACTGCTTTTAGAGGTGTTCGATTATGTTCATTTCACGCTCGTCCTTTGGACATTTTCGAACATTTTCAATGGTTGTCTTCCGGGTAATGACGCCTCCAACGATTTTGGCGACAATTGTAACTATCTGATTTATAGGTATTACAAAAATTAAATGCGAATATTAGAGCCTAGTACTTGGTCATGCATAGTTCTGGCGCGTATATGGCTGTATGGGAACTTAGAATTGACTAAAAATGGATGTATGAACCTTGAAAACACGCAAGTACAGATGAGAAAGGGCATTTTGGAATATTGCATCCTGCATATTATTTCGCGGGGCGAAGTTTACGCTTCCGATATGTTGGATGAACTTACAGCCGCTAAAATGATCGTCGTAGAAGGTACCCTCTACCCCTTACTCACCCGCCTCAAGAATGCGGGACTTCTGGAGTACAAATGGATTGAATCCAAATCCGGACCACCACGCAAGTATTATAAACTCACTGACCGTGGAAGCAAATTCCTGGAAAAACTGACCGAAACCTGGGACGAATTAGTGCATTCCACCCAGATGATCACTTCAAAATCCAACGCCTAATCCACCGACTTAATACAATATGAAAAAGAATATCAGCATCAATATCAGCGGCATCATCTTTCACATTGAGGAAGACGGTTACGAAACGCTTAAAAAATATCTCGACTCCATCAATAAATACTTCTCTACCTTCGAAGACAGCAGTGAAATCCTCGCCGACATTGAAAGTCGTATTGCCGAGATCTTCCTGTCAAAACTCAACGAAGAAAAACAGGTGATTACCGCCGAAGACGTAAACTCACTCGTGGCCACCATGGGTAGTGTAAGCGACTTCAAAGCGGTGGAAGACCAGGAAGAAGCCCCCAAGACCCCTGTCGTCGAAGAATCGGGAGCCGGGGCCGAAGCAGAAGAGGAACCGCGAGAAGAACAAAAAACATCCGAGCAGCAGCGAACACGCACCTATACGCCTCCCAAACAACTGATGCGCGATCAGAAGCGCAAAATTCTTGGCGGCGTGTGTGCGGGGCTTGCTAACTATTTCAACATCGACGCCCTGTGGATCAGACTGCTCTTCGCGTTGTTTCTGTTTGCCTACGGAATTCCCCTGCTGATCTATGTTATCATGTGGATCATGATACCCGGATCGTATGATCTCGACGAGCCCGTGGTTGATAAGAAAATGTTCCGCGATCGCGAAAGAAAAATTATCTCGGGAGTTTCAGGCGGTGTAGCGGCATATCTCGGCATAGATATCATCGCCGTTCGATTGCTGTTCGTCATCTTCACGATCATCGGAGGTCTTGGATTTTTTGTCTACATCGTGTTATGGCTCATTCTACCCGAAGCCAAAACACTGACCGACAAAGTGCAAATGCAGGGAGAACCCGTAACCTTGTCGAATATAGAATCGACTATCAAAAAAAGTCAGAGTGAAAAATCTCCCGACAATGAAAGTACCTTAACCAAGGTGCTGCTCTTCCCCTTTCGATTGATCGGCATCATCATCACAGGATTGGGTAAGATACTGGCGCCCCTGGTAGAAGTAGTTCGTGTCGCAATCGGCATGATGATCGTCATCGTTGGTGTTGGATTGTTGTTCGCCACCGTAGTGACCGCTGGGATTTTGTTTGGCATATTTTCAAGCACCGCATTCTCTTTGCCATGGATGACCGAGTTGAATGAAACCAGTGTACCGGTGGAGGCTTTATTGAGAGCATTTCCTTCATGGACCGCCGTAGCCGCCTTCATCGGCCTCGTGGTGCCCGCCATATTCGTCGTGCTGCTGGGTGTATCGGTTGTAGCAAAACGAATCGTGTTTAATGCTACCGTCGGCTGGACATTGTTTGTGCTCTTCTTCGTAAGCGCAGCAGTATTGGCGGTTGGAATACCTAAAATAGCTTTCGCCTTCAAAGAGGACGCCGAATACAGAGTTGAAAGTTCATACACCGTCAATGGCAAAACCGCTGTGTTGAAGATCAACGAGATCGGCATGGACGACTATGACGCCGTAGATCTTACGCTGAAAGGATACGAAGGCACCGAATTCAAACTGGTACAGTCTTATGAAGCCCAAGGAAGCAGTCGCGCAAAAGCGATCGAAAATGCCAAGATGGTAGACTATAAAGTTGATTTCAAAGACTCGGTTTTAACCTTCGATAGCAATTTACAATTCAAGCCCGATGCGATATTCCGTGCACAACGCCTGCACATGGATCTCTACATCCCGTACAACTTCCCGTTCACGATGGATGAAGGTATCAGCAGGTTCATTTCACAGTACGTCGACTATAACTACCACGACGGCTATACCTGGAAAATGACTGAAGAGGGTCTGGAATGCATGTCGTGCCCTAAAAACGAAGAAACTGAATTCAGCGACCTCGTAGACTTTGACGAAATTGAGATCAGTGGAAAATTTGATGTCAGGATCAGCCATGGGGAGGAATATTCCGTAGAAGTAATGGGATCTGAACTCGAAAAGGACAAATACGATATTCGCCGCTCAGGCGGAACACTGATCATAGACTTTAAAAGTGAACAGGAATTTAATTGGAAGCTCAGGAACCTCAAAATTGCCGAAATGCGCCTTAATATCACCATGCCAAGAATTGAACGGATAGAAGCCGTAGGCGTGGGTAACATTCGGCTCGATGAATTTACCAGCGAGGAAATTGAAATAGACTTGCGTGGGCCAGTTAAATTGAGAGGCGACGTGGATACACAGGACTTAACCATAAAACTGAGCGGCAGTTCAGAAGCAGACCTGGAAGGACGCTCCGCCAATCTGAACGCCCATGTAGAATTTGCCTCAAGACTGAGGGCCTACAACCTGGAAGTACGCGACGCCTTTGTGGAAACATCCGGTGCCTCCTCAGCAAAAGTGAATGTGACCGGCACGTTGGAAATGGAAGAGGGCCCGGCCAGCGACATTGATTACCGCGGACACCCCAATATTGTACGACGTGACAACTGATAGTCAACAGATTAGAAACCGAAACCCCAACCCCTATGATTTTCATCATACTCTTCCTTCTGATGTGCCTGATCGCCATTCTTTGGTAGAATCATGCGTGAAACAAGCAACATATTTGAAGAGCCGGAAATGACTCCGGCTCTTTACTTTTTCATACCTTAGGGTATATGAAATCATTCGTTGGTTTCGTGGTATTGATGGCAATAGCTTTTGGGGCTCATGCCCAGAAACAAGGCATCAAGGGAAAGGTTTTCTGGCTTGCAGGCGATCAAATGCCCGGCCCGGAAAGGGCCAAAGCCCCCCAGCAGGGTATTATCCGCGAAATCCTCATTTATGAGGCTGTCACCCTGCAACAAACCACACAGCAAAATGGCTTTTTCAGTGACATCAAAACCAGGCTTGTTGCAAAAACGAAAAGCAGTCAGGATGGAAGTTTCCGTGTAAAACTGCCCCCTGGCCAATATTCTGTATTCACGCAGGAACCAAAAGGGCTGTTTGCGAACCTTTTCGACGGCCAAGGACGCATTAATACCGTCACTGTTAAACCCAAAGAATTCGCCTGGATCACCATCACAGTAGATTATGCAGCGGCCTATTAGCCTATTAGAGCCAAAGAAAAGATAAAATTTAGGGCCTAAGCAACCTCACCCCTCGTTTAGGCATCTTAACCCCAGAACCCTTAAATGGAATTTAAAATCTACCGGGCAAAAGAAGATGAACTGATCAAAGGTTGCCTGAAGCGCGATCGTAGCGCTCAGCAGCAACTTTATGACCTTTATTCATCCAAAATGTACGGTTTATGCTATCGCTATGTAAAACATGCCATGGAAGCCGAAGATATACTGGTGATGGCATTTACAAAGATCTTCGAACGGATCGATCAGTTTAAGGGAGAGGGAAGTTTTGAGGGGTGGATTAAAAGGATCATGGTGAACGAAGCACTTACCCACCTTCGCAAGGGCCGCACCATGTACCTGGAAACAGAACTGGAGCAAGCAGATCGTGAACCTGACTTCGACCGGCTTAGCGATCACCTCGAAGCCGAAGACCTGTTAAAAATGATCCAGGAGCTGCCTGCCGGCTATCGTCTGGTATTTAACATGTATGCTATCGATGGCTACTCTCACAAAGAGATCGCCGCGCAACTGGGCATCAGCGAAAACACATCCAAGTCGCAGCTAAGCCGCGCGCGGGTGTATTTGCAAAAAATGCTCGCCGAAAATGACTGGAGTACGAAACAAAAAATTAGCAATCATGAATCAGCAACCTGATAAACTCTTTCGTGTGAAATTAGAGGGCTATCAAAAAACTGCACCATCCGCAGCGTGGAGTCGCATTGAGTCTAAACTGGATAAAAAAAATGACAGAACGCTCTGGCTGAAAATTGCCGCTGCCCTGCTGCTGTTGGCCTCGGTCGCTATTTTTTTATGGACGTCCCAATTCAATGAAAAATCAGCACCAGCGTTGGCTTCACAAAAAAACAACAACAAACAACAACCGGTTGAGCAGCCTAAACAACATGCGACTAAACAGGAATCACAGCCTGCTTTGGCGGAAAAAAGAGAAGTGCCAAGAGTGAACAATATAAAAGAGAACAATAAGGAAACTGCCAACCCTCAACCCGAAAAGAGGCCGGAATCTAAAGATCCGGAGAGAACAATAGAAAAAATTGATCATCCGCAAGATATCGTGGTTGCCGAAAACAACGTCACCGTAACTGAGGTCTCTGAAGTCGAGAGCGTCATCATGCAGAAAGAAGAATTGCCTGCAGTTGCGCAAACATCTGACGCAGTGGGTGAAAATGTAACAGAAAAAGAAAATGTAACAGAAGAAAAATCGAATGTCACACTGGTTTATTCAGCTGAGGAGGTGAATGAAAAATATCTGAACAAAAAGTCATTGGCAGAAGCAACCACCGGCGAAAAGAAACCATCTACGTTGAGAAAGCTGTTGGACAAGGCTTACGACCTGAAACACAACCAGGATCCGTTTGGCGACCTCCGGCAGAAGAAGAATGAAATTCTCGCGCTGAATTTTAAGAATGAAAAACAACGTAGTCAAAACAAGTAACTTTTATGAGTAGAGTAATATTGTCTGTACTGTTTGTTGGAATATTGTGCGCTGCGCATGGACAGCAGAAGAACCTTGCCAACCGGCAGGCGAGCGAAGGCAAGGCCGACACCGTGATTGTGTCGCTGGCCAAGACCAGCAAAGTAGTTTTTACCATGCAAGATCGCAGTGATCTGGAAACATTGAAACATTATAATTTTCAGGAGCTATTTCAGGATATACTGTTGCGTCTTGAAAGGAGCGATTCAGCATTAAGCCAACCTGACACCGCAACGGATAGCGATGTCGCACAGGAAACTGCGGAAGAAGACTGGAGTTCAGGTCGCTCCAACAACGATGATGGAGACGATAACAACAGCTTCAACAACGACGACGATGATGATGACGAATGGAACCGCAAGGTAGAATATCGCAGAGGAAGAAGAGGCAGAACCTGGCAATCATTTAACTTCGACCTCGGCACCAACAACTACCTGGCCGATGGAGAATTTCCAGATAATGATAATGCGCTGTACGCCGTTCGTCCCTGGGGTTCATGGTATATCGCAGGATCATCCATACAACGCACTCGGGTAGGCAGAAACTTCTTCCTCGAGTGGGGACTCGGCATAAGCTGGTACAATTTTAAATTCGAAAACGACGCCGTACAAATTCAGAAAACCGATAGTGGCGTAGAGTTTGTGCTCGATCCGCGCGATGTAAATCACATCAAGAGCAAACTCACGGCAACGTACGTCAACGCATCGTTCGTGCCGGTGATAGACTTCGGCGATCACGGACGCAAACCAAGAATGTGGGATGGCTACGGAAACTCTTTCCGCATCGGTATCGGTCCTTACGTGGGCTACAGAATATCGAGCCGTTCGAAGATGGTGATCAAAGACGACGACGGTCGCGAGAAAGAAAAAGACCGAAGCAGCTTTTACCTCAACAATTTGAGATACGGCGCACGACTGCAAATCGGTTTCCGTTCGACAGACCTTTTCTTCAACTACGATCTAAACGAACTCTTCTCTACTGACAAAGGTCCCAAACTCAACGCCTTTAGCTTCGGAGTAATCTTCTAGGTGTGTGATGCTTGATTCTGGATGCTAGAAAAAATCCTTCAACAGGATTATCCAGAATCAAGCACCGGGTATCCGGAATCCAGTATCAAATTCAAGTTACTTGCCTACGGGCAGGCAGGCTAATGGCGCGTGATGTCCCGATATCGGGAGACAAATAAAATGCAAACACGGTCAGCCGCACATCCAGAATCAAGCATCCGCTATCCAGTTTCAAAGCTCGTCCTTCTTATAGTACACCATCTCTCGCTCATCACCTCTCAATTTCAAGTCCTTACAAACCTTTGCTGAAGTAGGCCACAAGAGACCCGCCAATACCATGCTGGCCACAAAAATTCCTGTGACAACATCTTCTTGTGTGATGTAAAAACCAGCAGCTAAAAATAAATGCCCGCCTGTAATTTGGATGTAACGAACGATTGTTAAGGCGAAATATTTTTCAAGTTTTGCACGCAATCCTTGATCATTACGAATTGATTTAATTTTTTTATCAAATAAATAAAACGCTATTGCCCAATTGATGGTCAGCACACCAGGCAACACCAAGTCGAGGTAAGGCTGAGGCAGTTTCGGTAGTGTTTCAAACGCTTGCAGATAGAGCGCGAGGAATGTCAACAACGGCAACAACAGGCACAGCATTAAAGCGTTATTGAGTTTATAAAAGTATTGACGAATTGAAATGAACACCATAAGAACACCAAAGTAGCGCAAAGTCTGATGACGATGTTTTCGGGGTTCTGATTTATTTTCTCTAATTTTGAATATATGGCCGAAGCGATTGTAAACTTATCGAGGAAGGAACAAGTGATACGGAAAGCCGCAGAGCTTTTCAAGGAAAAAGGTTATGCGGCAGCTTCTATGCGCGACCTGGCCCAATTGTTGGGAATTGAGGCCGCCAGCTTGTATTCGCACATCAAATCCAAAGAAGAGATCCTGCGTAGCTTGTGTTTCGACATGGCTGCCGAGTTCAGAAAATCATTGGAAGAGGTAGAGAAGCAAAATCTCACAGCCAGCGAAAAACTGCGCAAAGGCATCATCGGCCATATTCAGGTCATGGCAAAAGACCTTACAGCATCTGCCGTTTTCATGAATGAACACCGCCACCTGAGCCAGCCTTATTTGCGCGACTTCCTGCTGCTGCGTATCAATTATATCAACCGCTTTAAGTCTATTATCGAAGAAGGCGTGCACAATGGCGAATTCAAAACCACTATTGATAAAAAATTGGCGGTGATGACTTTATTCTCCTCCCTTAACTGGATGCCCATGTGGTACGACCCCAGTGGAATAATCGAACCGGTGGAACTTGGCATTCAGCTCTCCGACATGCTGGTTAACGGATTGAAACAAAATCCAAAATAGGACTGTTCTACTAACAAGTGTTTGGTTTTATTATCTTTGGGGCCTCGATAAGCTAGCCCCTTATCAGCCGAGGTATTTTATTTAGCCCGAAAACCAATTTAACCAATAAGTTATGTACGGAGGTGGAAATACATTTGAAGGAATAAAAACCGACAGCGTAGCCCAGGAAGATCCCGTAAAGCTGACAGAATTCGAAGCCCGCATTGAACGGGGCGAAAAAATAGAGCCGGCCGACTGGATGCCCAATCTCTACCGCAAGCAGCTGATCCGCATGATCGAACAACACGCTCACAGCGAGATCATCGGAGCCTTGCCCGAAGGAACCTGGATTACCCGCGCACCCGGCTTCAGACGCAAACTCGCCCTCATGGCCAAAGTTCAGGACGAAGTGGGCCACGCGCAGTTGCTCTACAGCGCCGCGGAAACGCTGGGTAAAACCCGCGAAGAAATGATCCAGGACCTCATCTCCGGAAAATCCAAATATTCGAATATTTTCAACTACCCGGCCTTCACGTGGGCGGATTCATGCTTCATCTCCTGGCTCGTAGACGCCGGCGCCATTGTAAATCAGCTGGCCAACGCCAAAGGAAGCTATGGTCCCTATTGCCGGGCCCTCGATCGAATTTGTGCTGAAGAATCTTTCCACCTCAAGTACGGCCACCACTGCGTTATTTATCTTGCCGCAGGCACCGCCACACAACGTAAAATGTTCCAGGAGGCCATCAATCGCTGGTGGGCGCCGATGATGCACTTCTTCGGCCCTGCCGATAAAATTTCAACCCACACCGAGGTGTTGATGAAATGGAAAGTGAAAATGGCTACCAACGACGATACTCGCAATCAGTTTTTAGATATGTACGTTCCAAAAATCTGGGAGCTGGGCTTCACCATCCCCGATCCGAACCTGAAGAAAAATCTTGAAACAGGTCGCTGGGAGTATACTGAACCCGACTGGGAAGAATTCAAAAGAGTGATCAATGGCGATGGCCCCTGCAACAAGGAACGTTTGGAGGTGAGGAGAATTGCTGAAGAAAGAGGTAGATGGGTGCGCCAGGCCTTGAAATCGCCGAAAAGCACGTACGTAGCGCCGCTGGCTTAATTGGAGTTTATGTATGGTCCGGCCATGAGCTGAATTTCTTTCCATACCGCCCGGATAGCTTCTGTGGGAGAATTAAAACAGCTTTTGAGATAGGCCAGGGAGCTGCTGTCTTCAGGTAGTTCGTTGTTTAACCATTTCCAGATGTCGTCGGCAAGCAATAACAGATCGTTACTATAGTATTTAGGATAGTATTTTGACAAAAGATCGAGAGCCCAAAGAAATTCAATGTATTTCATAACCCATCACCATTTTGCAACGCATGATCTCTACTTTTAGTTTTTCTTTTTTTATGAATTGTAAAATGTCACTTCACAGTTTACACAACTTTATATCCAGAACCCACTAAACCAGTAGCCTGCGTGAATTCATTAGATCCCAGAGTCAACAGACTTCCCAGTATCGGGCAGCCCGGCCAGATCGAGGCCAAGGCACCGCTTGATCAGTTTGGCACATTCGAAGTATTTGTACAACCGCGCGACGGTAAACCCTTTCAGCACGAAGGTATCGTACACGCGCCTAATCTCGAAATGGCATACGTGCTGGCAAAAGAAGCATTCACGCGCCGGTTTACCTGTACTTCATTGTGCGTGGCAGACACCCGCAATGTCTATGTTTCTCCCATGACAGAAGCCAATGCAAACGCTTATGATCTCATTCACCATGTACCCGCTCAGGCCGGCGAAAAAGTAAATTTCGAAATCTATCATTTGATAAAACGTGGGAAACAACACACCCATGTAGGTACGGTCAGCGCCGCTTCTCCCCAGGAAGCTATGGCACAAGCCAAAACTCAATTTGGCAAAGACAAGGTCGTGCTCAACATTTGGGCCATTGCCACCATGAACATCCGCTTTACATCACCTGAAGAAAAAGACCTGTGGATCACCTTGCCGGAAAAGAAATTCCGTGACGCCGCCGACTACAAGGGCGGTGATAAATTGAAAGAATTTTTAGAACGCGCGAAATAAATTTTATGAACGAACTCGCCATTAAAGAACTCTTATACAAGATCGCAGACGATCAGCTGATCCTCGGCCATCGCAATTCCGAATGGACAGGTTTCGGTCCCCTATTGGAAGAAGACATTGCCTTTTCTTCCATGGCCCAAGATAAGGTCGGACAAAGCCAGGCGC
>JBMOKS010000262.1:13313-20489 GCA_049324355.1 Bacteroidota bacterium
AACAGCATCCCGACACTATTGCGTTTACCCGCAACGCCGATCAATTCCACAATTGCATCTTTGTTGAATTACCTAACGGCGAATACGACTTCAGCCTCATCCGTCATTTTTTATACGACACTGCATTGGCAATCCGCTTCGACATGCTTGGCGAGTCCGCTTTTCAACTTGTAGCAGAATTAGCCCGAAAGATCAAGGGAGAACTAAGATACCATACCCTGCACGCCAACACCTGGATCAAACAACTGGGGTCGGCAACCGAAGAAAGCATTTTGCGTTTACAGAAGTCCTTGGACTACGCCATGCCGTTTGCCCTGGGAATGTTTGAAGAATCGCCCTACGAAAAGGATCTTATCGATTCAAAAGTTTTTGGAGGTGAAAAGAAACTCCAGGAACAATGGATCAAAAAAGTTCAGGAAGTGATACAGGCCACAGCGTTACATTTACCTGATTGGAAAGCCATGGTGCCCGTGCTGGGTGGCAGATCAGGAAAACATAGCGAACACCTTCAACCCTTGCTCGACGAGATGTCTGAAGTGTTCAAGATCGATCCCAGCGCTGAATGGTAGGTTGGGGATTTAGGGATTGGGATTAGGGATTGGGGGTTGGGGGTTGGGGGTTGAGGATTGGCTATTTGAACGTCACTCATAATTGATATTTTAATATGGAACTTGTCATCTCAGAACTTCGGCAAATTGTAGAAAGTTATTCAAACAAGATCGGCAACATTACCGACGTGGATTTTTCGGCGAAGCCTTTGCCCCACAAGTGGAGCAAAAAAGAAGTACTCGGCCACCTCATTGACTCTGCGCAAAATAATTTGCGAAGATTTATCTGCGGTCAATATGAACCTGCGCCGCCCAAAATTGTTTATGATCAGGACTTCTGGGTAATCGCCAACGGCTATAAAGAAATAAACAAACAGGATGTTATTACTTACTGGAAACTGATCAACTTCCAGATATGTTCTGTATTGAGGAATATGCCTGCCGGTAACTATGCAAAAGTTTGTGATACGGGTAAGACCAGCACAAACCTGCATTCCCTTCAATGGCTGGCAGAAGATTACGTGAAGCACCTGAAACATCACCTGAACCAAATCATACCCGGATCATTTGATATCGTTTATCCATAACCACATGCAGAAGCTCACGGTCGATCAGGTCTATCAATGGCTCGAGGAAGTGAAAGATCCCGAAATACCCGTCTTGTCGCTGGTCGATCTCGGTGTGATCACCGGCGTGGAGATACTGGGTACGCAAGTGAACATCGAAATGACACCTACTTTTGTCGGTTGCCCGGCGCTGGACCTGATGAAGCAGGAGATCGAAGAAGTGCTCGTGAAAAAAGGAATTGAAAAAGTTCACATCGACGTATCGTTTCGCAAACCGTGGACATCCGACCTGATTTCGGAGAACGGTAAGCGGGCACTAAAGAAATTCGGACTCGCACCGCCGCCGGCCAAGCATGACCTGTTCACCGACATTGATGTGTTGGAACACGCCTTATGCCCCCGGTGCAACAGTAGGGATACTGAACTTCGCAACACTTTTGGCCCCACTCTATGTCGATCTATTCATTACTGCAACAAGTGCAAAGAGGCATTTGAGCAGTTTAAACCACTTTAAATCATGGCATATTTGCAGGAAACAGTACATACCTCATAAATTACCCTTTACCCATAAAACATTTGCCGCTTTACAGTCGTAATCGAATTAAGGAGCCCCGATCATGAACGTTAAGTATTATTTATCCGGATTTATTTTCATTTGTTCTGCGCTTACGCTTTGCAAGTGCACAGAAGCGCCCCGAGGCAAAGAGACTCATTTTACGAAAGCGGACTCGCTTACCGACACCTATCTCGCCTTACAAGATAGTATGCTATCGGCGTGGAATGTCATGATCTACGACGACAACCGGAAGATCAAAGCCATGCATAACCTGCTACACGAGCTTATGATCTCCAAACCCAATCACCGCGATCTGCTTCGCACCTACGAAGAGCGCCTCGACCAGCTTACGCGCACCCGTTATACACAAAAATCCATGGCTAATGCCGATGTGATCGAAGAGTATGATTTCGCCTCCAATTCATTGGTAACAGAACTGATCAGCCTTGCTGAATCGCAAACGGAATTCGCTTATAATACAACCCTGCAAAAACTGGTAGACGAGATCCGTGCAGCTGACCAGCGCGTGGAAAATTATCGCGTAGAATACGATATCATTGCCGGTCAGTACAACAGCTTTATTGAACAGAACAGAGCACTCTTAAAAGATATAGAACGGGATTCTTTCCTGGAGAAAAAACCCTTGTTCGAAATGGTGGCCGAAGAAGACTAGATTACCAACGGGATTTTTTGTTGTCTTTCTTTTTGCCTCGTTTAAAATCCCTACCATCCTTACTTTTCCTGGACGCTGGTGATGACGATTCCGTGATCTCGATCCGCACGATCCGGCCCTTGTACTCAAAGCCATGCAGCGTGTCTTTTACCAGGTTGGTATAATCACTCTCCATCTCAAAGAAAGAATAAGCGCCTTTCAGGTCAATTTTCCCTACAACATCGCGGGATATGTTACAACGATCGCAGATCATACCCAACAGTTTTCCCGCATCCAGCCCGTCCATCTTGCCGAGGTTAATGAACAACCGATCTCCGGTGACATAACGACCACCGGAATCTTTTTCATGACGTTCTCCTTTTTCACTTTTGTTAAGATCAGGTGCGTCGCGATAATAATCCAGGAAATGGTTGAACTCCAGCGACGTAAAACGTTTGATGATTTCTTCTTTGCTTAGGTCTTTCAGTTCTTCGTAAACCGACGGTAAAAAATGCGCAATCTCGTCTTCCACCAGGTGAACTTGGCGAAGCCGGTGCACTATATTGATCACTCGTTTTTCGCAAACCTCAACACCGGTGGGAATTTGTTTCTTTTCGAATTTGGCCTGAATTGTTTTTTCGATCTGCCTGATCTTCCCCATTTCCTTCCGGGTGAGCAACGCAATAGAGATACCGGTTTTGCCCGCGCGCGCAGTACGACCGCTACGGTGTGTGTAGAACTCAATTTCATCAGGCAGGTTCATGTGGATCACATGCGTAATGTTACTCACGTCGATGCCACGTGCTGCCACATCGGTTGCGACTAACAACTGTAAAGCTTTTGTCTTGAAGTTGCGCATCACCCGATCGCGCTGTTGTTGCGTAAGATCGCCATGCAGCGCGTCGGCATTGTAGCCATCTTTGATCAAATGTTCTGCAACACGTTGCGTATCAAGTTTGGTGCGACAAAAGATCACACCAAAGATATCATGGTTGAAATCAACCACACGTTTCAATGCAGCATACCGATCCTTTTCGTCAACCACCATATACTGATGTTCGATGTTGCGGTTGCTTTGATTCTTTTCACCAATGGTAAGTTCTACCGGGTCTTTCATATAGGTGCTCGCGATGGTGCGAACTTCGCGCGGCATGGTAGCAGAAAAGAGCCATACGTTCTTGTTCTCGGCTGTATGCGAAAGAATATGATCGATATCGTCTTTAAAGCCCATGTTAAGCATTTCATCTGCTTCATCGAGTACCACAAAACGGATCTCGCGGAGATTGACCACTTTCCGGGAGAGCAAGTCCATCAATCGGCCGGGTGTCGCGGCGATAATGTGAGCCCCTTTTTTTACTTTTCGAATTTGCTCGCTGATACTGGCACCGCCGTAAACAGCAACGATGTTCAATCGCTTTACGCCTTTTGAAAAATTGCCCAGATCATTGGTGATCTGCAGGCACAATTCGCGGGTAGGTGCCAACACCAATGCCTGCGTGGTATTATCGAATTCGTCAACAAGCTCTGTTAATGGAAGACCAAATGCGGCGGTCTTGCCTGTACCGGTCTGCGCCAGTGCTACAACGTCCTGGTTTCCTTGTAAGAGAACGGGAATAGCTTTGCTTTGCACAGGTGTGGGTTGCTCAAATCCGAGTGCTCGGATGGCCTCCACTAATTCCCCGGATAACCCCAGGGTTTCAAATGATTGCATGAATGTTATTTAAATAATGAACCGCAAAGGTAGATGAATTTAACGAGAATTGATTTTCGCGCTGAGTCACCCCCACCATACGATAGATAAAATGGCCAAAAGCGTAATACGCATTAGGTTTGTTCGGCAGATGAATACCGGAACATTCGAAAATGGATAGTCATCTTACCGGTTCCTGAGGGCAAAAAAAAGCCACCCGAGGGTGGCTGTGCTGAAGTTCTATTTTCCGGTCAGGCGTTATCTGACGATAATTTTGCACCGAAATATTCCCGATTCATGCGCGCAATGTTGGCCACGCTGATGCCTTTCGGGCACTCTGCCTCACAAGCCAGCGTGTTGGTACAGGCACCAAATCCTTCCTGGTCCATCTGCGCCACCATGTTCTCCACGCGTGTTTTGCGTTCCGGATGTCCTTGAGGTAGCAAGGCAAACTGGGAAACCTTGGCACTCACGAACAACATCGCCGATGCATTTTTGCAGGCCGCTACGCAGGCACCACAACCGATACAGGTTGCCGCATCAAAGGCTTCATCGGCAATTCTTTTTGGTATCGGAATTTCGTTGGCATCGGGTACGCCGCCGGTATTTACAGAAACGTAGCCGCCAGCCTGCTGAATCCGATCGAACGAACTGCGATCAACCACCAGGTCTCTCACGACAGGGAATGCTTTTGCGCGCCAGGGCTCCACAGTAATAGTCTCGCCATCCTTAAACGTACGCATGTGAAGCTGACAGGCAGTAGTCTGCAGCGGCCCGTGCGGTCGTCCGTTGATATACATGCTGCACATGCCGCAAATACCTTCACGACAATCGTGGTCAAAAGCAATGGGTTCCTCTCCCTTCTTTACAAGGTCGTTGTTGAGTACATCGAACATTTCCAGGAAAGACATGTCCTGCGACACATGATCGAGCTGATAGGTCTTGAATGAACCTTTGCTGCTCTTGTCTTTTTGTCTCCAGACTTTCAGGGTTATCTTCATAGTTACTTATAGCTACGTTGTGTGAGTTTTACATTTTCGAAGACGAGCTCTTCTTTGTGCAACACTTCAGGCTGATTGTCGCCTTTGTATTCCCAGGCTGCCACATAGGCAAACTGATCGTCTTTGCGCAGGGCTTCGCCATCGGGTGTTTGAGACTCCTCCCGGAAGTGACCACCACAAGACTCTGAACGATTCAGGGCGTCGTCTACCATGAGTTCGCCCAATTCCATAAAGTCAGCTACCCGTCCGGCCTTTTCCAACTCTTGGTTCAGTTCGCCATTACCACCCAGCACATTTACATTTTGCCAGAATTCGGCACGAAGTTCCTGGATTTTGGTTTTTGCTTTTCTCAGGCCTTCTTCCGTACGTGACATACCGCAGAAGTCCCACATGGTGAGACCAAGCTCTCGGTGCAGTTCATCGACTGTCTTTTTGCCTTTGATGTTCAGCAGTTTCTGAATCCTGCCTTGTACGTTTTCCAATGCTTCTTTGAATGCAGGATGGTCGGTGCCGATCTTATCGCTCCAGCCGAGATTGGCGAGGTAGTCGCCTACCGTGTAGGGAATAACAAAATAGCCGTCTGCCAGACCCTGCATCAGCGCGCTGGCACCCAGACGGTTCGCACCGTGATCGGAGAAGTTGGCTTCTCCCAATGCATAAAGACCAGGAACAGTGGTCATCAAATTATAGTCAACCCACAACCCTCCCATGGTATAATGAACTGCCGGGTAGATCATCATCGGCATTTCATACGGATTATCACCGGTGATCTGCGCATACATGTCGAACAGGTTGCCGTACTTGGCTTCGATTGTTTTTCGGCCGTCGCGTTTAATGGCATCGGCGAAGTCAAGAAACACTGCGAGGCCGGAGCCTACGCCGCGTCCTTCATCGCACGCATATTTGGCATTACGCGAAGCCACATCGCGCGGCACGAGGTTGCCGAACGATGGATATTTTCTTTCGAGGAAATAATCTCTTTCTGCTTCGGGAATATTGACCGCGTCTTTGGCCTTCAAGCCGGGACGCGCCGTCTTCGGTACCCAAACACGTCCGTCATTTCGCAACGATTCAGACATGAGCGTAAGCTTCGACTGGTGATCGCCCGAGACAGGAATACAGGTAGGGTGAATTTGCGTAAAGCAAGGGTTGCCGAAAAGCGCCCCTTTTTTGTGCGCTCTCCACGCCGCCGTAACGTTAGAACCTTTGGCGTTTGTAGAAAGGAAAAATACGTTTCCATATCCGCCGGTACATAACAATACAGCATGGCCGCTATGCGCTTCAATCTTGCCGGTCACCAGGTCTCTGGTGATAATACCACGCGCCTTGCCGTCAGAAACGACGACATCCAGCATCTCGGTACGGTTATACATTTTTACTTTTCCGTTAGCGATCTGGCGATTCAGAGCGCTGTAGGCCCCGAGCAACAATTGTTGTCCGGTCTGACCACGGGCGTAGAACGTTCTGGATACCTGCGCTCCACCGAAAGAGCGGTTGTCGAGCAAGCCCCCGTATTCGCGGGCAAACGGTACGCCTTGCGCCACACATTGGTCGATGATGTCGACGCTGACTTCGGCTAGCCGGTAAACATTGCCTTCACGGGCACGGTAGTCGCCACCCTTGATGGTATCGTAAAAAAGACGATAGATGCTATCGCCGTCGTTTTGATAATTCTTTGCTGCGTTGATACCACCCTGCGCGGCGATGCTGTGCGCTCTGCGGGGGCTATCCTGGAAGCAGAATGCTTTAACATTGTATCCCAGCTCGGCCAAAGAGGCTGCGGCAGAGGCGCCGGCCAGCCCGGTTCCTACCACAATCACTTCATACTTGCGCTTGTTGGCAGGGTTCACCAGCTTCAGGTTGAATTTATGCTTCGACCATTTTTCAGCTAACGGGCCTTCGGGAATTTTAGAATCTAATTTCATGTGTTAATTTCTTTTTTTTAAGGACACATGGAATGGCCAACATGACAATTGTGCTTATTGGTAAATGTTGCACGCGGCCATTTCATAAGTAAAGTCTGAGTTCTAAGATCAATTAAAAAACATCACAATCGGAATGAGCGCAAACAACACCGGCACGACGATAGCAAAAGCTACGCCTACGAATTTGATAACCGGATTATACTTCACATGATTGAGGCCCAGCGTTTGGAATGCACTA
>JBMOKS010000262.1:20499-21656 GCA_049324355.1 Bacteroidota bacterium
CCATGATAGAGATGAAAAGCCAGCACCAGCATACTCACCACATACAGCGTCACATACCATGCTTGCGAATATGCTGCGTCTACAACGGCATACAGATCTTTCACTTCAACGCCGTCATAAGTCTGCGTGGGAATTCCGCCCCAGTGCATTTCATACCAAAATCCCCGAAGGTGAATGATCAAGAAGATA
This sequence comes from Bacteroidota bacterium, assembly GCA_049324355.1. Taxonomy (GTDB): domain Bacteria; phylum Bacteroidota; class Bacteroidia; order Cytophagales; family Cyclobacteriaceae; genus Chryseosolibacter. The sequence goes on from JBMOKS010000262.1 coordinate 20,689, forward strand.
AAGATCAGCGTTCCCAGGATACCCATGTTACGGGAAGTCCAGTGCGACGAGTTTTTCGTAACCGCATAACCTTCAGGACCGCGAGCGGCGCGATTTCTACGGGTAAGAATAATCGCCCAGATAACGTGAACCAGAATGAGCGTATAGTTAACATACGAGATGACTTTGATTACCGGGTTGGTAGTCATCGTCTTGGCGTAAACATTGAAGGCCTCTCCGCCATCGCTTTTCAGCAACTGAAGATTACCGGCAAGGTGTACCACTAGAAAAAGAATAAGAAAAAGACCTGTGAGGGCCATCATGAGTTTTCTCCCGAGTGTGCCAGAGAGAAAGTTTGTAAACCAATTCATAGTTTAGTTTTAACTGGGGTTTTTGAGGTCGCGCCAAAAATACTTCCCAGTGGTTTACGAAACAATGAAGGGAGTTTATTTTAAAAATGTTCTAAATAAGCTCTGAAAAAATGATGATGAGTAGCTCACGATCAGAGCAACTCAAATAGAAAAATGATGACAGTAATGGCTGTTAACATGACCAACAAAAACCACTCTTTTTTTAAGAACTGAGTGATTTTATCAAAAACGGGTTTCATAGGTTTTAATGAAAATGTTACTTGTGGAGGTTATTCAACAATCAAGCCTCTAAAATCAGTTATTTGATTATCAGTTCATTATAGTAAAAATGCATAAATAAGACCGGCCATATTTATCTAATAATTGAAATAAAATCCCATTATGGGATTTGGTCTACGTGTTTCTACGGAGATTTAATAAGTGTTCGCCGGTAATTTACAGCATGCCAGACCGCGACACAAAGTGACAAAAAGGTGGTCTACATTGATTTGAGATTATCTAACTTTACCGTTTTTCAACCACTACTACGACACGTACATGTACCTGATCTTTGATACGGAGACCACCGGTATTCCGCACAACAAAACTGCGCCCATCAGCGACCTTGACAACTGGCCT
>JBMOKS010000263.1:0-21617 GCA_049324355.1 Bacteroidota bacterium
AAGCTGTTGTATCTGGCGTCGCACGAAAAAGAAGAAGTAAACGTTCTGGAATTGGATCTTGACAAGACCGATCGTTATAGAACGCATTGGCCTTTTCTGCGCGATCGCAGAATAGATTCTTATCAGCCGATCACCAAAAGATATATCGACGAATAATCACGATCCGGTTTCTTCCCCCGGTCATAGGCTCCCGACTTATGCTGAAAATTCAAAAACATGTGTGGATCATAGCCCTTACAATGTTGTGACATCGGGAATTTACTCGGAACTAAGAATTATTTAGAACAATGAACTCAACAACTCCGAAAGAACTCGGATATCATTTTCCCGCAGAATTCGCCTGCCACAGAGCAACCTGGCTGAGCTGGCCACACAAAGAAGCCTCCTGGCCTGGCAAGATCGAAACTATTTACCCGGTCTATGCCCAGTTTATTAAATTAATAGCCGAAGGTGAACATGTAAATATCAACGTAGCTGATGAAGCTATGAAACAAAAAGCGATTCGTCACTTACACGACGTCGGTTCCGAGCTGAAAAATATTCAGTTCTTTATTCATCCCACCAATGACGCGTGGTGTCGTGATCACGGCCCGGCATTTCTCATCAACAATAAAGCGGAACATAAGAAGATCATTGTAGATTGGGGTTATAATGCCTGGGGTGGAAAATATCCGCCATTTGATCTCGACGACAATATTCCTACACTGATTGCGAAACACTACAACATACCGGTTCACTATCCGGGTATTGTCATGGAAGGTGGTTCCGTCGATTTCAATGGAAGAGGAACCGTGCTCACCACTACATCTTGCCTGCTGAATGAGAATAGAAACCCTCACCTTAACCAGAAGCAGGTAGAACAATATCTTCACGATTATTACGGTGTTGAAAATATTCTCTGGCTGGGCGATGGCATTATCGGCGATGATACCGACGGCCATATCGACGATCTTACGCGTTTTGTGAATGAAGATACGGTTGTTACAGTGGTGGAATCAGATAAGAAGGATGAGAATTACGAAATTTTACAAGACAACTTAAAAGAGTTGAAAAAACTTCGCCTGGAGAACGGCAAACCAATGAACATCGTGGAGCTGCCCATGCCTTCTGCATTGATCTATGAAGATATGCGACTGCCTGCATCGTACGCAAATTTTTACATCAGCAACAAATATGTAGTAGTGCCAACATTCCGCGATAAGAATGATGATAAGGCTTTGAACATCCTCGAAAAATGCTTCCCCGAACGAAAAGTTGTCGGGCTTGATTCGTGGGATATTATCTGGGGACTGGGTTCATTCCACTGTTTGAGTCAGCAGGAACCTGAGGTCTGATCGAAAATTAAAAGGTGACCAACTCGGCCGGTGTCACAACCTGGTCGAGTAGCACATCAGTTTGCGTGGCATCGTCGATTTTATTAACGCCGTCAAAGAACGAAACGCCGATCTTTTTGGCGTCGCTCCGGCAGGAATTTAAAAACTTGTCATAAAAACCCCGGCCATAACCAACCCTGTGTCCTTGCCTGTCGAATGCTAGTAGCGGGATAATCACTGCATCTATTTTTTCCACGGGTGTGGGTATACCCTGTTTTGGCTCGGGTATGCCCCAGGTGTTGTTCTCCAGCTGATGCAAGCCTTCGAAATAATAACTTTCGAGAATAGAAGTCTGCGTATTGATCTTGGGTATGGATATTCGCACGTTCGGGAACTCTCTTCTTATCCGGTCAATGATCAGCCAGGTGTTTGGCTCCCTGTTTTTTTCAATAGGCAAAAACGTATGAAGCACTTTTACGAACGACAGGTCTACATTGGCAAAAAAATTCTCGCTTAATCCACGACTAAGTTCCAGGTATTCGGCTTCGGATAAGGTTAATCTCCTGTGAAGATAAGTTTTGCGTAGTTCCTGCTTGGTCATGCCGTGCTAACAAGTTAATATGTTAAATCTGTAGTCGAACGGATCGAAATTTTGTAGCAACTTCGTAATAAAATCCGGATACTGCTGATAAAAATTCAAAAAATTGTCAACCCGTTCCTGCAGACCGCCATTGGGGAATAAGGCGTCTTTTACGGCTTCGATCTGCTGAAGTTTGTCAGACTGCTGACGTTTTTCTGCACGTAACAGTTTTCGCTCAATTTTTTCCAGACTGTTTAGCATACGTTTACCTTCAGCGCCCACAAACGGACTCAAAGTTTTGTCAATAGTGCCGGCCCTTTCCTGAAGTTGAGCGAAGATCTCATTTACGGTAGAGCGCTCGGGTCCCACGGTGAGATTATGTTTTGAATTGCGAACCACCCAATGATTAAAAATAAAATTCTTGTCTTCAAAAAAGTGGCTGATCTCCAGACTGGTCTTTTCGAATTTCCGGGCAATGTGAGGTTCGATTACCAAGGCAAAATTGCGAGGCATCAGCATAGGGAATGTCACTTGGAAATGATCGAAGACTTTTTTGAGTTGGAGCCAGTAAACTACTTCGGCCGGTCCGCCCACATAAGCCAGATTGGGGAGGATCACTTCCTGGTAGAGCGGCCGCAGAATTACGTTTGGGCTGAATTTCTCGGGCTCGCGCTCGATAAGTTCGTTGAGTTGAGATTCTGTAAACGTTAACGATGACTCCAATACATGATAATGTCCATCTCTCTTTTCAATGCGACTTCTCAGATTATTGTCGAGGTAAAAAAAGTTGATGTCGCGACAAAATACCTGGGGCTCGTAATGAAGTGCTTCCAGCGCATGGTTGGTTTCGTTCACCAACTTCAATGGTGTGTGTTGTGTGATGTCTTCGTGAATAACATTTTTGAACAACGACTTTAAGTTACGATCATCCGCATCAACCACCACCAATCCCTCGCGCCCGAAAATCTCGTTGACATAGTATCGTACGGCGTCGCTGAGTTTTTTGTGTTTGAGATAAGCGTCTTTAAAAATCTTTGTGTCGCCAGGCACTTCGTTCAAGAGGGTGTCAATGCCTTTGGTGCTGAATCTGCCAACGGCGCCCTTTTGTTGAGTTTCCCAGGAATATTTTTTTCCATAGAGCCGAAACGATTTTATCTCATCATAGTCGTGATCTTCTGAGGCCATCCAGTAAACGGGTACGAAGTTGTGGTCAGGGTACTTTGCCCTCAATTGTTTACAAGCGTTGATGACCGTTACGATCTTGTAGATGAAGTACAGCGGGCCGGTAAATAAATTTAATTGATGTCCGGTGGTAACGGTAAAAGTTTTTGAATCAATGAGTGATTGAATATTATCCTTCACAGCTTCGGCTGCAGAAAGATCCTTGTATTGAAACTGAAGGGTCTCGCTTAACATCTTGCGGTTTGCAGAGGGAAAGGATGCGGATTTTTCGAGGATCTGCTGACTAAAATTTTCGATAGCCGGAAAGCGATGATAAAAAGGTTTCAGCGTGTTTTTCTGGTCGATGTAGTCAAGAAAAAAGGAGTTGAATGCCTGGGTATCAGCATACGGAATTTTCTTAATCTGCATAGTGGCTACAAGGGTAAGTGGTGGATTTTTTTTAAAGCCATAACCCGAATAACGACAATTTTACGATAAGGTTTAATGATTTATATGGCTTGCTACACGGCCTTGCCTGTCAGATCGAATTCTGTTGCGGCTGTTATCCTGACGTTAACAAAATCGCCAATTCTCAGGTAGTTCTGGGCGGCGTCGATCATCACTTCGTTATCCACCTCCGGCGAATCGAATTCGGTGCGCCCCACAAAGTTGCCACCTTCTTTTCGGTCGATCAATACTTTTAAGGTTTGCCCGATACGCTGCTGGTTAAGTTCCAAAGAGATACCCTGTTGAAGCTCCATTACGGCGTCGGCGCGTTCCTGTTTTACTTCGGCGGGCACATCATCGTTCATCGAGAAAGAGTGGGTGTTTTCTTCATGTGAATAATTGAAGATACCCAGTCGCTCGAAGCGTGACAGCTCCACAAAGTCCAACAGTTCGTTGAAGTCTTGTTGTGTTTCTCCCGGATGCCCGGCGATCATCGTGGTACGAATGGCAATGCCTGGTACTTTTTCGCGAATGGTTTGCAAAAGGTGTTCCGTTTTTTCGCGCGTAGTTCCCCGGCGCATGATCTGCAACATGCGGGTTGAAGCATGTTGCAAGGGGATATCGATATACTTGCAGATGTTGGATCTCTCTGCCATAACATTCAGCGCATCCATAGGGAAGCCGCTGGGAAATGCATAGTGCAGTCTGATCCATTCGATGCCTTGCACATCAGACAGTCGTTTCAAGAGGTCGGCAAGATTTCTCTTTTTATATATATCAAGGCCGTAATAGGTTGAGTCTTGTGCGATGAGCAATAGTTCTTTGGTTCCATTCTTCGCCAAGTTGCTCGCCTCTAATACCAGTTCTTCCATCGGGCGGGAAATGTGTTTTCCGCGCATGATGGGGATGGCACAAAAGGAACAGGGCCTATCACAACCCTCGGATATTTTTAAGTAAGCATAGTGGCTGGGATTGGTGAGGATTCTTTCGCCAACAAGTTCATGTTTGTAGTTGGCCTTGAAGACCTTCAGCAGTCTTGACAGATCACGCGTGCCAAACCAGGCGTCGACTTCGGGAATTTCTTTTTCGAGGTCGTCTTTGTACCGTTGTGAAAGGCAGCCGGTAACATAAACTTTGTCTACGATCCCTTCTTCTTTAGCATCGACATAGCGCAATATAGTGTCTACAGACTCTTGTTTGGCATTGTCTATAAATCCACAAGTGTTGATCACAACCACGTTGGCGTCGTCTTCTTTCGATTCGTGAACCGCTTCAATACCGTTGCCTTTGAGTTGGGTTAGCAGCACTTCGGAGTCAACCAGGTTTTTAGAGCAACCCAGAGTGACGATATTAACTTTAGTTTTTTTATTGCCTTTCGTTTTCATGTGGATTCAAAGGGGAACAACAACCCTCAAACCTCAAAAATTCAGCTCTTTAGCAAAGATTTTCGGGGATCACAAAGGTACTTAATCCTGTTCATCCTCAGCGGTGCCCGGCTGTAAAAACCCCATAAAAAATAAGTGGTCCGGAATTTGGGCTTTACGGCCATACTTTATCTTTACGCCCTGATCATGTCGAAAAAAGTATCCTGGTTTATCTTTTTTAGCCTTCTCGCCGTTTCCTGTCTCGATGAGCCGGATTGTTTCAGCCTGAACAACAATGTCCTTGGCATTGCCTTCAAAAAGCTGTCGGATAACAAAGCAGATACACTGTTCTTTGAAAGCGTGAAGGCCGATGGTTACGATAGTGTATTTTATCCTACTACGGTGGCCACAGGCTTTTATTTGCCGGTGAACTATTACACGAACGAAACTTCGTTTACGCTCCGGGGATTCGAGAAGGAATATCATCTGAGTTTCGCCTATTCGGCCAAAGCTCAGTTTGTTTCGGAGGAATGCGGCGAACGATTCGTTTTGGGCGACTTGCAGTTGCTCGAACACGATTTTGACTCCGCGCGGATAGTTAACACCACACCCGGCAAGGGAAAAAGCACCCACCTGGAGGTTTACCGCTGTCCACGTTTAAATATGATCAAAATCGCTTTTCGCAAGGTTGTTGACCAAGAGGAAGAAGTCGATACCGTGGAGGTTCAAAACATATCGCTCAATTATCCATCACAGATTTTTATAACCAGCGATACGCTGTCGAAGTTGACTATTCCGTTGAATACTGCAGCGTCGTCGTCAGAGATAACTTTCAATTTTAAGAATGGTACTTCGGGTAAGGTCGTGCTGGCGTATGACCGCGAACAAAAGGTGCTGTTCAATATTTGCGGTGAAACCACTGTGTTGTCCGAGCTGCGTGTCATCAGCAGTACGCCGGGAATGACAGTAAGAGTTATAAACGATAATTTTCAAGATCCACCCTCCACGAACATTGAGATCATTCAATAGCATATTGCTCATACTCCTTACGGTTGGTGTAGTTTCTGCCCAACGAGTGTCACCTGATTCGGTGGGGACCGATGTGGTGAAGAATAAATTTTTACCCACAGGCTTCCGTATTGGTACAGATGTGATCAGCCTGATCAAGACAAGGACTCAAACGAACTTCTCCGGATGGGAGATCAATGGCGATATGGATTTCTATCGTTACTACCTCGCTCTTGACTACGGTAACTGGTCCAGGACGTTTTCACCTGACTCGGGCGCTTACACCAACAATGGCCGCTACTGGCGCGTGGGAGCAGACGTGAATTTTCTGACCAAAGACCCTGATCGCAATATGTTCTTTCTAGGTTTGCGTCATGGTCGCTCTACATTCTCTGAGCATTACGCCTTCGATACGTTCGATCCGGTCTGGGGAAAACTCACGCGCGACTATACCAATGCTGGTGTGCGTGCTCAATGGATGGAATTGGTAGGAGGACTCAAAGTGAAAATGTGGAAGTTTATCTGGATGGGCTACACTGCACGATTCAAATTTGGGTTGAAGACCGATCAAACGTCTGATATGCTTCCTCACGATGTGCCGGGCTACGGACGAACCGACAAGGAAACTTTTTGGGGATTCAACTACCAGATCTTATTCCGGATACCATTCCGTGATGCCCCTGTGATACCGCCGGCGAAAAAGAAAAAATGATGGATGTGAAGAATGCTTCCGCGCGAATTACTAAGGTTTTGCGGACTCGTGTGTTTTTGCACGATCAGTTGGCTCCTTTGGCTGCAAGGCCCTTTGCAATACGATAATGAACATAAGACCGAAGCCAATGGCTGAGATCGTTGCGAGGATAATACTGACTATATCTGTTATTTTCACGGCCTTGAATTTTTATCGGTATATACAAACAACACAATATAAGTACCCGATTGATCCGGCGCAGAGAATGACTAATAGAGAATGACTAATAAAGATAAGGAAATAATAGTATTCGGGTCTGTAATTTGTGACAAGTCCGTAAATCCCAGCCCCCGTGCCCACAATAATTGCTGTAAGTGTCTTCATTAGTTCAGTGTAGAATTTTCTCGATGTTCATTCATAGCCTGTTAAAATAGGCTAATCCACTGAAATGAATCTGCAAGATTTGGATTTTGGGTAACTACTGCAATACTACTTCTTCTTGAACAACGAATCGACAAACTCCACCTTGTTGAACACCTGGAGATCGTCAACCTTTTCGCCCACGCCAATATACTTGACAGGAATTTTAAATTCATCTGATATACCGATCACCACGCCGCCCTTGGCGGTGCCGTCGAGTTTGGTGATGGCCAATGCGGTAACGTCTGTGGCTTTGGTAAATTCTCTCGCCTGGATAGATGCGTTTTGTCCGGTGCTTCCGTCAAGTACCAAGAGCACTTCGTGGGGCGCGTCGGGTATCACCTTTTGCATCACGCGCTTGATCTTGGTGAGCTCGTTCATGAGGTTCACTTTGGTATGGAGGCGGCCGGCGGTATCCACAATAATTACATCGGCACCCCCGTCGGCACCTTCTTTTACAGCATCAAAAGCGACAGCGGAAGGATCGGTGTTCATTCCTTTCGCAACCACGGGTACGCCTACGCGCTCGCCCCAGAGTTTGAGTTGATCCACAGCAGCAGCCCGGAAGGTATCTGCGGCGCCGAGTACTACATTCTTGCCTTTCTTTTTGAATTGAGAGGCCAGTTTTCCAATAGTGGTAGTTTTTCCTACGCCATTAACACCCACAACCATGATCACATAAGGTTTTTTGCCGGCAGGAATTTCGAAATCTTCTACGTCCATCGAGTTGCCTTCGGTGAGCAAGGCGGCCACTTCTTCTTTAAGGAGCTTATCGAGCTCGGAGGTGCCCAAATATTTATCGCGCGCTACGCGCTGCTGTATTCTTTCGATGATCTTGAGGGTGGTATCCACACCTACGTCAGAAGAGATGAGAATTTCTTCGAGGGTGTCAAGCACGTCGTCGTCAACGGACGATTTTCCGGCAATGGCCCTGCTAAGCTTGGAAAAAAAACCTTCGCTGGTCCTTTCCAGTCCCTTGTCCAGAGACTCTTTCTTTTCTTTCGAAAATAATCCGAATAACGCCATACAAGTTGTTTTACTAATCCAGTGCCAGTGGCAATGTTTGGAGGGGTATAATACAAAAAAAGTCCCATTTGGGACTTCTAAAGTTTTTTCAAGTTACGGCAGGCTTATTTTTTAGCCAGCGTTTCTTTCACCAGGTCAGCTGGTACGATCTCTTCTTTGAAGGTGTAAGCGCCTGTCTTTTCAGACTTTATGGCACGGATCACTTTTGCATAGCTTTTTCCGTCACCTTTCTTCAGGGTTGCAACTACTTTCTTAGCCATGATTATTTAATTTCTTTGTGAACGGTGTATTTCTTCAAAATGGAGTTGTATTTCTTCAGCTCCAGACGCTCCGTAGTGTTTTTACGGTTCTTGGTGGTGATGTAGCGGCTCATGCCGGGCTGACCGGAGGTCTTGTGCTCAGTGCACTCTAAAATCACCTGGATCCTGTTACCTTTCTTTGCCATGATCTTCTAATATTTTATTGCCAGACTATTACCAGAACTATTATAACACCAGGTTGCCGTTGGCTCTGGCTTCTTTCAATACAGCTGAAATACCATGCTTGTTGATGGTCTTGATAGCCTTGGTAGATACTTTTAATGTGATCCACTTGTCTTCTTCAGGAACGAAAAAACGCTTCTTTTGAAGGTTAGGATAGAATCTTCTCTTGGTCTTGTTGTTCGCGTGCGAAACGTTGTTACCAACCTGAGGTCTTTTTCCAGTTATTTGACAAACTCGTGCCATAATCAGCTCAATTTTTTTACCCCTTCCGAAAAGGGATTGCAAATATCGCTAAAACGACCCCAATTATCCAAAACAGGAGCGGGATTTTTAGGGTTTTTTGGGATCACAGGTTTAATGATGGAGTGACAATTCCGCTGTAAATGTGCTTTTTTGGTGTTTTTCGAGGCATTATTTGAACAATCCCGTTATCAATGTCTGAGGATCCAGCTCATTAAAATTATCGATTATCAGGTCGGTTTCGTGTAGTTCTTCGCGCGTGTGGGTGGTGGTAATGCCAACAACTTTGCAGCCTGCAGCTTTGCCGGCTCTTACGCCAGACAGCGAATCTTCTAATACTATGCATTGATCGGGTTTCAACCCTAGTGCCGCTACGGTCTTTAGATATATCTCCGGATCGGGTTTGCCTCTCGTTACGAAACTTTCGTCAAGGATCAGCGGGAAAAACCTGGCCATACGCGTTGCTTTGAGTGTAAAATCGACATTGGCTTTTGGAGCCGAAGTGGCAATGGCGCGGGGTATCTGTTGTTCATCTAACCGACGCAGGAAATCGACAAGTCCGTCTATCGGTCTGATTTCGTTTTTATAGATCTCTCGAAACAACGCTTCCTTTTCTTCACCATACTGCTTGACCAACGATGGCTCGATCTTTCCGAAAACGTTGGCTATCCAATCTTTATTAGTGCGGCCATAGATCTTCTCGCGCAGTTGTTCTTCCGACAGGTCAAAGCCATGCTGTTTACAGAATTGTTTTAAAGCGATCTTGTGAAAAGGATTGCTGTCGACGATGACACCATCCATATCAAAAATGAAGGCAACGTTTGATCTCATGAAAGGAATTCAGCCGGCAAAGATAGGCGAGTATTCTTCCCACAAGGTAAGTCGCGACAAATTTTAGTAAAGCGCCAGTCGCTTGGTAAAGGACTTCCTATTCACCGTGAACTTTAGCAAATAATATCCGGCCGTCAGAAAAGGCAGCTGATATTGGTTGATCTCGTTAGCTCTTAGTTTAATTGGATCACTTAGCCGCTGGCCTAACACAGAAACGATCTCAACAGTTGCCGCACGGTCGATCCTCACATTCAATACATGTGAGCGTTCTACCGGGTTAGGATAAATATCTACAACAGGCTCCGGTGGCAATGACTCGCCTTCATCATTGCGGAGCACCTGTACGCCACCTAGAATACTTCCAGCTACGATGGCCGGCTTTGTGGCATTGAAAAGATTAACCACGGCAGGCCATACACGGCCCCCTAAGTTGTGCTCGTCGTAAATATTGGTTAGCGGGTTAAAAACTATTTCGGTATACGCGTCGCTGGCGTCGGTCTTATTTCTGAAGTCGCTGACAATCTTCAGTTTTCCGGTTTGGTCGCCCATGATGAGGTCGGCTTTTCCGTCGGCATCGAGGTCAGCTGTGTGACAAGAAATATTTTGGCGCAACACTGAGGTGCCGATCTGCAGATAGTCTGCATCTTCGAGCACAAAGGCTGGCGCACCGGGTTGACCTTCATTTTTCCAGTATTGGATGGATCCATTGCTGCGTCCGGCGAGTACGTCGGGCAGGCCATCCTGGTTTATGTCAACAATGTGCAGATTCTCAGGATAGGTCAATTGAAAATCTACCGTCTCGATTTCACCGGAGAGATCAAAGTGATCGGCAGCTTTGTTGGCTATGTAATAAATGTCTGTAAGCCCGGTTTGAAAATTGGCAGCGGTAAAAACCAGATCAGGCTTGCTATCGCTGTTTATGTCGGCGATCTGGATCTTCATATTGTAAAACTGGTTGAAAGAAAAATTCAGGTAATCATCAGATAGCAATTCGAATGTTGGCGCGGCTGCTGTCCCTTTGTTTTCAAAAACGAAAATGGTAGACGAAAAATTTGCCGACGAGTTGCGACTGATCAGCATGTCGTCGTCACCATCGCCATCCAGGTCGGCAAACGCCGGCACGGCATTGTCGCCCACATCGATCATGCGGTCTTGCAGAAAATTATTCTTAACAAACGAGAAAGTCGGGCTGGCGTTCGTGCCAGTATTTTTATACATCCAGTTCGATTGCCTTAAGTTGGTGTTCAAGTATTCTTTTGTGACAATATTAGGGGTAGAGATGAGATCATTTTTGCCGTCAAAGTCAACATCTTCATAATACGCTGCCGGAAATATTAAGAAGTTAACAACCTGTGGAGCCGGGAAAGAGGAGGCTGAGTTGATGACCGGGCTCATCAACGTACCCTGGTTCTGAAACAAATACAAGCGCGCACAGGAGGCTTCGGAAAATACGAGGTCGGTTTGCAGGTCGCCATTCGCATCTAAGGCCAGCAGACCCTTTCCACCGGAGTGTTTGGTGCGTCCGCCGTCCGGAGGGCACTCGGCGGAATTGAATGCGAAGGTGCCGCAAGAGCATTCTTCTACATCGCCCCAGCGTTGTGTAATGCGTTCGAAATCCAGTGAGTCGCATGTGCCGTAGCGTTCTTTGCTGAAGTTCTTGTGAAATTCCACGGTGCCATCGCCCACAAAGCGCATGTTGAAAATATCGAGGTCGCCGTCACCATCGGCATCGCTGATAGCCGGGAGATCGTCGGACTGCATTTGCAGATTGATCTTGCCTGAAAATCCTTTGGTGAGCAGTACTTGACTTTTAGGTCCGGGAAAGCCGCTAAAGAACAGAAATTGTTTCCAGGTCAGTTCGCTTCCGGGCTGCGTGGTGTTAGTATACACCTTGATGCCCAGGATATCGGCCGTGAAAATATCTTTTTTGCCATCGCAATTGTGATCACGCAACAACATCCAGTTAGTGATGCCGGCCGGAAAGAATATCTCATACTGCGGCGAGTAACGGTATTGATTGTCGTGGTTCAAAAAAGTGATCACCTTGTTGGCCATCCGATCAAACAACACAAGGTCTTCTTTTCCGTCGGCGTTAAGATCCATGGTGTTGTATTGTGCAGCGTTGAGTCCGCCGGTCCACGCCGCGGAAAGTTCTGCGCCATCTGTATCTTTTACGGGGATGCTTTGGTCTAGCACATACGTAAACTGCGCTTGTAAGGCCAGTGGCAGGAATAGAAAAAGGAGAGAGAAAGGAGTTCTCATGAATAATTTTCTTCTTTACTTAACGTTCGCCCAGCCCCACCTGTTATCTTGCCAGCAAGATACTTTTCCGGACACACTTTACATACTTTCAAATGACAAATGGAAAATGTCTCCTGATCAATAACTGATAGCATGGAAATAGATGAGCTATATGCAAAATACCGCGAGAGCGGAAAGGTTTCTACGGATACCCGTCAAATCACCCATGGCTCGGTATTTTTTGCCCTCAGGGGTGATAAATTCAATGCCAACGAATTGGCAGCAGATGCGCTGACGAAAGGTGCAAACTACGCAGTGATAGATGAAGAAAAGTATAAGAAAGACGACCGGCATATTCTGGTGCCGGATGTGTTACAGGCCCTGCAAAAGCTGGCCCGCTATCACCGCGATCAGTTGAGTATACCCGTGCTGGCGCTCACGGGCTCTAACGGTAAAACCACTAGCAAGGAATTGGTCAGCGCCGTGCTCAGCAAAAAATTTCGCACGCTGGCCACTAAAGGAAATCTGAATAATCACATCGGGGTACCCCTTACGGTGCTGTCGATCGATCCCAGCGTAGAGCTGGCTGTTGTTGAAATGGGTGCCAATCACCTGCAGGAGATCGCTTTACTTTGTGAGATTGCCAACCCGACGCACGGATTTATCACGAACATCGGCAAGGCTCATATTGGTACTTTTGGCGGGTTTGAAAACATTGTTCGCGCCAAGTCAGAGTTGTATCAACATTTGCTCACGCACGGCGGCAAGGTATTCATCAATTCTCAGAACCCGATACTGGTCAATATGGCCAAGCGATTTAAAGACCCGGTGTTCTATCCGGCGGAAGGCGACTATTATCACGCCGAGCTGATCGGCGCCGACCCTCTGGTGAAAATCAAAGCCGAAGACGGCGAAGAAGTGCAAACGCACCTTGTGGGCAGCTACAATTTTGAGAACATCGCTGCCGCATTGTGTATCGGAAAATATTTTGGTGTGAACGCCGGCATCGCCAACCAGGCCGTGTCTGAATACGTGCCCAGCAACATGCGCTCACAGGTAGTGAAGAAAGAAACCAACACCATCATTTTGGATGCATACAATGCCAACCCGAGCTCGATGCAAGCCGCCGTCGAAAACATGGTGGCGATGAATGCTCCAAAAAAAGTTCTGATCCTGGGCGATATGTTCGAACTGGAGGCAGAAGCCGAGAAAGAACACCAGGCGCTGGGTAAGTTGATCCGTGAGAAGGGTTTTACCGACGTTTACCTATGCGGACTACTTTTTAAATCAGCCCTGAAGGAAATTCCTGAAGCAAAATATTTTCAAAAAAAGGAATCTTTGATCGAAGAACTTAGGCAACATCCTATCCGGAATTCTACCGTTCTCGTAAAAGCATCACGAGGTATTGGCCTCGAAACCGTAGTCGAATATTTATAAAACCCCTTTTTACAAATATGAACTTCGAATTCATTTTAAAATTTCTGAAAGATCTCAGCAAGAACAATGATCGTGTATGGTTTGAAAAAAACAAGTCGCGCTACGTCGAAGCGAAGCAAGGCTTTGAAGATTTTGTTGGCGCTTTGTTGAAGGAGTTTGCCCGTTTTGACGATGGCCTCGCCGGGCTCGATCCGAAAAAACTTCCGTTCAGGATCTATCGCGATGTGCGGTTCAGCAAAGACAAGCGTCCCTACAAAACCAACATGGGCGCCGGCTTCTCGCCTAACGGAAAATTGATACAGGAGCCCGGGTACTATATTCATATTGAGCCGGGAAACAAAAGTTTTGTAGCAGGCGGCATCTACATGCCTGACGCGGCCAACCTCAGTAAAGTGCGGCAGGAGATCGACTACAATGGCGACAAGGTGAAGAAGATATTGAACGACAAAAAATTCAAAAAACTGTTCGATGGGTTCGATGACTTCGACAAGTTGAAAACGGCGCCGAAAGGTTATGCCAAAGATCATCCGAACCTGGCCTGGCTTCAGCTCAAAAGTTTCATCGTTTCTCATCCGTTTACCGACAAGCAGGTGACCGATAAAAAATTCATTAAGACGATTGCCGAAAGCTGCAAGACCATCAAGCCGTTGAATGACTTCATCAAAGAAGCAATTTCTTAACAGAGGCTATTGGTACAAAAACTCCTTCAGATCGTGAATCGACAGTGGTTTGGTAAGGAGTTTTTTTACTCTCGGATGTTTTCCGGCGCGGTCGATGTCGCTGGGGTCTATGGTAGAAGAAAGCATGAGGATATCGAGGTTCTGTGTGTTTGCCGGGTCGAGTTTATCGAGTTCGTCGAGGAACTCGAAGCCGCTCATTTCGGGCATCTTGATATCTAATAGAATGAGTAATCGGTTGGATCGGTCGATCTCATCAGATGACAGCATGGTTAATGCTTGGCGTCCCGTGGCCACTTCGCGCACGTCAGCAATGCCAAAAGTATCGGCGATCAGCATAGTAGCCACTAATCTGTCGATATAGCTGTCGTCGATCACCAGAATGGAAGGCGCTTGACTCATGAGGGCAATGTTATCCGAATGTACTGAAAAGCCAGGCGATTTGTGCCTAAAACAGGCAGGCTCTCAGTTATTATTTTCGTCCCAGTCGAAATAATCGTCTTTTTCGAGTTCAGCTTCTTTTTTCTTTTTCTTTCCCTTTGATTTGAAAGCGTCTTTGAGTTCCTGGACTTCCTTTCGAAGGTCGCTGGCGATCTTTTTCTTCACGGCTTCTGTATCGTATTGAACACGGTAATCGTCGGTTGAGCCGGTGATCTTCAAAAACAATTTAGCACCTGATTGATCTTCTTCTACGGCTGCCAACGCATCTATATCGGTGAGTTTTCGCTTTCGTAGCGGCGTCACCACACGATAGTCAATAAGCTGATCGAAAGTATGTGTGCCGGTCACTTTCAGGTCTGTTACATTGCTGCGGATCTCCATCAGCGGTATGTAAATGGTTTTCTTTTCTATGTGAATATCGTTCTTCAGATCGGAGAAGCGCAGTTTGCTCAAACCCTCGTCGTCGAGATATTTATTCATCTTTTTCATGGGTTCGAAATTGTTGAGCTCGCCATGTTTGATCACCGCGCTGATGTCGGCAATGAGTGTTTCCTGGAACAGCTTCAGATTTTGGTTGAGCGTCATTTCCAAGTTCACGTCTGCATAAGCCTGTCCTTTCAAGTGATTGTCCTGAATAAAATCCTGATTAAAATTATCAAAAACATAAAAAGTACTGTCCAGGTGAATGCCGTTTAGTTTGAGGGAGGTAACGACGTCGATGGCTTTGTTGTTCTTGGCGTCAACAATGCCCGAAAGTGTGAGGTCTCCGCCCATGGTTTTGATGGAGAGATGTCGCGATACCGCCACCTCGTTTTTAACCAACAAGTCGCCTTTCAGGTCGTGGCCTCTGAATTTTTTGTATTGAAGAGACTTCACGTCACAATTAAAATTGAGATGAATATTTCGTGAAATGCTGAACGTGTACTGTTGCTGTTCCTGATCGCTTTCAGCGTCGCCAAACCCTAACGCGAATAGCTGGTCGAGATCGAGGAATTTCGATTTAAGATCTGTTTCAATACCGATAGGCTGATCTTCGAATAACAGAAACGTGATGATGTTTTTAAAGAATCCGTTCAATAAAAAATCAGAATGCCCCAATTGGCCCGATACGTTGCTTAAGGCAAGGTCATTGTTGCTGAATTGAAGACTTCCGTTCAGATGTTGGAGTGGGATATTATCTTTTCCATACGTGAGATTAATATCCAAAAGGTCTACGGCGCCTTGAGTGGAGACGCGTTGAGCAGTGGCTTTGTTTTTCAAAAAAGCGATCTTGCCTTCGAAGGCGATATCGGCCATCAGTGAACCAGTGACGTCTTTGAAATCTTCGATAGGATAGAATCCCAGTACCGATGGCGCATCGAGTTTTCCCTTAAAGTCGCAGATCACCTCCGGGTCAACAAAATCCTGCAGCACAAAATTGGCCGTGAAACTTTCTTCGTTGAGTTTGCCCTTGATGTTTTTCAGAATGAGAACGAATTGCCGGGCTTCGGTAATGTCGCTGGTAGCGAACGAACCCTCGAAGCTCGCATCTTCGATGCGCGACTTGTAGTCGGGATGGAACAACGTTGCATCTTTGAATCCAAAGTCGATCGAAAGCGACGGATTTTTTCTGTTGCTGATCTCGCCTTTTAATTTGGCGCGGAAGTAAACATCTCCATCACTTTGATATTTTTCGAACTTTTTGGCGGCCGACTCGGGCAGCAAGGAAAGCAACGTTTGGATATCGGTGTTCTGCCCTTCGGTGTCGATGTCGATGAGATTTTTATTCTTCCAGGCATAGGTGCCCGTCACCGTGAAGGCCGATTTTTTTAATTCAAGGGTTGAAGGATCGATGGAAATCTTTTTCGCTACGTCGTCGTAAGTAAGTTTACTTTTCACGGTAAAAGACTTGCCGTTGAGAAGCGAATTTCCCTTCACCAAGATCTTCTCTGTCGTAAGCTCGCCGTTGGCCTCTATCTGGTAGACGTCTTTTTCGGATTCAATAGAAGCCAATAATTCTTTGCTCGTAAAGGTGAGTTCCTGTTTGGATTGGAGGTCGAAATAGTGGACCCTGGTTTCAATTAATTCAACATTTTTAAGTTCGAAGCCAATGCTTCCCGTTGATCCTCCGGTGTTCTCCTTTAAAATAGTATAATTGTTTTCACCCTGGGCGTTGATCTTCAGGTTGGTTTCGCTTGCGCTGATCTTTAGTCCTTTGATAATATAGGTGCCTTGCCAAACCTGATAGGGGTTCATTTGAAAGGAGATTTTCTGGGCTGTCAGAAGTGGGTATTCGCCTTTGTGGCTGTCTTCTACGTAAACGTCATTAAGCACAATAGAAAGCTGGGGGAACTGCTGGAACAGCGAAACGTCGATTTTGCCGATTTTAACCGGGGTATTTAACCGGGTATTGGCCTGCCGGATAAACTGGTTGATGATCTTCTCCTTAAAAAGAAATACGGACGAAACGAGGGCGATCAGCAGGACGGCCAGGGTTAAAGCGGCGTAAAAAAGTACTCTGCGAAGCGTTTTCAAGTTGAAAAAATGGTTTGACAAAAATACAGGCAAAATCCAAACCACGAGGCCTTTAGACGCAAAAAGGCCCAACTCTGAAGGAGATTTGCCAAAGAATTTGACGATGCAAAAATTCAGGAGGAAATAGCCTCGAACAACAAGCATAAGCCGCTATGAACGTAAAATCGCCTGTTGTAGCGTGGTTTTATCCTTGCAAATCGTGCACAATGTGCTATAATTGCAAGGATGATTGAACGCCAAGCCCAAGACGAAATCGCACGTTTGCTAGTAGAATTTCCAGCAGTGGGCATCCTTGGCCCTCGTCAGGTGGGCAAGACGACATTGGCTGAAGAAATAGCAAGGTCCATTTCGCCAGAACCGATTTACCTCGATCTGGAAAGCCCGAGCGATCACGCCAAATTAAACGACCCAGAGGCCTATTTCGAGCTTCACCAAGGCAACCTGATTATTCTGGATGAAATTCAGCGTGTTCCTGAGTTGTTCAAAATTCTTCGTGGCGCCATTGATCGTCGCCGCCGTCAGGGGCTTAAAACAGAGCAATTTCTTGTTTTGGGTTCTGCATCCCTTGATCTACTGAAGCAATCCTCTGAAACGCTGGCTGGCCGGATTGCCTATAAAGAACTTTCGGGCTTTACAGTTATTGAAGTCAAACCTAATGAACAAGATCGGTTATGGCTGCGCGGGGGATTCCCCGACAGTTTTCTGGCGAAGAATGACGATGCGAGTTTTCGTTGGCGGCAAAATTTTATCAGCACTTATCTTGAACGTGACGTGCCGCAATTCGGGCCACGCATTCCGGCTGTTACATTACGTCGGTTATGGACAATGCTCGCCCACAATCAGGGCGAGCAGCTCAATATTGCAAAGCTTGGGGCTAGTCTCGATGTGGCTGCCTCTACCGCGAAACGTTATCTCGAATTGCTTGAAGATTTATTGCTGGTCCGCTCCCTTCGCCCCTGGTCGGGGAACATTGGGAAGAGGCTCGTTAAAACGCCAAAAGTTTATATCCGTGACAGTGGCCTGACACACGCATTGCTTAATCTCACCGCAATGGACGACATACTGGGGCATCCAGTTGTTGGTTCAAGCTGGGAAGGGTTCGTCATTGAAAATTTGTTCTCCGTTCTTCCGGTCGGCGCGACGGCTTGGTTTTACCGAACTTCAGCAGGAGCGGAAATTGATCTGGTAATTGAACTTAATGCTAAAAACAGACTAGCAATTGAAATCAAGCGCTCAATGTCGCCAGCTATATCCAAAGGTTTCCATTTAGGATGCGAGGATATCAAGGCTACGCATCGCTATGTTGTTTATCCCGGCAAGGAGCGCTTTCCACTCTCGAGGGGAATTGTGGCACTGCCTGTTGTTGATCTGATGAATGATTTATACGCAAGAAGGTAGGTATTCACAATTCTAAAAGATACTGGTTCTCCGCGCTCAAAATTAACCATATCGCTAGGATTGAACGTCTCGCCAGCACACAACGCTTGCAAATAAAAACGCCACTCACATTTCATTCATGTAAGTGGCTGTTTATCAAGTGGGAGCTGAGGGATTCGAACCCCCGACCCTCTGCTTGTAAGGCAGATGCTCTGAACCAGCTGAGCTAAGCTCCCTTGTTTTGGGACTGCAAATGTATAAGAGATTTCTTTTTTTGCAAAAAAACTTTTTGGGATCCCCAATTTTATTTTTTTAGACCCTCGGTTTGGGTGCATCACGTAGCCGATGCTTTAGGTGTTCTTGAGCTGTCGGTATAATTCGATAGCGCTGTCTTGCACAAATTCCCTGTCTTTTAATTTTTTACCATCGATAGACGACAGAAATTTCACATAGGTATTAAAAAAATGGTCACTCCTAAAATCAGGTTGGCCATAACTCATTAGATCAAAAACCAGTTCTCCGATTTCGTCATAAGTCTCGCTTGCCTCGAAGCCAAGTTTCTCAAGCCCATCCGTTAGTCGATGAATTATGAGGGCCTGCTTTAATAGTCGAATAATGAAGTGCTCATCAACGAGATTGGTGGGATTGTCCTGCAAGCTCATGGCAGCGTGGTTTGAACTATACCAAAGATGCTAAACAATGCAACAAATGGGCGTAGCATAGTTGCTATGGATTCCAGCTTTTTCTGAGCCACCGGCTGCGATGTTTCTCTTAAAAGTAACTATTCGATTTTTGAAACTTGAGTAGTATCGATTTTAGCCTCATGTAGAGGTATCACAATTTGTGATACCTCTATTGACACATTCTCGTTGTTGCATTTCAAACCCTGTCTTGACAAGTTTCGTCTAAATCCGATCTGGCGCATGGGTCCAGTTGGAGGGTCTATGAGGTAACTCAACGTCTTGTAGATTTCGTCAAATCGGCCTTCGTATTTCTTTTCCAGCGTTTCGAGCTTTCTCATAACGGCCTGGTAGTTCGATGCCATCTTTCGTAGCATCACAAATGTTCGTACAATCGCGATATTCATTTTGACGGCCCGCTTACTTTTCAGAACGCTAGAAGCATAGCTACGCCTAACTCGGTGAAGGCAAATGGGAGAGAGCCTCCCAAGTATTGCTTAGATGGTATCACATTTTGTGATGCGATCTGTTTGATTTCCGCGGCCTTAACTCGAACATAAAATCCTTTGGGAAGCGGCTCATATTTCTTCGGACAGCCTGCTTTAGGACCCGCGTCTCCACCTGAAACAACTCAGCTAGGTGCAAATCGAGCATCACTTTTTCTTTTCGAAGAACTATGATTCGTCTGATGATTCTTTCCTCGGGAATCGACAACTTACTTGTGCTCATGTTCAAATATAGAGCCATGAATGAGCTGCCGCAATCGTCATCGTCCTGATTTGAGTAAAGAGATGAACGATTGTCAATTTTTTGGTGCCACTGTCTTTTCATTTCATGATTACGCATCTTTGCCGATTAACGAAAGCGAGAAGTGTGCAATAATATTTCACTATAATAAGTGTAGTCCGATCCTATCCGGCATACATGATCTTGAGCTTCAGAAAGTCGGACTTTCAGATTACTGCATCTGGTTTTTGTCTATAAACTCCTTAAATGCTTTGCGATAAGTATCACTGATAGGAATAAAAGCATTTCCAATTTGCACTTCGCCCTTGTGAATAGCATCAATAGCCTTGAGCGCTATAATATAGGAGTGATGTATGCGAATAAACCGGTCGGCAGGAAGTTGCGCTTCCAGCGCTTTGAGCCGTTGAAGCGTTACAACTTTTTGTTGCCTCGTGTGGATGGTCACGTAATCCTTCAAACCCTCCACGTACAATATATCATCCCACATCACTTTCACTAGTTTAGTGCCGTCTTTAACGAAAACAAAAGTCGGTGCGGGCTCGGCTAACGTTTTCTCGGCGGTTGCCACAGGCTGCGGAGTAACAGATAGGCGTTGATTGGCCTTGTCGACAGCGCGAAGAAACCTGTCGAACGTGATCGGCTTCAGTAAATAATCCACTACATCGAGCTCGTAACTTTCCAGCGCGTACTCGGAATAAGCGGTGGTGAGGATAACGAGCGGTTTTTTCTGTAAAGTCTTTAACAAAGTGATGCCGGTGATCTCCGGCATTTGAATATCGAGGAACAATAAATCAACGGCGTTGTTACGCAATATCTCCAGCGCCGCCAGTGGGTTGGAACAAGCGTCTACCAGCTCGAGGTACGAAACCTTCTTTACATAATTCACCATCAGGTTTCGCGCCAGCGGTTCGTCTTCAACAATTAGGCATTTCAGGTTCAAGACAATATGATCTTCAGTTCAATGGAATAACGATCGGGCAGGTCATTTACTTTTAAAGTGTACCGCTCCGGATAGCTGAGTTCCAACCGGCGATTTACATTCTGCAGACCGATACCGGATTTTTCTTCTGCCTCAGGTTTCACAAACGGTATCTTGCTGTTTTCCACGCCATAAATACACTCTTTACCCTGAAGTTTGATCGAAACCTTTACCCACGCCCCCGGGTGGTTGTTACTCACGCCATGTTTGAATGCATTCTCTAGAAAAGTAATAAAAATCAGCGGCGCTATCAATACTCCCTGCACGTCACCTTCAACTTTGAATTCGATCGGAATTTTGTCGTTCAGTCGGAGTCTTTCCAGGCTGATGTAGTTTTCCATGTACTCGATCTCTTTGGTGAGTGGCACCTGGTGATAATTGGAGTCGTAGATCATGTATCGCATCATCTGCGAAAGCTTGGCGATCACTTCGGTCGTGTTAGAAGACTGCGTGTATGCGAGATAATATAAATTATTGAGCGTGTTAAAAAGAAAATGTGGGTTGATCTGCGCTTTTAGGAAATTTAATTCTGCGGTAAGCCGCTCGTTCTCTACTTCCTTCTTTTTGGCCGACAAGGCAAACCAATCGGCGGCAAATCGTACCATGCCAATGAAAATGGTGATGAACAGTGAAATGATGGTGAGCTCGACGATATAAAACGTAGAATAGAAATATTCTCTCTTGTGGGTGTAGCCGTCGATCAGGAAACGTTGCAGATGAACACGGGTGGTGATGAGCAAAACAAAAGGAACGGCAAACTCAAGAAGGTATTTCCAAACTTTTTTATGGTTGAGGAAGCGCGGGAGAAAATAAAAATAGTTTAAATACGCAATCGCCATAGTAATGGTAAGTTGCACGGCGCCAAATGACATGGCCCTTCCCCAATCAAAATTCCGTCCATGCCGAAAGTGGCTGATCTGGTAGAGGAAAAATGACAAATACACAAACCAGAAAGAAATGT
>JBMOKS010000264.1:0-2390 GCA_049324355.1 Bacteroidota bacterium
TTACTGTAGCGGATATTTCTTAAAACAATCGTCAAAAAATGACGGTTAAACATAAGCGGTTGTTTTTATGAAGCATTTCATCTATTTTCAAAAAATCATCCACACAACTCTGGACTTAAATAACGTCAATAAATATAAGCGTATTGCGGCTGGGGATTGGCAAAATGGAATTAAAATTTGTAGTAGCCCGCACATGAGATCAACAAATGATATTTACAGCAGAATTCAGGAGATAAACGAAGATATGGAACAACTTAAAATCGCAAGAAAGGCAGAAATGAAAAAGCCTTTTTTTGAGAGGAGGCAACGTACCATGATGTTTCTGTATATCGAGGAAAGAAAGCAAGAAGCATTGCTGAAGCAACTTAAATGGGTCCTCAATGCTGAGCGCTAGGAAAAGTAGTTCACGAAGAGTATTTCGTATTGTAACGTGGGGTGGGCTTGGAGATGCACTCATCATCATGCCGTCGTTGCAAGCGTTGAAACGGAAATACCCGGACTGCCGGGTAATAGTTTACTGCGAGAACGCTCGTCAAAAAGATATTTTTATTGGGTATCCCTTTGTCGACAAAGTTCGGGGAACTTCTTGGTTCTGGAACGCCTTCGCCTATGTTCATTATTTCTTGAAACCATCTGACTTCATACGGACCGAATTCCATCTCGCACTGAGCGGATTTTTACGAACTGATAAACACATCTGCCACATTGTCGCCGAAGAGATTTTTGATGTCCATGCCAACGAATTCAAACCACACATCTACTTTACTGCAGAGGAGGAACAATTCGGGACATCGTTCGTGCAGAATTTAAGAAAGACGATCGCTATTCATGTCACGTCTACAACGTCAAAGAACCATATGTGGCCTATTGAAAAGTGGAACGATCTGGTTAGCGCAATGCCAGATTATACTTTTATTCAACTGGGCACGGCATCCGAACCACAAGTCAATGGGGTCATTGACCTACGGGGAAAAACAACGTTGCGCCAGTCCCTTAACATTCTAAAGCACGCAGATTGTTTTGTGGGTATTGAAGCGTTCTTCAACCATGCCGCCCATGCCGTGGACACACCCGCGGTGATAATTTTTGGCGATGCGGACCCGGCCATGTGGAACTACCAGGGAAATCGGGTGGTCACCAAGAGCCTCGAGTGCTCTCCCTGCGACGCCATTCTCCTGGGCGGCGACTGTCCCTATCAACAAAAATGTATGACGTTAATAGATATAGCTGAAGTAAAGACTGCGATTCTGGCACGACTTGCAGATGGTCGCAGTTCACAAGAGGCCCGTGTGGCCTGAGGCTTTTAAACGTTTTTCTAAAAAGAAATTAAATATATCGTTATGAGATCCAATTTATTTTTGATGAGCCTCCTTGTTCCAGTGCTTGGATTCGGGCAGGATGTCATTTTTTCCGGAATGGTTATCGACCGTGAGACCAATGAACCATTGCCGAACGCCACCATCGGCGTGCTCCACCACTCTCTCGGAACGGCGGCCAATTCGGTTGGCGAATTTGAGTTCTTTATTCCGGCACGACATTCAAACGATAGCGTCTACGTGTCATTCATCGGCTACAAACCTTTTAAAGAAAAAATATCAAACCTTCAGAAATTCAACGGCAAACGGATTGAACTCCAGGAAGCAGTCACTGTGTTGGAGGAGGTAACTGTCAAGGACAAACAATTAAACCCCAAATCAATAGTAGAGGATGCTTTACGGGAAGTCCCCAACGTATTTCCGTCTCAGCCATATCTGATGGAGGCCTTCCAACGAAGTTGGGAGAAACTTGAATTCGTGGACAGCATCAGCTATCCAGGAAAACTGCTCGAATCGGCAGCCGTCCTATATGATGTAGGATACACCGGGAGTAAAGGCCGTAAAGCCAAAGAAGAGGTATTTGTTAAACAAATCCGCCGAACAAAATTAAAAAAGGGATGGAACGAACATGGCTCTATGACCGATATGAGCGAGGAGGCTTTTAAGTACCTGCTGAATGAGAACCAAGTGAAATATAAGAACCCGGTCACACACTTTTTCCTCAAAGGACTACTTTACTTTCCCAATGACCTGATCTACACACTGGAGAATGCCACTCAACTAGATGGAGACATTTTGTACACCATCAAGGCGGAGGTTCCCAACACCAGGTCGTTCCCCGCTCAATACCGACTTTATATAAGCCAAAAGGATATGGCCATTTTACGATTGGAACTGCGCGGCAAAAAGGATGCTGACCTCAAAGGATTACCGTATCAAACCGTTGACTTGGATCACACTTATATATATAGAAGGATGCAGGACAAGGTATACCTGTCGTATGCTCGGGTGAAGTACACGCTTAATTTCATCGATCCAGCCAAGAAAAAAGTAACACGCATTGAGGATTACTTC
>JBMOKS010000265.1:0-21485 GCA_049324355.1 Bacteroidota bacterium
GTAGATAAGAATTTTTTTACCAGGTTCGATTTCGCCCTTTCGCAAAAAGCGTAACGCTGTACAAGCGCCAATTGGAATGGCCGCAGCTTCTTCAAAAGAAATATTTTCGGGTTTTAGTGCGATCGCACCATTCTCGGGGATGCAGGTGTATTCAGCATAAGCTCCCATGTTCGTTAACGTGGAAGCAAAAACATGGTCTCCTTTTACAAAGAGTTTTACATTTTTTCCAACGGCATCAACTTCGCCAGCCAACTCCACACCTAGAATTGGCTTTTTTGGTTTTGTTACACCTAATATCAAGCGGGCCGGAATCCAGAACGCAAGCGGTATCGTGAAACTTCGTACTCTAAAGTCGGCTGCCGTTACTGTTGTAGCGCGCACCTTTACGCGTATTTCATGATCTTTGGGCGTTGGAGTTTCTACTTCTGCGACTTGAAGTACTTCCGGGGGACCGTATCGGGTACAAACAACAGCTTTCATGTAATCAACACAGCTTTGTCGTTGGACGAATTGAAATCTATTTTGTTACAAGTCAACAGAATTCTTTTGTCTTCTTTTTCATTGGCAATAATACGGAAAATGGGTGTCCTTCAGGCGCCCCCGTTTGCTAACGGAGGTTGATCTGACGTATGAAGCAAATTTTGATAAGGATGCCTTTTCAAATATTTAGCTTACTAGTTTTCTTTTCGCAGCGTAAATGAAAAAGTAGTTCCCATGCCAGGTTTACTTTCAACGGTTACGCGACCCCCGTTCTTCTCAACGAATTCGTTAACGAGCAGCAGGCCCAAACCTACGCCTTTTTCGCCGCCGGTGCCCGTTGTCGATATATTGGTTTGAATGGAAAAAAGCTTTTTGATCTGTTCCGGGCTCATGCCGACACCCGAGTCGGATACGCTGATAATAACATCTTCGGCATTCTCGTGTGCCGATATTTTTACCATGCCATTTTTCTCGGTGAATTTGAGCGCATTGCTTACCAGGTTACGCATGACCGCCCGAATCTGGTTAATGTCAGCGTGTACCTTGATGCCCTGCGGAACAGTACAAATGAGGTTAATCTCCTTCCGCTCGGCTACTGGCGTAAATAGATCAAGCTTTTCTTTTGCGATTTTGTCGATGGTAAAATTTTCCTGACGGATAACTTCACCTTCCAGCTGACTCTTGGCCCAAGCCAGGAGATTATCCATCACTGTATCTATCCCGTTGAGTTGTGAATGAATGCTGCTTCGTATTTGGTTGAGGTCGGACGCTGATAGAATTTTCGGATCGAGAAGTTGAAGAATTCCTTTTAAGGAATTTAGCGGACTGCGTAAGTCGTGGGCTATGATCGAAAATAATTTACTCTTCTGCAGGTTTACCTCTTGCAGGCGTTCGGCTTGCGTTTGGATCTCTTCTTTTTGCAGCGTCACTTCGGCCGTTCGTTCCAGTACCAGCGCTTGCAGTACTTCTTTCTGCCGTTTGATGAGGGCAAACCGGATTTGGATAAATGCCAGGATCACAATTACTATAACGGCGTAGAAAAACAGCGTCGCCCACCAGGTTTGCCACCAGGGCGGAATAACAGTGATGGCGATTGTGGTTACTTTTTCGCTCCATACGCCCTGATGATTGGACGCCTTTACCTGAAATACATAGTCGCCGGGTGGCACATGGGTGTACACAGCCTTTCTATCGCTATGCGTTGTGTAGACCCAGTTTTCGTCGAAACCCTCCAACTTGTAAGCATATTGATTCTTGTGAGGCTGATCAAAACTGATGGCCGAAAATTCAATTGCAAAAATGTAGTCGGTGTGAAGTAACGACAGGCGATCAAGGGTATGGATACTCTGATTCAGTTTCGTTGAATCGCTTACAGCAACAGGTCTGTTGAACAAGAGCAGGTTGGTGAGCTTTACTTCCGGCTGGACTACTTTTGCCTTTAAAAGGGTTGGATCGATCTCTGTGAGTCCGGCCAGTCCACCGAAAAACAACTTTCCGGAACTGCTTAGAAAGCAGGCGCGGGCTTCGTTGTCACTTCCAGCCAGACCGTCAGCTTTATCGTAGTTTACAATTTGTTTTGTTTTTGGATCATAGCAGTCAACTCCCTTATTTGAGCCTATCCATATTTTGCCTTCGTGGTCGACCAGTACAGACGACACGAGATCACTCACCAGGCCGTCTTTTTCTTGCAGAAAAGTCGTTGACCCGTTGTCAGAATCGAATCGTGTAACACCGGCGTCCGATGCCATCCAAAAAATCCCGTTTGCATCTTCGGTTATCATGAGGGCACCGGATTTGTAATGTGTGAAATTCCCTTTGTCAGGATTGAAAAGGTCTAACGATCGATCACTGGCTATCCACAGTCTTCCTTTCTTATCGAGGTGGATATCGTTGATATTATCTGTAGAGAGCGAAAAAGTATCCTTTTCGTTGTGTAGGAAGTGCTCAAAGGTTCCACTTTTGATGTGCAGTCTGTTCAATCCGCCGTGCCAGGTACCGAGCCACACATTGCCCTGGCGATCATCCAGAACGCTTAAAATATTGTTCACCGAAGGACCTCTTGTCAGGTTCTTGTCGTCAGGCTCATAAAAAATGCAGCGGCCTGTGTTCTTGTCGAATTTTGCCAAGCCACGCGAAGTCCCCAGCCACAAAGTGTTTTCATCGCCGGGACTAATAGACCATATAGTGCCACGCGCCAATCCATCGCGCGAGCCATCGGGTTTCATGTAGTGCGTAAATTTTTCGGTTTTGCGATCGTAACGATGCAGACCTCCTTGGCGCGTGCCGATCCACAATATTCCGTTGTCGTCTTCATAGACAGAGAGGGTGTAGCTGGTGGAGAGCGTATTTTCGTTATCGCTTTCATGTTGGTAACGAACAAAGACTTGTTCATCCGGGTGGAGTCGTGAAAGGCCCCCGTTGTTGGTACCGATCCAAATGTCACCTGACGAAGACTGCATGAGGCATTGTACGGCGTTGTGCGGAAGACTGTGCGGATTATTGGGATCGTGTACGAAACGTCGGGCACGACCCGATTGAAGATCGACAAGATTCAAGCCGTTAGACCAGGTGCCTATCCATATATTTTGCTGGTGATCTGCCAGGACGGAGAATGCCGAACTTGCTGAGACCGAGAATGGGTCGTCGGGATCGTAATTGTAGCGTGTAAAAGTAAGTTGCTCCGGGTCGAGCAGGTTGAAGCCTTGATCGGAAGTGCCGACAATGATTCTGCCATCGGGTGTCTCAGCCATTTTTCGCAGCACGTCTGAAGAGATCGATGATGGATCGTTTGGATCGTTTCTGAACGACCGAAAACTTTTTGTAGCCGGTATAAAAAGACTAAGGCCTTTGCGTGATGAACTGATCCACAACCGTCCCTTTTTATCGAGAAGGACATCGAATATTTTTTCACTGGGTAAGCTACTGCTGTTGGCCGGATCGGGCGTGTAGTGCTTGATGTTCTGCGTGGCGGGTGTGTAGAAATATAGACCTTCGCTTGATCCGATCCAGAGCGAGCCATGGCCGTCGGAAATGATCTTTGAAATATAGGCGGGCTTAAGTTTGAGTAGCTTTTGCAGATCCGTGAATTTTTCGGTTTTGCCGTCAAAGTAATGAAGCCCTTCGCTCGTACCCACCCACAGGTCGCCGTTGGCTTCTGCCAGAAGTGCTGTGATCTGGTTATTGCTTAATCCGTTGTCATTGTCATTTGTTTTACGGAATGTTTTAAAAGAATTTGCATCAAACCGGCACAGGCCATCATGCGTGCCGATCCAGATAAAACCATGGACGTCTTCAGTCAACGTGTTAACGGTAGTGGAGGGCAGTCCATGCTCGGTGTTGTAGCTGTGAAATCTAAATTTGTAAGGCTGGGAAAAACCGCAAAACGAAAAAATGAAAAAAAGGACGGCAAGGGTGGGTAGTTTAGGCATGGAACAAAATTAAGAATCTGTTCTCTGTCTAAAAAGTCTTGAGAAAAGATCACCGTTGCTTGGAAAGAGGAGGTTTGATGTAGATTTCCAAAGACATCGCCAAGCCCGAAGTCTTGATGGGCGTAACACCTTCGGGCAAATTCTGCCGCAGATTCCAGCGATAGCCAGCAAAGACTTCAGTGCCGAAATATTTGCTGAACTGTTTGTTGTAAGAAACGCCAAGGTCAAGGTCGGTTTTGCGAAATCGACAATGGTTACCGGCGTCCTGAACGATGAAGTAACTGCGCGATAGTGCTTCGCTCTTCACGTACAAAATGTCTTTCGACGTTAAATTATGACGCCACGATATCCTGTATGGAAGATTGATCTCCAATCCGGCTTTAGGCGAATAGTTGTAATGATAAATGAATATCGGTAATACGCTGAACTGGCCAAAAGTGCGATTAGCAATAAAGCCGAAGCCGAATTCACGGCGATCAGACGTTTTCTTGATGTAAACTGTCGATATTGAATAATTTAAGGGGATGCCGTTTTGAGGCTGATCGTGAAGATTTCCACTCTGGTTTGCATGAATCGTCAGCATCAGCCATTTCGAAGTGTCGAGGCTTATGCAAGATTTGAGATCGAGACCCATCGAACGAAGGTTCCAATTTGATAATTGATGAACCGGATTTTCTCCCTCGCCTTGTAATTCAAATTGTTCAGTCCGGTATTGTGGTCCTGCTATCACGCTGATTTTTGAGCGGTGCACTAGGGGTAGCCACATTTTGAAGAAGATATCTTCCTGGATGTAGGTTTTTAAGGGGTGTTGGTCAAACTTGTAGGTTCTTCCCGGCGCTTGCGTGTTTTTTATGGTGATCCATTTAGATGGAGCCATGCCGGTAAGCCCTGGCCTTGAAATTTGTGCAAAACAGGGGATAGCACAGGAACCGATCAACAGCGCCAGATAAGCCGTGCATTTAAAATTGAGGGGCATAGTTCCTGTTTACCTAACAAAGATAGGTTATTTCAACTACAACGTAATCAGGCGATTGTAACGGATTATGGGCTGTGTAATATTTTCATTGGAAGATGCCGTTTTAGGGGTTCTCGGCTATCGTTTTGAGGAGTTCTTAGTTTCTCAGCGCCAAAGAAGTCATTAAAATTAATCGCCACAGGTCACGCCCGATTTGATATGGCAACACCACCCAGCAGCCATATTGAAAAATAAGAAGAAGCGGAATAAACGTAAATAGCTTCGATTAATTGTGTTTGCAAGACCACACTTATGTGTTCTTCAACACACTTTTTTAAGTGCATGCTTTAGTTTAAATAGCAACGCAAAGCCAGTTCTTATGATACTCTTTAAAAAGTTACACTTGCCCTTTATAATGACAGTTTTGATCGCAACCTCGTGTCAGGTGAGAGATGAGAAAGACCGATCATTACAAGAAGTGGTGCCACTCGAAGGAACATGGGAGCTGATCTCGGAAACGAAAATTGAAAAAGACGACACTACGTTTACGCCGGCCACTAAAGATCAGCGCATGATCAAGATCATCAACGCCACACACTTCGCTTTTTTACGTCACGATCTTCTCCAGGGGAAGGATTCTGCCGCGATGTTTGTTGCCGGTGGCGGGCGGTACACGCTTCAGGATCGTTCGTATCAGGAATTTCTTGAATATTGTAATTTCAGAGAGTGGGAAAATCATGAGTTTAAATTTACCATCACCATTCACCAGGACACGCTCATCCAACAAGGCTCGGAAAAAGTGGAGGGATTGGGTATAGACAGGATCATCATTGAGAAGTATAAAAGGGTGACTCAGTAGCTTTAAAAAAACCTTGGCGAAGGGTCGCTCTCTCCGTCAATATGGAAAATGCATGCTCACGTTAGTGATGAGTTTGTTCACCATGATCTAAAATCGATTTTTTGATCTTTCATCAAAGAAGGATTTACTTAGGTGATATTGGCCTCTGTGCACCGGAGGATTTTTTCGAAGTCCCTGTTCTCCAGAAAAATGCAACCATCACGGACAACAGGACAACAAACATTATGATTTCATAGTTTGAAGTACCAGTAAGTTCTCGGTTCCTTTCGGGAAGGAATTGGATAAGCGCTATTAACAAAGTGCTGATCAGAAATAACAATGCCAGGGTCACCATCACAATCCTGGTTCGCTGGCGATTCAATGATCTATGAATTTGTTCCTTCCTGATTTTTTCAGCAACCAAGGCCGTAAAGTTAGATGACATCGGCTCTTCCTGCTTCAGGCCGGCTTTGATGCTCGCTGCGATCCTTGTTGATTGTTTCATAAAATATTCTATTGATTGCCTTTGGCAATTATTGCATATAATTTTTTTCTAATTCTGTGCAGCTTTACTTTGATACTGGCGACCGAGATACTGGTGATCTCCGATATTTCTGCTACACTCATTTCTTCGAGATAGAATAGTTCCAGTAATATTCGGTCATCAGGTTGTAAAACTTCAAGGGCTCGCTTCACAGTTTCCGAACGATGTGTGTTTTCCATGGCCTCGAGTGTTTCGTTGACGATCGCCTCGTCTATGTTTTCATTCCAATGCTCGAAGCTGATGTGTACCGGCTTTTTCTTTTGATGCTGGTTCAACGCTGTGTTTAATGCGATACGACAGAGCCAAGGTTTGAATTTGTCTGATTGCTTTAGACGATCCAATTTTTTAAAAGCGATGACAAATACATCCTGCGCGATCTCTTCGGCTAGGACGATTTCCGTGATTACCTTTCTTATAATCGAAAAAACAAGCGTTTTGTATTTTTCTACCAGAAAAGTATATGCGGCATCATCGCCGGCTTTTACCGCATCAACGATCGAAGCGTCTTCCATCGACTAGTCGCGGCTTACGAGGTAGTAAACAATAAGCGATACACCTGAGCAGAACGGAATGGCAAATAAGTAGGGAAGAGGTGGCTCAAACGCGTGGATGGTGTTTTGCAGAATAAATCCTATCAATACCCCTAACCCAGCACCGCAGCAAATGATGCCGAGTTTAAGAACTCCCATCAGCGAGATCCTTTTCACCAGATTACTTTCACTGCTCGGTAGGTCGAGCCCTTTTTCGATCAGGGCAAGCCTTTCGAGATGCTTGTATTTAAAGTAACGGGCGATGATCATCCCGGCAACAAAAAAAGCTGTGATAAAACCCACGAGCACTATGAGTTTGTCTGCCTGTTCGGTTAAAAATTTTTCCATGAGACTTTAGTTTGCGTTTAAATATTTTTCCATAGCAGAGTCCCTTTCATCGGGAAGGTACTCCAGCCATTTCTTATAATATTGCGCGGTGAGTTCACGATTGCCTTTTTTTTGATAGACCTGTGCATAGGTATAACAAATGTGACAACGCGGGTACTCTTTGGCTTCTACATCCAAAAGTTTAAGCGCATCGTCGTATCGCTCGCGGTCTATCATTTCGTGGATCACCCAGGTTAGTTCGCCTATGCCGACCTTATAGCGCGAAGCCTCTTCTTCTTTAATTCTGAAGTATTCGGCGATGGCTGCATCAACACCTTTTGCTTCGTAAACTTTGCCTACCGGAAGAGACACCGATGCAATGGGATTTTTTTCTTTGCCCTGACCAATATCCAAAATACCAAGAATAAAATCCAATTGTATAGAGGGTTCCAGCGATGAGTTGGTCAGCGTTATGATGCCCAGTTGTTTTTCGGGCAACAACGCTATAGCCGAGGCAAATCCAGGATCTCTGCCGGCCGCTATCACAACTCTGTTCCGACGGTGGCGGGTTACAAACCAACCCAGTCCGGATTCTAATTTTTCGTTTACCTTCATCGCAGGCGTCCACAAAGACTCCAGGCTTGCGTCGGAAATTGGAATTTTACTGCTGCTTTCGCCGTGAAAGATGTTTTGAACAAATTGTGTTACGTCATGAAGATTGGATTGTAATGTCGAGCTGGGTGCGTGCGCACGATTGTAGGGGTAATAGGAAACAGGTGTTGCCTTGAACTTGCCGGTATGACCCCTGATACGCTGGCTTGAGTCTATCTCAGGTAAAAGGAATGTGCTTTGAGCCATGCCCAAGGGTTGAAGGATGTTTTCCTTCATATACCGTTCAAAGCTCTTGTGAGAAATGTATGACACGAGCAAACCAAGAAGGTCGTAGGCAGCGTTGCTATAATCCCACTGCGTGCCCGGATCGAATAGGAGTTTCTTTGTTGCGAGCGTGGCTATGTATCGTTCGGTTGCCAGCGAATCAAAGTCTGGATCTTGCCAATGATAGTTTTCCACATCAGGAATACCCGACGTATGATTTAAAATCTGTCGGATCGTAATGATTTTACAACGCGGGTCAGCCATGACAAAGCGCGGATAATACGAGATCAGCGGTTTGTCGAGGTCGATACGACGCTGCTCCTCCATTTTTTTGATTGCTATCGCCACAAATGCCTTAGAAATCGACGCCAGATGGAAGTTCGATGCCGGGCTGATGGATTTCGCAGGGACTTCGCTGTCGCCGAGGCCAAAACATTTGCTGTAGATTATTTTCCCCTGTTTAACAATTGCCACCGCTGTTCCGGGGATGGCATTGTTCTCCATAACTTTTTTGGTGTATCGATCTACCTCCGCCGTATAGGTTTTCGATTCTTGGGCGAAGTATGCTGAGTTGCTCCAAAACGCCCAATAAAGTGATGCCAGTATCAGGGCAATGATCACAATGATCAGTTTATTTTTTGTAGATGAGAGATTCATAATGTTCCCTTTCTACAGATGACAAGGTCGTAACCAGTTCGGTTACAAAAAAGAATCAAAAAATATCAGGTGATGGGCGGATCAATTTCGCTTTCGCTTGATCTTTTTATCGAGTGTGCTCTTACCTTTCCTGGATTGCTGGACATCGAAGTCAAAGGTATAGCCGAGAGTAATTTGGATTTCCTTGAGGTTCTGTTTTAGTGACGTGTCGTCAAAGCCGAGTATTTCGATGTAAGCGCTGCCTTTGTCACCGAGGTAGGTGTGGCCTGATACAAATCGGAATTCGATGTTTACCTTTTGTGTTTTTTTAATCGGAGCTTCGAAGCCGACCCCCAATGCAAGGGCAAATAGCCATCGGTTCACGTTGTTGTAATACAGGTTTTTGAAATTGGCGTCGGGTGGCTGATTGAATACAATGGTGTAAGGCGTGCGGTAGTCATCATTCAATATTTTACCCTTGGCGGTGAGCCAATGGCTGACTTGAGGCCCGACGTTCAGATACCATTCAGTTGGTAAATTCTCTTTAATATGAAGGTGAAAAGATCTGCGTAAGAACATGCTTAGGTCGATGAACGTGTAGGTGTTATTATTTTCCAGTGTTTTGTCGTCAAACATGACCCTACGTCCTTTAACGGCATAAGCGGCTTCTGCGAGGAAGGTATAGCGATTTTTTAACGGAAAGGCTATGGTGCCACCCGCCATGTATCCACTTTTTATTTTAGAATCGAACTTTGACCGGTCTTCGCTGTCACCAAAATGTGCCCAATTCAGAATGCCGCCGGCTTTAACACCAACAGAAAATTTTTGCCCAAAAAGTTCCTGGCTGCCAAAGAACAGGTAGAGCGTAAAACAGAAGGCGAGAATCTTACATGGACGTTTGAAACATGGCATCAATTGGTTCGCGATTAATTGATTTTAATGGTAAATTAAATCTTAATTCGTTGTGAAAACAGGGCGTTCTCGCCTACAACGGATAAAAATGCGGCGTATAAGCTTTTTTTTTGTTTGGCTCAACCATTTTTAATGCATTTCAGGACCATAATACTGTTTTGTTTAAGTGCTTTGTTTCAACCGCTGAGGGCCCAGGATGTTGTAAATTTCACGCAATTCTTCTTCAACCCTTACAACATTAACCCGTCTTATGCGGGAATCGACGGACGACCGGCACTGTCGCTGGCTTACAGGAAGCAGTGGGCAACCATTGACGGAGGGCCTACCATTGTCAATCTGAGTCTTCATGCGCCGGCAACTAAAAAAGTTGCCTTCGGGCTCAATGTTTTGCAAGATAAACGTGGTTTGCTGAGCAATACTGGTTTGATGCTTTCCGGAAGTTATAACATCCCATTAGCCGATCACACCTTTATGAGGTTCGGTCTGTCGGCCGGAGGCTCGTGGAACAAAGTAGACATGTCGAAGCTCGATGGATTTTCAGACAACGCCATCGCTAGTATACTTGACAATAATACCTACTTACTTGGCAATGCGGGGCTCTCGTTCCATGTAAAGACATTTCATGGGGGCATTTCACTCCCTTTATTATTTGAACCCGCTTACATCAGCCAGGACGCTTTTACAATAACAGAGGTAAAGCCCTTTCAGGCACTCGTTATTCATTTGAGCAATCGCTTCTATTTTAATAATAACAAGAATGTCTTTGAGCCCTACCTCCTGTATAGGCTCAATTCAGGCTTGCCCGGACAATTTGAAGCCGCAACAGTGGTACATTTGAATCATGTGGTGTATGTAGGCGGATCCTACAAACAGGATTTTGGCATTTCGGCACTGGGCGGTATCAAGATGAAAAATATGCTGGCCATTGGGGCATCCTATAGTCTCAAGAATACAGGGATCAACGAACTTAATAGTCCCACCTATGAGATCCATCTTGGATACTTATTCGGAGCCCACAAAAAAGAGACGATCGCTTATTCTTTCGTCGATACCCATAAAGAGAAAGAAAAGAAGAAGACAGGGAAGTCAGCTAGCGAGATCATAGCCGAAAAACATAGACAAGAAGAATTGGCAAAGAAGAAGAAAGAGCAAGAGGCACTGTCACTGAAACACCAGCAGGAACAAGAACAGAAGAAGAAAGACGCTGACGCTGCGAAGAAGGCATCGGATGCAGCGGTGCTGGCAAAGAAGCAGGAAGATCAACGAAAAGCAGACGAAGCAGCTGCACTTGCGAAGAAACACGATGAAGAAAAGAAGGGACCCACTACCCGCACCGACTCCATTGTAATCACGCACAGGCCAAGATTCAGTCACGTAGACGTCACTGAGGAGGTGATGAGTATACGGGTAACCGAACACACACCGGAAGACGAAAAAGAACGTATCGAAAGATTAACCTTACACGCGGCGGATCCGCATGAAACTCACGCTGATCCGGCCCACCCTAACGCCGAACGTCACGAAATTGTTGAACGCGGAGATCACCCGAAAGAACTTAAAATAGCAGACTATGTTATTAGCGGCGTTTTTAAAGAAGAAGCGAACGCCAAACATTTTGCAGACGGACTTAAAAAACTAGGCTTTAAAGCCGGTTTCGGTCACTTGACTAAAAAAGCAGTTTGGTACGTTTACGTATATCAAACAGACGACATCAATGTAGCAAGAACTGAACGCGACAAATTGAGAAAAACCAAGCTACTGAGGGATTCCTGGCTTTTAACCGTGCAAGAAGAGTAACATGGCAGCAAACTATTTGAAGTTTTCTCTATTCGGATTCATGGCAGGGTTAGGACTTAACCTGTGTGCCCAAACACCGCAAATCCAAAAAGTTGAGGTGCTTTCTACGTACCCCGAGAACAGGATCTTGATTTCCGGGTCGGGCTTCACCGTAGGGCAAATGCAAGTGTCGTTCGACCAGATCAACGGAAATATTACATCGGCGTCCCCTTACGCATTAGAAATTACGGTGCCGGCACAGGCGCGCCTTCAAAATGTCGAAGTGATCAACTTATCTTCAAGACTTTCGGCAAAGTCTCCTTTGAAGTTCATGCCATCTTTTAGTGGCGAGCCCTTTTCGGCGGCCAAATTCACTGCGCCACTCAGTTTTCCTTCAGGCACCGAGTTGTGGGACTTATGTGCCTGCGATTTCGACGGTAACAATAAACCGGATATCGCTGCAACGAAATTTTTCAGCCCTTCTACAGATCTGATGATCCTTCAAAACACCAGTACAGCGGGCAACATAACATTTGCGCCGCCTGCCAGCGTGACGATGTCGTTCCCCGCCGATAACGCGGTATGCGGTGATTTGAACGGCGACGGTAAGCCTGAACTTGTGGTGTCGCGCGCTGGCTCGCCACGCAATAGTATTCACGTGCTTAGAAATACCAGCGGTGCGCTCATCAGTTTTGCTGCAAGCCTGAACTTGTTTTTAGAAGTAGGACACTTCGCCACCCGCATGGCCATCCGCGACATGAATGCAGACGGTAAAGCCGATATCGTGGTGACCAACTCCTTTAATAATGTATTGTACGTTTTTCAAAACACCAGTTCTGCCGGAACGCTGAGCTTCAATACAACGCCGGTAAGAATAACAGTTGGTAACACAACGACAACGTATGGCGTGGATGTTCAGGATTTTGATGGCGACCGACTGCCCGATGTTGCGCTCACACCTTTCCAAAGCAATGATATTTTATTACTGCGTAACCAAAGCAGCGGAACAATCACGTTTGGCACAGCACAAAAGATCACCCTCACAGGAACACTCAATAGCATCAACTCTGCAGATTTCAATAATGATAGCAAGCTTGACCTCGTGGTGACAAGCACACTTAATAATGAGGTGCATGTGTTGTTGAATCAAAGTACGCCCGGAACGTTTTCTTTTGCTTCGCCCATTACGCTGGCTGCTACCAACGGGCCCTGGGGTGTTGATATTTCAGACATCGACGGCGATTCAGATCCCGATTTGATTGTGACTAACCGGAACCAGGCATTGTTAAATGTTTTCCTGCATTCGGGGAATTTTGGTTCGCCCGGTTTTACCAAAGCAGACATCACTACTTCAAAAGCCTCTCGAAATGTAAAGGCCGGCGACCTTGATGGCGATGGAAAGCCCGACCTGGCGATCACCACTTTTAATAGTGCAACGTTCACCTACTCGCTGGATATTTTACGTAATACAAATTGTCATAAGCCGGTTATATTAAATGAGCAACCCCTCACCATCTGTGCAGGGCAAACGATCAGGCTCAACGCTATTCCTGCCAAGAACGTGACATTCACCTGGGAGAAAGGCGGCACCCCTATCAAAACCAGCACCGATGCCTTTGTGGATATCACGGCAGCAGATACTTATTCAGTTACGGCAACAGGAGAAGGCGGAGCTTGTTCCATTACATCAGCATCCATAGTTGTTGCTAGCGATCCGGGAGCACCACCGGCAGATCCGGTCATCAATTCAAACGCACCGTTATGCGCGGGCGCTAATCTGAATTTGACAACGGCTGCAGTTGGTGGTGGCACTTACGACTGGACAGGTCCAAACAATTTTGCCTCCACGCAACAGAACCCCACCGTCAACAGCGTAGGTTTCGATCATGCCGGTATATATTCCCTTCAAGTGGCTATCGGGCCTTGCAAGAGCAATGTGGTTACGCATCGTGTGGATGTTGTTGACCTGGCCGCGCTGACGATCTCGAGCAGCGTTCCTTCCAACACCATTTGTCAGGGAAATACGTTGGTTCTTTCGGTAACCAACGACCCGACGTTCGACTATCAATGGAAAAAAGATGGTAGCGACATGGTAGGGCAGACAAACAATACCTTAACGGTAAGTCAGGCTGGAAGCTATAGTGTGACCGTGACCAACACCAGTGTAAGTTGCGTCAAAACCACCAACCCCGTGAGCGTGAAGGTAGTTGTGCCACCTGTAGCTGCTTTCCAGGTTGATGCAACAGCATGTAAAAACGAGCAGCTGACATTCACCAATCAATCTACCACCGACCCGCTGGCTACGCCGGTATACAGCTGGAATTTCGGTGATGCCACGACTTCAGCAGAAGCTAGTCCCACACATGCTTATGTCAATGCGCAAACTTTTACGGCGTCGCTGCTGGTGAGCTATAGTGGAATCAGCGGTTGCACGAATAGTATACCCAAGAATATTATTGTTACAAATAGCGTAGCTCCTACGATCACTGCCACATCGCAAGAGATCTGCCCGGGAGAAATTACAACACTATCGATCCCCAACACCTACACCTCTATTAACTGGAGTGTTGGTGGCAACGGTACGTCGGTTGTCGTGAGCCAACCCGCTACAGTTTCAGTTACAGCGGTGGATCCTGGAGGATGCCCCGTTACGAGTGAGATCGTCATTGCCTCCAACCCAGTACCTACAGTCGAAGTTACTGCCACAAAATCAGTTATCGCGCCAGGAGAGTCCGTTCAGCTTCAGGCTATCGGTGCCGACACTTATTCGTGGACTCCCGCCGAGTCCCTCAGCAATGCCACAATAGCCAATCCCGTGGCTACACCCACGGCCACCACCGAATATACTGTGATTGGTTCTGAAACAGGCGGATGTAGCGTCGAACTGACCATTACGATCACGGTAGACGGATCGACAATCGCTATTAAACCCATGCCCTTGTTCTCTCCTAACGGCGATGGAGCCAATGAGCTGTGGGCTATAGAAGGTGCTGAAGTATACCCCGACTGCGTACTTGCTGTTTTTGATGGAAGAGGAAGAAGGGTGTTTGAAAAGAAGGGTTATAACAGTGACTGGGACGGAACCTACCAGGGAAAACCCGTTCCGCAGGGTACTTACTTCTTTGTTTTCGGTTGCCCGGATAAGAAGCCGGTCACCGGAAGCGTGCTGATTTTTAGGTAAATTGAATATATGAGTAAGGGTTTGGCTAACAAACAAAAAATCTCTCTCTCGTTGTTGCTCAGGGTTGCTTTTGTGTTGACACTCCTGGCACTTCAGTATCCTGCTTTTGCACAAAGCGGTAACGTGGAAGTTTGTGATGACGGCATCGACAATGACGGCAATGGACTAATCGATTGCAATGACCCGTTTTGCAATTTTCCAGTAACTGTTGAAAAGGGTTGCCGGTGTTTCGACAACATCGATAACGATGGTGATGGAAGGGTAGACAAAGCAGACTCGAATTGTGCCACGTACTATGGATTGAGTTTCGTAGGAGAGGGGTCAAATTGCAGTATCGTTCCTCCCGGTGCGGCCACACCATTTGACCTGGTGGGTCCTCCCGCAGTATCGGGCCAGAACACAGCCGATACGCAATCCAAAGTTTCAGTGGGTGATATTGACGGCGACGGTATTCCCGATGCCTTGATCACTTCTAAATGGAACGCCGAGATACGGGTGGTCGCCACCTCCAATGGCCAGGCCGACGGAAGCGACGCCGGTGATATTAAGGCTGACTTTAAGACCACCGGACAGGGTGCACAAATATTTTCAGGCTCCGGCGGATGTAATCCAAAAAACCTTTTGTTCGAACATGAGAACCTAACTGCAAACATAGATAAGACGGGGCCTGCTGAAGTGTTCGGTATCGTCAGCAATAGAGGTGGTAATCCAAGTACACCGCCCACTTGTTTTTACCTCGTAGGATTTCGTTATACGCCCGGCGATTTGGTTCCTTTGTATGATGCGATCACCCTTGGTAGCGACAGACCCGGAACATTCGGTATCGCCGACATGGATGGCGATGGCAAAGCCGAGATATACCTGCGCGACCGCATCTATGCCGCCGAAACCGGCGCGCTGCTCGCCTCCGCAAATGGTAACTGGGACCTGGATGTTACATCCGGTCCGGTGGCCGTCAATATTTCAGGAGATAGTAAAATGGAACTGGTGTGTGGTACGAAGATCTATTCGATCCCCTCACTCACCAACAGAAATCCCGCGTCGCCCGCGGCCCTTACACTCGTGGCAGACATGAATACCATAGGAGCTGACAAGTGCTATGTGAAGCTGATGGTTGACCCTATTGAGTACGGACAGGATACCCACAGTGCCTGTAGTGTTGCCGATATAGACCGCGATGGAAACATCGATGTCGTAATTTCCGGAGCATTGAATTCTGTCACCGGCCCGACGGCGGTGTTCTATTGGAATGTTGCAAAAAACAAGTTTAGCTATTTCCTGCCACCAGACCCCACGTATGCCGATGGCTGGCCTTGGGGGACAAGTCGCGTCAACCTGGGCGATGCCAATGGTGATGGAAAAACTGACCTGTCATTTATCGCGGGCAGTCGTTTGTGGTGTTTGACGACTGATGCTTCTGATAATCTTGTGCAATTGTGGGCCGCACCCCGAGTTATCAACGATTCGCGATCAGGCGTTTTAACGGTTACCATCTATGATTTTGACAATGATGGGAACCCTGAAATGGTGTACCGCGATTCGCAGGAATTGGTCATTATCGATGGCGCCACGGGCACGCAGAAACTCTGGTCGGCCATTTGCCAGTCGCATACCTACACCGAGGGTCCAGTCATCGCAGATGTGAATGGCGACGGAGCCACGGACATATGTGTGGCGTGTAACCGTAACAATTCTTTCGACATCAATGACCCCATTCAGCAGCAGGCGCTAGGCGAAGTACGGTTGTTCTTTTCCAATGGTAACGAATGGCTTCCTACCCGCAAGGTATGGAATCAGCCGGGCTATTTCGTCGTCAACATCAACGATGATCTTACGCTGCCTTTCCCCCAGTTGGATCAGAGCCTGATCTTCAGTAATAATCCATGTCCCAATGGATTGCCCGGTCCGCAGATGCCGCTCAACGTGTTTCTGAATCAGGTTCCACACTTGAGTGCCGACGGATGCCCTGTGTTTCCGGCACCTGACCTTTCGTTTGTGGGCGACGACCCCGAAAACTTGCCATTCCCTCCTGGCGACCCACGAAACTTTCCTGCCGTTGTCGTAACACCACCGATATGCGGTAACCTTGATATTAAAGTGAGTTTCAATATCATCAACGATGGTGATCTGCCTATTACAGCGGCAGTGCCTGTAAGTTTCTTCCACGGCGATCCCACGGACCCTGGCATTACGTCTGACTCACTGTTATTTTCGACAACAATTAACGTAACAAACCTACAGGTAGGAGATACTTTAACCACCGCGCCGGTGACGTTTAACGGACCGGGCGTACCGTTCAGACTTTTCATTGTGTTGAACAACGATGGCACAATACTGCCCATAGATCCTACAGGGTCGGTTTCAAACGAATGTCGTATCGATAACAATATTTACGACGTGTTTGTGACGCCAGACCCGTTCACTGCAACCATTGAAAAAATAAAAGATAGCTTTAAATGTGGAACGGCCCCCGACAACGGTGAGCTTCGCGCACACATATTTAAAGGACTTACGGAAGTGGTAGACTACAGCCCCTATGCTTTCGAATGGCGCGACGCGGCCAACACGGTGGTGAGTACAAATTACAACGCCACTGGGCTTGCTCAGGGAACCTATTCACTCGTGGTGACCAATACGCAAAAAGGATGTTCTTCGACGCCGGTCTTTGAAAGTATTGTTGAGTTAGGAAACAATCCGGACGTCAGCATCATTGTAAGGTCCAATCAGACACAGTGTAACCCCCCGAATGGTCAGCTTGAAGCGGTGATCGTTGGCGGAAATACCGGGTACACGTTCGAATGGTTTGATATCGCCCTTACGCCACTGGGCATCACCGGTGCCATCGCCAATAACCTCACGGAAGGTAACTATGTAGTGCGCGTTTCCAAGGACGGTTGTAGCAAGATATCGCCCGAAGCCATCGTAGACGGTCCACAAATACCTGATGCGCAGGCGCAGACATTGCAAAACGTGGTAAACTGTGCCAACCTTGCAAGCGGTTCGGTTTCTGCCGATGCGTTGTTTAACACCGTGATCCAGGATCCTGCCAAGTATACTTTCGACTGGTATTTTTATGACAACGCTACCAGTACCCGCGGAAGTATCTTACCCCCGGTGCACGGAGCCGGGCAGACTCGAACGGGCTTGCCGGTAGGTTTCTACCAGGTTGTAATTACTGAAATAGCCACACAATGTCCGGCCAACCAGCAGCCGATAACAGAGGTCACTGATGCTACGGTGTTGCCGACGGTCGACATTACTGAACTCGCGCCGCAAACGTCGTGTGATCCTGCCAACCCGAATGGAAGGCTCGCAGCCGATGCATTTATTCTCGGGTCGCCGGCAGACCCCGCTACGCTTACGTTCGAATGGTTTAGGGGCGACAACACGCTGCCTGCAAATCTTCATACGAATGTGTCTGGTGTAAGTGGAAGAATTGCAGAAGGTGTTTCCGGAGGCGGCGTGTTCTATACGGTGAAAGTCACAACCCAAAATAACTGTTCTGCTACCGATAAACTGATCATCACTGAAGACGTGAACGTACCTGTAGTAACTTTAACGCCGGTCGATAACTCCATTTGCGATCCCGCGTTGGCCGCTTCAGCTTATAATGGAAGCGTGACAGCTACGGTAACATTTAAGGGGTCTCCGGTGACAGACTTCAGCGGCTACCAGTTCAAATGGTATGATGGTTCTCAAACAACCGATCCCGCGATTGTTGTGGCTGACGATAAGAACCCTGTTTTATCGCAACGGGATGGAGGCTTCTATACCGTTACGGCCGAACGCCTCGATTTGCGCTGTTTGAGCCTTCCGGTAACAACTGAGGTTAAGAACGTAACCGTGCTGCCGCAGCCCGAAATCGATATTGACTCTGCAACTAACTGTACCCCCGCATTGGCCAATGGATCGGTTGAAGTGACTGACGTAGACAACGCTGGTGTAGGAGCTCCCTATAACTTTAAATGGTATGACGGCAACGTGGTTGTGCCGGGCAGTGAAAAATCGCTGGTTGCGCTTTACAGCAATTTGGTCGGAAGTGCTACGTCATTCTATACGCTGCTGGTGACCAATCAGAGTTCAGGTTGTCAGAACACCGTTACCGTGCAGGTGCCGGATATGCATGTGTTGCCATTGCTGTCGCTGGCGCCTTCGCCCAACTCGATCTGTGATCCGACTTTGACGAACCCTGCTACACCCTACAACGGAAAGGTGATCACCACAATCACCAACCAGGGAACAAACCCCATTGGTCAATATACTTTTGCGTGGAACACGGGTGCTACTACAAAAGACCTGATAGATGTGCAGCATGCCAGCTATACCTTGACAGCCGCACACACGCCTACGGGGTGCGTGTCCAATCCGGTTACTGCCCAGGTGTTGAATCAAACCGCGTTGCCTGTGATCGCTGCGGTAGGTGTTGGTTCTACAAACTGTACTGGTCCGCCCAATGGTAAAGCAGTGGTCACCAGTGTAGATACCAATCCGGTTGCCGCTCCTTACGCGCTGTTGTGGCACCAGGGCGTTGATCTCACCACGCCAATGCCATTCCAGACCAACGACACCTTGTCGAACCGCCAAGGAGGAATTGGAGAATACTATACGGTGCGTGTGACAAACGAGAGCAACGGGTGCCGAAATACCATGACGGTAGAAATACCCGATGAAAAAGAATTCCCTATCGTAACACTGAGTGCCACAGACAATAAGTTGTGTACAGCGGTAAAAGACGGCACCGCCTCTTTGGCAACGCTTACCTATAAAGGAGCCGCAGTAGCTTCACCTTATGTCGGATATAGCTTCAGTTGGTCGACGGGCGCCATTACGCCATCTATTACACAAAGACCGGCAGGGTTCTATACTTTAACAGCCACCAAAGTTGACGTGGGATGTACTTCTGCGCCGGCGCAAATTGAAATAAAAGACGACCTGTTTATTCCGCCGATCAATATTACTGCCACTGATCAAACCTCGTGCGATACGAATAATCCTAACGGAAAACTCGCTGCCACGATCAATCAGACCACCATTGGCGGAGGCGCTACCGATACCGTTGGATATAATTTTGTGTGGAGAAACAACGGCTCAACACTTCCGCTGGCGATTCCTGGTACGACGGTTACAACC
The DNA here is from genome assembly GCA_049324355.1 of Bacteroidota bacterium. Lineage (GTDB taxonomy): Bacteria > Bacteroidota > Bacteroidia > Cytophagales > Cyclobacteriaceae > Chryseosolibacter. The sequence continues at coordinate 19,614 of JBMOKS010000265.1, forward strand.
ACCACCGCAAATCGTGGTGAGGTGGACAAATTAGACGGAAATCTCTATTATACGATCGAAGTCACCCGGAAGAGCACAGGATGCCAAAACACCGAGACGCTGTTCTTGCCTGAGGTGATCATCTATCCACAAGTGGTGGTGGCCAGCACAGACCCGGTAACACGCTGCGATACACCCGATGGTGAGGTCGAGGCCAACGTTGGTGGGGCCGAGAATGGTTTTACATTCTATTGGTTAAATGAAGTTGGCGCCAATCAAACAGGATTGAATACCGACGTGGTGGATAACGCTACAACGGTAACCCCCAATGATGGCACCTATTCCAACCTTATTCCGGGATACTATACCGTGGTGGCCGAGAACAACACGACGAAGTGTTTATCGCAGCCCGTAACACGCGAGGTGGTTGACGCTACGCTTCAGACGACGATTACCATGACTTTGGGACCTGGCTTCCCCTCCACCTGTGGTTCGTTTGACGGTGAGATGACCGCCACCGTAACGGGTGGTTCTGGCGGAACCGTGGATCTGCTGTGGCACTTTGGTGGCCCGGTAAACGATAGCATCAACTTTTTCAATAATCCTCCGCAGTTCAATTCGCCCAACGACGTTCCGTTTAATTCCAGTTTGGCGCAGGTAGTTCCCGCGGCTTCGCATATCATTAACCTCGAGTCACGACTCTACACTTTAGTGGTTCGCGACAATGGTAACGGATGCGGAAATTATGAGACCATCTTCCTGCCTTTCCAGGACGCCCATGAGATTGATGAAACGCTTACGCCTTCTTCTATTTGTCCCTATACCATTGGCAATGGAGAAATTGACGTGGTCGTAAGCAGCATACCTGCTGTTCCTCCCGGATTGACATTCCAGAATTTTTCATACAGCTTATACAAAGGAGAAAACCCTGATCCTGCTCAACTGGTTACACCTCCCGGTACCGTTGGGCCAGGCGCAGCGGTAACCAATCCCATGAGCTACACCGCTCTAGCTCCGGGCATGTATACCATAGAAGTGCGTCAGGCCTTTGGAAGTAATTGTCCAGTGTATGAAGTTGTGGAAATTGAATCGCTTGCCTTGCCACCATTGGTAAGTATTGTTGGCGCATTGACTGCCAACACGGCGTGTAATGTGAACAGCGCCGATGGTGCTGCTACGATATCAGTAAGCCAGGACCCCAACGATGGCACCGTTGGCTTCCCATATGATCTTACGGTTACACCCAATCCTCTGGTTGCCCATACCGACCCGTTGCCGGCAGCGGGCAATTATACACTTAATGGCCTCAAGCCCGACCCTGATGTTCCCCAATATTCCATCCTGGTAACATCTTCGAACCAGTGCTCGACAGAGTTATTCATAACCATTCCTAACCAACCCGCGATTGCCGAAATGGTTGATGGCAATGTGATGAAATCTGATGCAGAGTATTGCGAGGCCGCACTCGAAGAAACTGCGCGGATTGAAGTGCAGGCATTGTCTATCGTGAATGGCCCTGCCGATAACCTCAGCGACTACCGATTCGACTGGTATACCAACGCCACGCTGACCACGAATGTGTTGAGTGCAATGGGCGATGGCACCGCGACTCAGGCAGGTGAGATATTGTCTAACAATGGGGTGTCGCCGGCACCTACGTCGCCTGTATGGATTGGCTCGTATTGGGTAGTAGCTACAAAAATAAATGCAGGTGCCACCGGTGGTGTAGGCTGCTTCAGTGCGCCGTTTAAGGTAGACATCGAAGACAATACTGTAGACCCCGTGATGGCATTGACACCTTCTGCCAATACTTCTTGCGATACAAACTATGAAGGCGAGATCGAAGTGGATGTATCTACAGCTTCCGGCCCCGGCATTGCGCCGGCCACTTAC
>JBMOKS010000266.1:0-2378 GCA_049324355.1 Bacteroidota bacterium
TATATCGTAGATATATACCAAAGCAGGAAAAAAATCGGAGATATCCTCATTCGCCGCGGCTGGCGACTCAGAATATTTGTCCGACTCAAAGAAAAATCTAAAAAGATTAATCTTAGAATTCATGACTTAGTGGGCAATTCCTGGCTATTCAGGTCTTTGTATTGTTTGATCTTGTTGTATAAAGTTTTACGATCGATCTTCAGTAGCTTGGCAGCTTTACTCTTATTAAAGTCGACCTTTTTAAGGGTCTCTAAAATCCACTCATATTCTGCATCGATGCTCACACTTTTTAAACCTGGTTCTTTCATGGCGGGCTGCCCCTGCACGTTTGAGTACGTTTCTGCCGGCAAAACCGTCGTCGTCTGCTCACCGGTGTTGTCGAACTGCAACTTCCTGTAGTTAACAAGCTCGAACGGTATACTCTTGATGTCGATGGTGCTACTATCAGATAACAACGTAGCGCGTTTTACAACATTCTTCAACTCTCTCAGGTTGCCATGCCAAACATATTTCTTAAATACTTCCTCTACTTCCGGTGAAAAGCGTTTAACATTTTTTCCCAGTTCCTTGTTGGTTTGCATCAAAAAATGATTGGCAAACACCATGATGTCATGAACCCGTTCGCGTAACGGTGGAACACTAATTTGGAATTCATTAAAACGATGATACAGATCTTCTCTAAAGTTGCCACCGCGTGAAACATCCCATAGTTTTTTATTACTGGCAACAATAATGCGCACGTCGAGATCGATATCCTTTGTTCCGCCAACGCGTCTCATTTTTCGCTCTTGGGTAACGCGCAGCAACGATATCTGCACATCGTAAGGCAGGTTGGCTATTTCGTCAAGAAAGATAGTGCCCCCGTTCGCGAGTTCAAAACTTCCGATCTTTTGGCCCACGGCGCCGGTAAACGAACCTTTCTCATGGCCAAACAGTTCGCTGCCAGCCAGTTCACGAGAAAGCGTGCCACAGTCGATGGCGATAAAAGGTTTCTCGCTCCGCTTGCTGCGTCGATGCACCTCTTGGGCGATCACCTCTTTACCACTGCCGCTTTCGCCATAAATGATAATGCTGTAGTTGGTAGGTGCCACCAGATCGATTTGATTGAGCAAGTTTTTGAAATCGGGGCTGTCGCCAAAAATGTGTGAATTGGCTTCCGGCTGGCGTTTGGCTGCGGCCGCGGCTTCAAACCTAAAAGTTTCCTTTGCGGCTTGCGGCGACTCTCCCAATTTTTCTTCAGGCACTTTGTTCAACGCCTTGCGTATCGTTAACAATATTTCATCGGGCAATAACGGCTTGGTAACATAATCCATGGCGCCGAGTTTCATCACTTCTACGGCCGTCTTAATGTTGCTATACCCGGTTATAATGATGACGGGAACAGCAGCATTCTTCTCTTTGATTTTTTTGAGCAATGAACTGCCGCTCATGTCTTCAAGTCTAAAATCGCACAGGATGAGATTGGGCTCGACGGTTTCCAGGATCTCAAGCGCCATTTTACCGGTTGTGGCTTCCAGTACTTCAAATCCATGTTTGAAAAGAAAACGTTTCAATACAAAACACAGATCCTTGTCGTCGTCAATAATTAATATTTTTTCCATTGGCCCTTATTTTTCACTACTGAATTTGCATTTGAAAAAATGTCTTTTGCTACGCCAGAAAAGCCCTCATCTGAGCAGCAGGTATATGTAGCTGCTCCCTGTATTTGGTAACGGTTCTCCTCGCAATTTCGTAACCGCGTTTCGCCAGTACCTTAACGAGCTGCTGATCCGAGTACGGGCTTTTCTTGTCTTCTGTTTGGATCACTTCTTCAATGGTTTTTTGAATCACCTTGTTGCTGACTACTTCACCTTTGTGATTGGCGATACCTTCTGTAAATAATGATTTGAGCAGCACGTTTCCAAAATGGGTTTGTACGTATTTGTTGCAGGTGATGCGCGACACCGTTGAAATATCGACACCAACCATATCGGCCACATTCTTCAGGATCATAGGTTTGAGCTGTGTAATATCCCCTTCTACAAAATAATCGCTTTGCAATTTCAGAATAGCCTGCATCACTTTTATCATGGTGGTTTCACGTTGTCGAATAGCATTCACAAACCATTCTGCCGCATTCAGTTTACTCTTGAGATACTGCTTGGACCTGTTGTCGGCCTGGCTTTTCTCGGCATCATAAACCATTTTCTTCCATGATGAACTGATACTCAATTTCGAAGAACGTTCACGGGCTAACATTACTTTCAATTCTTGATCTTCCTGCACCATTATAAAATCCGGAAGAATAGTCTCCGTCTGCGGAATCGCGTTCGCCGCTGCCACCGGCTTCAACTTCAATGTACTTAACAAATGGAAAATATCTTTCAGATCATCTTCAT
>JBMOKS010000267.1:0-2365 GCA_049324355.1 Bacteroidota bacterium
TGATCGTCAGGCTGTCTTTGATTCTGGCAATCTTACGAAGGTTATCCATCAGCGCCGGCTGCTGCGCGGAGACAAGATGATCGTTAAGAGTTGAGCCCATCACTTTGTTTTCCTTGCGTGGCACATTTTCAGTCACTGTCTTGTTTTCTGCCGCCACCTTCTCCTTAACGGGCGCTATTTCGGGTTCGGTTTTCGTAATGTAAAATTTACCGGGATCCAACGGCACTACCAACGAAAATCTATTAATGTAGTCATCCAGGTCTTCAGGCGTAAAATTCACTTCCTCCAGTATTTGGTCGAGCACGGCAAAAGCTTCATTGCCCGGAATTTCCACAACATTCTTTTCTTCCAGTTTCTGAAGCATCCGCTCAAGCGGTGCCTTATTGATCTTCAGATATTTGATCTCCTCGCGGAACGGGCCTACTTCCAGCTTGTTGTTTTTGCCGCTGATCAACATGGAGTAGAAATCATAGGGATCGAAGATCACCATCAACGCCTGGCTCACTGCCTTCTTGAGCAATGGTGCAAAGTGCACCGGGCCAATGGAAATATGATTAGACACCGTGGCCGTATAGTTTTCAAGTGCCTCTTTTACATCGGGATGCTCATAATCAAAATATGAACCCTTCAATTTTTTTGTTTCCTCCCGCCAGGCTCTGAACAATTCACGGATCACAAACAAATTAACCTGATGCACATTGCAAAGCGACAGGATCTCCGGGCCGGTGATCTTTTCTTTCGATGCAAAGAATCCCTTCAAAACCTTGTCGGCATAAGTATCTCCATACAGGGCAATCGCTTCAAGACTTATCTTTTCGTCCATGGTTGAGAATATCAGATTAATGATTTATTTGGTGGTCATAAAGTTAATTGTTCTTGGGCTGTCCGCAAATAACGTAACATGATCCGGATTGTGATTAAAAATCTTCACCAAAAGGTGCTGGAAGCCCGCGACCCATCGAAAACGTTGTTGCAACACTTCCATGACCATCACCTTGACTGGATGCACGCATGTGGTGGAAAAGGGCGCTGCACTACGTGTAAAGTGTGCATAATTGACGGTGAAGAGAACTTCTCGTCACCCACCGGCCCAGAGCTTAAATACAAGCTACTGGGAGCCCTGGGCGGCAACGAACGATTATCGTGCCAGGCTAGAGTGCACGGTGAAGTTCACATTATCGCACCCCGGGAGTATAAATTGCCCCATCTCAGCTATTCAGACGATTAGCGATAGCTATACCCCTCAATATTATCCACGTATGTTGACAGTACCCCGCCGGCAAGGTATTTTGCAAACATGTTTATCGAACCCAATTTTGGCAGTAACCGGCAACCTGACCGGGCTGGATGGATCGAGGTGATCTGCGGATGTATGTTTTCCGGAAAAACCGAAGAACTCATCCGACGGCTCAACCGTGCCATCATCGCCAAACAAAAAGTAGAGATCTTTAAACCGGTCATTGACAAGCGCTACCACGAACAGCACATCGTTTCGCATAACGAAAACGAAATACGGTCTACCCCCATAAATTTTGCCAGCGACATTCTGCTGCTTGCCGGCGACAGCGACGTGGTGGGAATTGACGAAGCCCAATTTTTTGACGACGCCATCGTTGATGTCTGCAACACTTTGGCCAACCAGGGTAAACGGGTTATTGCAGCGGGCTTGGATATGGACTATGAAGGAAAACCTTTCGGCTCGATGCCCAATTTACTTGCGGTAGCCGAGTTTGTTACCAAAGTGCACGCCATCTGTGCGCAGACCGGCGAGCTGGCTTCTTTTTCGTTCCGCCTCATCGACAACAATGAACAGGTAATGCTTGGTGAAACCGGCGAGTACGAAGCACGGAGCCGAAAAGCTTTTTTAGAGGGCATGAAAGAACGGAAGAAATGAAGAGCTGGATGCTGAATACCGGATGGCGGATTCTGGATAATGGATGCTGGCGGCTCGGCGCAAAACTTATCTTAATTTGTATACTCTGTATTTTTACGTCTGCCGCCATCTTCGGTCAGGCTGATATTCCGATCGGTACGTGGAGATTGCATTTGTCGTATAACACGGTTACTCACATTTCTCTTTCAGACAATAAGATTTTTGGTGCTGCCGAAAGTGGTGTGCTTGTTTTTGACAGAACCGACAATAGTCTGTCGAGCTACAATACCCTCAACGGACTAAGTGGAACGGGCATCAGCGCATTGCAGTACGATGAATCTCATGGTGTGCTGTTGATAGGATATGCGGATGGCAACCTGGATATTGTTAAAGACAATGCTGTAATTAATTTCAATCGACTTAAGAACTCTGATGTGGTGGCTGGCACTAAAAGTATCAATCACATCGTCGTTCGGGGTAACCTGGCTTATT
>JBMOKS010000268.1:0-21351 GCA_049324355.1 Bacteroidota bacterium
GGTGCTGAAACCGGAATGATCAGCATACTTCACACCTGGGGACAAAATCTTTCGCTGCATCCACATATTCATTGCATCGTTCCAGGTGGAGGCTTGACCAATGCTGGTTTCTGGAAACACGCCAACGGTGATGGTAAATTTCTGTTTCCTGTTAAAGCAATGAGCCAGGTTTTTCGTGCAAGGTTTGTTAACGGACTTCGCAATACAATAAAAAATTTAGACCGATCCTTTTACAATCACCTGTTCAAAACAAATTGGGTTGTTTATGTCAAACGTCCTTTCGGTGGCCCTAAACAGGTGGTAGAATATTTGGGAAGATACACCCACAAAATCGCTATCTCCAATCATCGTTTAATCAATATCACCGATGATCAAGTTGTTTTCCGATACAGAGATTATCGCGATCAAAGTAAGAATAAGGTCATGATCATGGATGCGAGCGAATTTATCCGGAGATTCTCTCTGCACATTCTACCCAAAGGTTTCATGCGCATAAGGCACTACGGAATCTTGAGTAGCAGCAGGAAACAAAAAGCACTCCCCATTATTCATCAACAACTTAATAGTCAATATCAGGTAAAAGAAAATAAAGGTTGGAAACAGATTTCCACGGAGCTTGGATTTAATCCTGATTGCTGTCCGGTATGCAAGCAAAAAACCATGATTACTATTCTTTGTTTCGACAGGCGCGGGCCTCCAGATAATATAATGATTCAGTCGTTGAAGAATAAAGTTTTAGGAAGAGCCATTCAAAAAACAGAAAAGGCTTAGCCACTGCATTTGCGTCTCTGAGTCAAAAAGGACTAAAACCATTATTAAGATGCATGACCTTGAGCTGAAAATATATTTTTGAATGACAGGCCGGTTTGTGCTCACCAAATCGAAAGAAATCAGCGATCGATTCTCCCGCAGAAACTCTCACCAATCCCCATAATAAAGATTCATCTTACCCACCGCTACCGAAGGTTCCGTGCAACACTGGCTTCACGCTGGGCCGTGCCGGCCACGCGAAGCCTTATTTATTGTGGGCGTAATTTTTTTTGTCCGCTACTTTCTCAGTACTTCGTTGGATCGTTGTCCATCTTCCAAAATGGTCGTCCGTCAACTGTCCTTGTTTTCATGTCAACGTGCTTGTTGTCTAAGGCTATTACTGAAAGTCGAATGTCCTGGACTTCAACCCGATCTAGTTTTATCTCCTTTACTTCTCCGCCAACTATTTCGTAGTCTGATCCACACGAACCCATCGCAGGCTCTAATTTACCACCTTCGAGAACTGTCTTTGATTTGATTGTCAGTTTGAGGTTTTCAGTCCCAGTTAATTCCCATGTTCCTGAATAGTCCAGTGTTCTGTTGTCACAGATCATTTGACTGTAATGAAAAATGAACTCTCCGTTGTCCCAAAAACGATAAGTATCGGCCCAACCAGAAGCTATCTCAGGGATCGCCTGCCAAATACCAACGAGCTCTTTTGAGTCAACAGAATTCTTGTTGTCGGCAGAGCAAGAGATAAGAAATAGCAGAATAAATAGTCGAAGCGTCATCTGTCCTAAAAAATTATGGCCCACAACGTTTATGTTCCATGACGGCTTGGGGCTAGGAGTGTTTGTTAAATGCGTAGCATGACAAACACGACCAGTCCAAAGTGTCCACCGTGACAAAGTTAACTGCTTTCTGCTAACGAAGCATCAGAGTGCTCTTGCGAGTCACTCTGATGGAGGAAATGTCGCAAACCAATTGTCAAATACTTCTCCTTGCCGCAAAGACACTAACCTTTCATCGATGGTTTTCTTACCAAAAGACAAATTCAAAAATTAGCGCATAAAAAAGCCCAACCGGTTTCTCGATTGGGCCTTTTTTATGGTCTCCGCGCGCCTGCCGGACGGAAAAGGCAGGGATGACTCTCGCACTTTCTCTCACACACCATCCGCGTTAACTTGGGGGGCTTTTTGGTTTAGGCACCTTCTAGTAAATAATCTCTTCCCCTTGAGGTCAAATAGTTTAACTCAATCACAGTACCACCGGCTTTTAAAAACGGAATAATTCGTTCTCTTATTTTTGATAAACCTGAATAATCCAGGCCAGAACGATTAATGATGACATTCTTGGCTTTGGCGCAGGCAATTTCAAAGGCCAAAAGTTTCCTTTCATTAAAGCCCAGCGAGGACACTTTTTCATTTGGTTTAACGGCAATGATGTTTAGAATATCATTAACATCATCATCTGGTTTGTTTATACCTCTTTTTAGCAGACCAAAAACTAATCTTGGTTTAAATAGTTTATTCAAAAAAGAGCCTTCGAGATCAAGCGACACCAAGGATGTAGAATCTAATATTTTTCCCCCTCAGTGTCACCGGTTTTCCGGGACGCTGAGGCTTCAAAGCATCAACGTCCTCTGACGAGTGACGTTGATGGGGGTACATTGTTGTGGATAAAGATATGCTCGACAGACTGGAAGATATCTCCAAACTCTCCGATGAAAAGAAAAGCTACCTCTTCGGTTTGATCGATATGTGCCTGCGTGACTTCAAAGCTAAACGCGCTTACGCCAAGTAAAACAAAAAGCCCAACCGATTTACGATTAGGTTTCTCCTTACAAAGCATCAGAGTGTACTTACGAGTCACTCTGATCGGGGAAAATATTATTTATCTGTGTCTTCGACCGATATCATTTCTAATTGCAGGGAATCCCCCTTAAGATTATAGAATCGATCTCGGCAGTGCGTACCCATAGGTATTGTTGTCCTCTTATCCGCTAATGTGCATTGATACTTTCCCGATTGATTGAATAAACGAGGGTATTCTTTATCAGCAACAAAATAAATGATAAAACCACTCTTATGAATGTAATACCCTCTTAGCTTGTCACAACTTTCGGGGATCTTGTTTTTCAAAGCAAGGTGATAATGTTCATCGTTAAGCGGAACGAAAACCGTAACAGCTTTTTCTAATCGAAATGTATCTTCTGCTATGTAATCAATAAAGCTGTCTAGTTCTTTGCTGAGACTTCCATTAGTTACTTTGATGTTCTCGTTTTGGTTTGAACAGGAGCTCATCAGTAAAATTGTAGTAAGTATTACGATTATTCTCATTTCCAGTATTTAAAATCATTGTAGTAAATAAAAGGTTTAGCTTCCACAGGATCTATTTTTTCTCCCTCAGTGTCACCGGTTTTCCGGGACGCTGGGGCTTCGAAGCATCAACGTCCTCTGACGAGTGACGTTGATGGGGGTAATTCGCTCATCGCCAAGAAAAAAATCAAAGACAATCTCTCCAACCTGGTAGCAGGTTAAAAACAAAAAGCCCAACCGGTTTTTCGACTGGGCTTAATTTTATTTCTTCTTAAACTCGTACCTTTCTCCACCTTCTTCATCTACCCAAAAAAATAGATTTTGCCAAGGAGGAGCGTTCTCCATAAAGTTGCTTCCTGATATTATTAAAGAAGTTGCTGATATATATCCTGTAGGAGTATTAGTAAAACTTAAAGACACATGCCAAGGCTGTTGGTCCCACGCTTTTCTACTTGCATCTATTGACCACTTTCCAGAAGTGTCAAAATTATTTCCACCCGGGTCGTTTACTATTTTTGAAGGTAAATTTTTACCTATAAAACTTCCATCAGCTTTAAACTCCAGCGTTGCTCCATCTGCACTGACCCAAGTGCCTATTATGTCTTCTTGGGTAGGACCTTTACTACTACCACTCGTACAAGCTTGGATAAAAAATATAAGCAAGCTTACAAATATCATGCTTCTTATTTCCATGTTATCGTTTCTGTCCAATCAAAAGTTTGCGTTGTTTTAGACAAAGATCCACTAGAGAAAAATTCATTCATAGGTTGGCCAATATTCTTACTCCACCAGGGAGTGTATCCTATAACTGGTGGATGGGTAGCCGATTCGATGGTTGAAGAATTATTGATCCTAAAATGCACGGTAGCTGTTTTGCTCCGAATATCAACGTTGGTCAATTTATACTTACAGAATAGGAACCAAGGTAAGTCACAGCCAGATTTCCAGTTTTCCCTGCAGTAACCAATGTTGAATAATCACGAATATATTTAGGTACTCCCGCTAAACCACCTAATCGATAATTTAGATCTTCCGCTTTACTCGGTAAGTCTCCTCCTGTTGCAAGTGCCGTAGTGATTTTTCCTTTAAGTTCCTGAATGTGCTCATGCTGTTTTAACATTTCAGTGAACATATCTCCATCCATAAATGCCCGATCTCTCGGGCCTGTTCCAGTTAACCATTCCCAACCTACTTGCCATGGACTAGGGTTATCTGGCATTATTTCCACTCCCGCTAGCAAAGTGGTTCCAGACATTCGAATTTCATCAAATAGATTTATATCCATTTGCTGCATGGCATCAGCATATTCCATGTCCATGTCATCACCCGGTCCACCACCATCAGGATCAATGCCACTTATTGGATTATTGTACATACCAATGTAAGGAGACCAGCCAATACGTTTAGGGTCAACACTCGTCCACCTACCAATGATCGGATCATACTCTCTGAGTTCAAAATGACTCCAACCAGTTTCTAAATCTCTCTCACTAAACTGTCCCTGATAGCCGAACCTGTAAACCGACTCATCAGTTTTCTGCTCGCGAAGAATGTCGCCCCATGGGGCATAGTCAGTGGCCTGTGTCACCATCACGCCTTGATGCGTGACCTTGAGGTCGTCAAACCAGAGCTTGACAGCCTCGCTCTCATTGCTAACCCACACATAAACAAAGCCCGTCTGGCTTGCCACTATGGGCTGAGTAAAGTTAACCTTTACGTGTTTATCAGACAAACCCTCTTCGCCCGGATTGAAGCCCGCACTCTCGGGCACACGCTGCCAGCCGGCATCAAGGCGATTGAAGTTGGCGTCAAACACAATGTAGTTCAGGTAAGCAAATGGTCTTGTATCGTCACCGCCGTCGGTCATGAAGCCTGCGCCTTGCATGGCGCTTTGAAACGTTGACACCGTCTGTGCAATGGATGACCCTTCAAACGCGCCCTGATAGGCGAAGCTGCTGCCGAGAAATTGTGACAGCACTGCGAGGTCCATATTGCGGGCGTAATTTGCTTTTCTTTCGTAACGAGCCCAAGTTTCTAAGTCCAGTTTGTCACCGGCATTTACTTTCAGCATGATGGCGGGCCCAACCGATTTATCTTTCGCCTCCATGCCCGTCATGCCGCTCTGCCAGAACAAGTACGCTGATTTGTCTGGGGTATCCACCACGGTAGGTATCGGCGCAGTGTGGTTGTTGAAATACTGCATCTCCTCAATGCGCGGATTGGTGATCTCAGCAGTATTGTTGTCTTCCATCGTAGCCGCATACACAGCTATGTTATCGCGCACCAGCGCCCGCACGTTGCCCAAATGATCGGTGATCTCGTAGGCCGTAGAGCCATCCTGCTGCGGATAGTAAGTTGCCAGCTTGCCAGCGCCATATACCAGCACTTCGGTTTGTACAATAGCATTAGTATTCGAAGCAGAGGCTACTCCCTCCTGCTCGTAAACACTTTGTATGTTGCCCGACGCATCGCGAATGTACCAGGTGGTGCGTTGCGTTTCAAAGTTCACCTTGGCCAAACGGAAGCCTGTGTCTTCGTATAGATATTCTACTTTCTTCTGGGTCTTTGCCGCATCGGCATATACAAATACTACTTTGCCGGTCACGTCATACTCAACATACTGGTCAGCGTTGGCTTCAACTTTGTCTTCGCCGGTCATCTGGCCGATCTTGTTGTATGTAAAATTGTTTACATAACCATCAACTGATTTTAGCTGGTTGTTATATGTCGGCGTAGGCTCATCGTAAGCATAGTGATAACTAAAATCATTGGTCTTAAAACCATCTTTGTCATAACGCCGCAAAGTGAGAATGTTTCCATTCGGATCGTAGTTCAGTCCGGCCACGCGAAATTTGTTAGTCGACAGGCTCAGGTTGGTGGCATCGGCCCAGTTCGATTCTTTCAGCTGGTATTTATCGTCGTACTTGAAGGTGTACATGCCCTTGAATTCCTCCTGCCCCGTGCCAAAAACGGCATCGGTGCGCCAGCGCATGGCGGTGATCAGTCCGCCGTAGCTGGGTTCTATGCTTTGGTTTGCCGCCAGCGCGTCCACAGCCTCTACAACAATATTCTCAGATTCAAGCGTGAGCGAGCTCGCCACCGTGTTGGCCATGCGCCAGCGATACGTGCCGTTCACCGCAGAGGTGGCATTGAAAAATTGACGTGCTTGAGTGTAGCAAGCCATGGCACCCACGAAGGCATGGGTGCAGCTGCAAGATTAGAGTTGTTGCGAAAGATCAACGTCTGAAGCTTGGTGAGACCCGGCAGATTGGGCAACAAACCTGTGATCTGGTTATAGCCCATGTCGAGATAGGTGAGGTTCACCAGGTTATTCAGCTGCGCAGGCAGTGCGCTGTTGATCTTGTTATTATGAAAGTACAATCTCGTCAACGCCGTGAGGTTGCCGATAGCTTGCGGCAGCTTGCCTGTCATGTTGTTGGTGGGCAGGTTCAGCTCGGTGATGTCGCCGTTAGTAACAACTACACCGTACCACGCATCCATTTGAGTAGCCGTTGCACTTGCGGGCCACGACCCTGCTGTGGGCCAGCTGGTTTTGGTAGTCCAGCCCGGGCCGGCTAAACTATCGTACAATGCTTTGAGGGCATCAAACTCTTGCTGATCGGGAACAAGGCCTTGTGATGCAGCACCATAGCTGATGAGGCTGCTGGCCACAATGGCAAGCGAAAATTTCTTTAGCATATATAAGGTCATTTTTAAAAACCTCGGCATCGGCAGTCATCCATTTCCGGTATGCACCCAAAAAACCGAGCGCATAAATTAAAAAACAATAATGAATCTGTATTGCATGGACCTATATTCGTTGGGCAATCTTAATCATTTGGCGATACAAATTCCCGCAACTGCGCAGACTTGCAGCGAAGCTGTAAATTTTTGTTTGATTTTCTTAACGAATTTTTTGCCCGCCGGGAATACAAATGATTTGAAAGATGCAATGGTATCTAAATCAAGTTAGACCAAAAAAACTCAGCTCCCCTCCTTCAACGCCATCTTCATAAATTTCAATACTTCCTTATTCAAATCTTCTTTGTTGTACATCCGAAAATGGTGATTGAACTGGCGGGCATCGCCGGGGACCTGGGCTATTTTCTGAAAGCATAAGTTGTGCTTCATAGGCCTTTTCAAAAGGGAAAACGATGTGCACAAAGTTTTTTCCGAGCTGGGTCACGTAGGCGATTCGTTTCCGCGGTGTGGCGATGCCGATCATGGTCTTGGCGGGATGAACCGCAACCGGCCCTAATTGCTTGCATTGCTTTATAAAATAGTCAAACAATTCACGCGTGACCTCCGATTTTCCGTTTAGAAAATCTGCTATTGATTTATCTTCTTGTTCGAGGTTCAAGGTCGTGGTTCTCAAACAAAAAATTCTTCCGATACAATTTTCCCATCTTTCACCTGATACACACAAAGTTCGGGTTCACTCATTCGCCCGTATCCTTTCATGGTCACATCCATTTTCATTGTGAAGGCAATGCTGTTTCCCGCGACGAGTGGATCCGACACTTCGATGCTGTGTATTTTCTCTACCATGCTGTCGAATTTTTTCGCCTTCTGATAAATCGCTTCGAGCCCTATAGTTTCTTTTTCGAAATTAGGCGTTGAATAAGCCTCAACACTTTTTGCGTCTTGAGCGTACAAAGACTTGTGGGCGCCTTCCCAATCTGCTTTCCGGCAGTAGGCCGCCAAACGTTCGGCAATTTCCTGAGTTGTCATAAGGTTCAATTTAATGATTAGTTGCATAAACACCACAAATGGTTGGATGTTGTAAAAAAATTTACCCCAATCAAAGTTAAAACGTGTTTTAAGGTTGCAATAACTTCGAAAGAGAAGAGTTATATTGAATCATGCGCCTCCTCATCCTCCTGCTCCTACTGGCTGGCTGTGCCAAGCCAAATGTTTTACCCACCGGCGACTTCTACGGTACTTTAAAAATCGGCGATTCTAATTTTCGTCTGTACCTCCATAATCCTCAACACCCCGAACTCACCATTGTGAACTTTCGTGGTTATAAGATCCCGATCGACGTAGTTTCGACTGATCATCGAGCGTTGCACTTTAGACGAAGCGACGAGAATACTCAATTCAAGGGCGAATACGATTCGCAAACCGGAACCATCATCGGCAATTGGATTGTCGACGACAGCATTAGGCATCCCTTAATTTTTGCTCCAGTTCTTCATGACACCATTCCTGGCCTTCACCCGAGAATCAACAAAGAATACACTTACACTATTCCAGTCTTCGCAGACAACATTCCGGTTTGTGATTTGAAAGCACAAAACATGCAGATTGAGCCATTGAATAACCTCATGCAAAACATCCTAGAAGAAAAATATAAATACATTCACAGCATGCTCGTCGCCAGAAACGGCTGCCTGTTAATGGAAGAATATTTTTATGGCTTCAGGCCTGAAATGCACTTTGGAATTCAGTCTGCCACCAAAAGTTTTGTTTCTGCCCTCACCGGCATTGCGTTAAACAAAGGTGAAATCAAAAGGCTTGACACGAAACTTTGCCAATACCTACCACGATACCAAGACCTCACCTGCAACGAACAAAATAAAAGTATTTCACTCCACAACTTGCTGACCATGAGCACAGGTCTCGAATGGGACGAAGTAACATATGAATATGGTCACGAAAAGAACACTTCGATGATCGCAGCACAGCAGCCCGATCAGTTTCGTTATTTACTGACTCGACCAAGGAGTAACAAAAAAGTATTTGCCTACAATTCTCTGAATCATTTAATAATGAACTATGTGCTGCGCGAGTCGACGAAAATGGAAAACACCGCTGAGATGGAGGAGCGATTAATTCGGCCGCTCGAAATTACAAACTATGATCTTGGCCAACCGGAGAACGATGTGATTGGCGATATTTTCCTTCGCCCGCGAGATATGCTAAAATTCGGCCTTATGTATCAACAGCAGGGTGTGTGGCGGGGAAAACAAATTGTACCCAAAAGTTGGATCAAAGAGTCGACCACGAAGAAAATTGATTTGCAATCGGGATTGGGATATGGATATTTCTGGTGGACCAAACAATTTCAGTGGAAAGAAAAAACTATCGATAGCTATTTTGCCTGGGGTTATGGCGGGCAGTATATTTTTGTGGTGCCAGCGTTAGAACTCGTCGTGGTGTTCAATGGCACCAACTGGAGTACCGATCCAACAAAATATTATTTAGAGATCATGGAGAAATATATCGTGACTTCGTGTGAACCAGCGCAATAATAAAATTTCATCAGAATTCCTTACCGTTAAATCATGTTAGATGAATTCTAAATTAGGTCTTCCTCGAAAACCTTGCGGTAGACCATTTCGTTAACACTGCCAACACTTCTATGTTGAACCAACAAGCTGATATGACAAATCCATAATCGTCATTTCGAAAAACTCTCAAAGTAATCTTTCATTTCATCTAAAACGACAAGTAAAATTTTCAACTCAAAAATTGAAAGACAGTTGTTATTATCTAAAACCAATTTAACTATGAATCAGAAACCATCAAATGCATTTATTGGCGCATCGTGGGTCGCTTTAGGTACGGGTATGACCGGCTATCTCATCGGCCTCTGGCGGTCGGATATGCCGCTGAATGAAAAAGGATATTATTTCACCATCCTGATGTACGGTCTGTTTTCGGTAGTGTCATTACAAAAAAGTGTGCGCGACAGACTTGAAGGTCTTCCCGTCACAGATATTTACTATGGACTGAGTTGGTTCTCTACCATTCTTTCGATCATCTTGCTCACCGTTGGCTTGTGGAACACCACATTACTGCCGAGCGAAAAAGGATTTTATGCCTTCTCATTTTTGCTGTCGCTGTTTGCAGCCATTGCTGTGCAAAAGAATACGCGCGATAGCCAGGCAGCAGAAAACAATAACAGCAGGATCGGTTAGTCAATAAGCAAGAGCCGCCTCTCATACAACAGAGGCAGCTCTTACGTTTCATCTCACAACTTATATTTATCAGTAAACATACTCTGGCGGCGTCATACCGCTCATGCGGATGTACGACACAGCTTGTCCGCGGTGATGCGTAATGTGATCTATGGTGGCGTGAAATCCTTTCACGGCATCATCAGTAAGTTTTTGTTTCGCTACAGTGTCCTTCAGCGAATCATACGCTTTCTTCAGGTAAGACACGATCTCTTTTTTGTTTTCTATTACAGTCGGCGGGCTCCACGCCACAACATTTCCCTTTACATAATTATCTTCCCACCATTGTATGCCGTAAGCGATATGGTGTAACAGTTCCCCGAAATTCCACCCTCCGCCTTCCGGCTTGAAATTGTATAAGTTTTCGGGCATGGTCTCTGCCACGCTTAACGTGTAATTCCTGGAATTCTCTAACGTTGCTAACAGTTGTTCTTTCATGGTCAATTGAATTTACAGATACAAAGTTAGAATGACCCTATCCACCCGACTTAAGGAATCTTGCTCTTTTCCGGAACGAGCGACGAGGAACAGGGACGAGGGACGAGGGACGAGGAGAAGGGAGCGCATTATGCCTTGACCTCTTTGCTCTCCCTGAATCTTGCTGGTGGTTGTTTGTACTTGTGGCGAAAGGCTGCTGTAAAATGTTCAATACTGTTGAAGCCTGATGAAAACGCCACATCGGCCACAGGCATCGTAGAATTCGATAACAACATCTCGGCGTTTTTCAGTCGGATGTTCAGCAAAAACTGGTGCGGCGAATAGTTAGTGAACGTTTTAAAGATCCGGCTAAAGTGAAACGGACTCACACAACAATATTCGGCTACTTCCATCAGGGAGATATCGCTGGTAAAATGTAAGGTGATGTATTCTTTAGCCCGCTCGATAGTCATCAGGTGATTTTTTTTCAGCCTGGCGTTGATCTTCTGATCGGCTTTGTAATCCGTAATGCCACTCAACACGCGGTCGATGATCTCGATCACCATGTTATCGATCTCAAGTTTGCTGCCCGATTTATTCAACACCAGGCGCATGATCTTGAAATGCAGATATTCGGTGTCGGTATCGGTTTTTACAAGGGTGGAATGGAGATCTGGGTCGTGAAAGAATTTTATACCACCGAGTTGTTCGATCAGTTCGCCGTAAAAACTGGTCTTAAAATCAAAGATAGTGCATTCGTCGGGCACGGTATGAACATGTGTCACCGTGCGCTCGTATCCGGGTTTGGTCACCAGCACGCAGCCATTGTATGAATCCAGCGAATGCCGGAATACGTTGAAAAGGAAATTTCCTTTTCGCACAAAGCTGATGCTGAACGTGTCGCTGTATTCCGGCTTTGACGTAAAACAATCTGTGCACCGGCACTTGAAATCCACTACACGATAAAAATCAGATTGATAGAGCGTATGAATGTCGGCTTCCATGTTGCAAAGGTAAACACTTCATTGCCGAAACTATAAGGTCCACCTGCTATTCTTCTCTATGGCCATTGCTTATCACGAGCAACATCGGGCTGATCTAAAAATACCACAGAAAATCACCCTGTCAAAGAGGCAGCAAAAGCGCAAGGGTGATTGATTCACCCCTGCGCCAGATGCCAAGTACTTATATTATTTATCTGTCAACAACATTTTTCTGGTGTCGATGATCACCCCATCTACGACCAGGCTATAATGGTAAAGACCCGGAGTTAGCTGCGCGGCCGTGATTGATACTTTTCCAAGCCCGGCACTTAACTGAGGATAAGTTGCCACCTGTTTGCCGTTCAGATCAAAAATATAAAGTGTTGCGTTTGAGATATTCTCGGGTAGCATGAATTCAATCGTGGTTTCCTGATCGAACGGATTCGGATAATTTTGTTTCAACATTGCTCTTTTCACGGATGATCTTTCCGATTTTTCTCCGGTAGGCTCGTCGGTCAATTTAGTCTTGAGGTACGCTACTTCGGCCGAAAGTTCTTTGATCGCTTCCACCAACACGGGTATCATGCCTTGGTAATTTACAGCCAAGTAACCTTCATCGTCGGTCTTCACCAGTTCGGGAAATATTTTTTGAAGATCCTGTGCAATAAAACCCAGTTGCTCGCCACCGGAGAACACTCGGCCTGATGCTTCGCTCTGCTTCCGGAATTGATAATTAACACCGCTCACCTGTTTTATTTTCTCGAGTGCTTGCGTAATGGATTTTGTTTTCTCTTTAAATCGCCTGTCAGAGCTGATCCATAGACCAGTAGCAAAAGCATCGCCATTCACAGTCAGCGTGTATGTTCCGAGGCTGCTGGTGCCGATGCCCAGTTGCCGCGTATTGAAGTCGCCATAGAGCAGAGCACTCGACGTCTCGCTTGAATTATGGACTACAAGTTTTCCCGAACCGTTTGAAAGGGCTCCAGCCTGGTTTCCGATAAAAACATTGTTACTTCCGACGCTTGCGCCGCCGGCGAAATACCCTATAAATACATTGCGGCTTCCTGCGGTATTATTGCTTCCTGCGCTCGTACCAACATAGCTATTAAGTTCGCCGGTTGTCATGTAGCGGCCGGCTCCGC
Organism: Bacteroidota bacterium; assembly: GCA_049324355.1. GTDB lineage: Bacteria > Bacteroidota > Bacteroidia > Cytophagales > Cyclobacteriaceae > Chryseosolibacter. The sequence goes on from JBMOKS010000268.1 coordinate 12,573, forward strand.
TTCCGATCAACGTGTTGCCCGATTCTGTGCAATAGTATCCGGCTTCCCAGCCTACGAAAGTGTTGCCTGCAGCGGTGGCACTGGCAAAACCGGCCTCATAACCCACCAGCGTGTTACGCTCTCCCGTGGTGTTATTATTGCCTGCAGACTTTCCGAAAAATGAGTTTTGACTGCCCGAGGTATTATAGTAACCAGCATTGTTGCCGAAGAATGCGTTCAGCGTTCCAGTGGTGTTGGCCCTACCGGCCTGATGTCCATAAAAGCTGTTGCGGTAGCCGGTAGTGTTGGAAAAACCTGATTCATTGCCAAAAAAAGAATTATAAAAACCCATTGTGTTATTTCTTCCCGACATCGATCCGAAAAATGAATTAGCCGATGATCCGGTGCTGCTGGAAAGCCCGGCCTCTGTGCCGAAGAAGGCATTGTCTACTCCTGTACTATTATAGTAGCCCGCCTGTGTGCCAAAAAAAGTATTTCTGTGTCCTGACGTGTTTCCGTAACCTGCCCAGGCACCGGCAAACGAGTTGTTCGATCCGTTTGTGTTGCTGTATCCGGAAGCATACCCCATAAAGGCATTGTTAGATCCGGAAGTCGTGCTTAAACCTGAAAACGCCCCGACAAATGAGTTAAAGTTTCCAAAGTTGACGTTTTTTCCGGCCTGATGTCCTAAGAAGGTTCCGCTTGCTGCGGTGGTAACATCGCCTGCCTCATAACCAATCGAGGTATTGTAGTAGCCGGCATTGCCAGCGTTGGTGCCGTAATTGGTGTTTTGAGCAACCGTGGCAACGTGGGCAAAGATCAACAGCCCAGGCAATAATAGTTTTTGTAATTTCATGGAAGGTATTTTTTTGGTGATGACCAAAATTATCGCCGCCGGAACACTGTAACCGGTAATCCTGTTGCAAAAACTGGTAATCTGGTAATGTGAAATGACTTCAGGTGATAACTTCCGCCTCTGACTTCACATATTCCGAAGGCGACACACCAAAATGTTTTTTGAAAGATTTGGAAAAATAGGATTGGTCTTCAAAGCCCACTTTATAGGCTATCTGCGATATGGTATCCACATTGTCGCGTAGCATGGTTGCCGCCCGGCGAAGCCGTACATTACGAAGGAAATCGCTGGGCGAAAAACCGGCAATGGATTTCAACTTGCGGTGCAGGTTGGCCCGGCTCATCCCCATTTCGTCGGCCATTTTTTCAACACCAAACGAAGTGTCGGCCATATTCTTCTCAACAATGTCGAGAATCTTTTTCAACAGCAACTGGTCATGCGATTCAAAAGACTGCTCTTCGGGCTTGCGCATGGCATACTTAAATTTTTCGGTGAGCTCCTGGTGTTGCTCCATGAGAAAATCGATGCGGAGATTCAACAGCTCCTGATTCTTCTTATTTCGATATTGCTGCAACCGGTAGATCACCAAAGCGCTCACAGCACCAACGATGAGGCTGGCTATAAGAATATTTCGCCATAACGCTTCGATCTTCTTGTCACGCTCCAGTATCTGTATAGCTTGTTCTTTTTTTGCAGTCTCGTAGCGTGTTTCCATTTCTGCTATCTGCTTGGATTTATCTTCGGTAAAAATGCTGTCCTGGTATTTATATTCCAGTTCCAGGTACTCGAGGGCTGCTTTGTAGTTTTTTCGCTTGTCTTCCAGCACGGCCAGTTTGCGATAGGTTTCCTTCATGCGCTTTTTGCTTTTCAATTCCTTCGCCAGCGCAAACGCTTCTTGTAAGAAAGGTTCTGCTTTGTCGTAATTACCCATCAGCACATTCACGTCGCCCATGCCCATCAACACGATGGATATTCTGTTCTTATTGCGGATCTTTTTGGCAATAGCCAATGCCTTTTCGAAATATCCGAGTGATGTCGCATATTCTTTTTTGATCTTGTGGACTTGTGCCAGGTTGTTGTACGACTGGCTCATGCCATCCTCATCATTGATCTCTTTGCGTATCTCCAGCGATTTGAGATAATGTTCAGTAGCCTGATCGTATTTCGAAAACCCATGGTATAGCGAGCCCAGGCTATTCAGGTTGTAACCCACATCGTATTTACGACCGGCCTTTTGATTGATCTCCAGGGCTTTGGTGTGATATAGCTCTGCTTTTTCGAAGTTATCCCACTCTTCGTGGATAAGTCCAAGCAGTTGGTAAGCCTGGGCCAGGCCACGCGCTTCAGTGGTAGCTTCAAACACACTCAACATTTCAAAGGCCTGTTGAGCAGCTTGCTCGTAGTCGCCCTTCACCCAATGGTACAACGCCACGTATCGCATGGCATAGCCAACTCCTTTTGTAAAGTTCAGTTTTCGTGAAATTTCGATGGCCTCGTTGGCGAAGGCTTTATTTTTTTCGGGGTTCGAGGTGTATTCATAATAGCAGATCTGCAGCAATAAATTCACCCGCGTGGTGTCCGCTTGCGGATGCTCTTTTAGAACAGCATATAAACTATCTAGCTTTTGCGCTTTCAGGTTTGTGTTTGCTATGAAAATTATTATCATGCAAAACAGGACAGAGACTAGCTTGGCTCTCATAGGCGGATTTTCGGGGTTGGGAATGCTAAAATACAAAATAGCAAATGCCTCACCCGTGGGTTTCGATTTCAGGCCAACATTTTCAGTTATCCTTCCGTTAAGCACAACAATTGAACGTTATAGTCGTATGAAAAAAATCGATATCCTGAACTTCATTACCAACTTCCGCCAGGCACCCAACAGCATTAAAACGTATTCAGAAATTCTTTCCCATTTGGGCGAATCGAACGCCCAGACCATTGATCAGATGCTTTCAGAGCTTCAGCAAGGCCGTGTGATCAAAGAAACCGAGTTAAATGGCCAGAAAGCTTTTCAGGTGATCAGCCGTTAATTTTCAAAAATCTTACAGCCCGCAGGTTTTGCTTGCAGGCAAAATTTCGATTTTTCTTTATGGAAAACAGCCGGTTGCGGAATCCTTCATCCGTAAACCCTGACCCATGAAGAGATCCTTCAAACTCGACATTCCAAAACCCTGTCATGAAAAATGGGAGAATTTTAATCCCACAAGCCTGGGCGGTTTTTGTTCCGCCTGCCAAAAAGAAGTGATCGATTTCACGTCGTGGAGCGATGAAAAGATCAAATCCTATTTTCTTCAATCGAACGGATATACCTGTGGGCGGTTCAAAGCCCATCAACTTAAATATTATCAGATCGAAGAGGTTGCACGCCAGCGATCCTGGCTGCCCTTGTCTGTGCTCGGCCTAACCTTGCTTTTTACCGGACACAGCGCCGAAGCCAAAGAAATCGCGAAAGAAAAGCTGACGATCGTACCTAATAATAACAGACTAAGTTTTCAACAGGTTGTGGAAAATGACTCCACAACACAAACGATAATTGCAGGCACGGTCAGGTCAAAGTCCAACGAACCATTGCCGGGTGTAACGGTGACCCTTAAAAACAGTTCAGTCACAGCATACACCAATGAAAGCGGCCAATTTGTTATCACAATCGACAAACCTGCCCCCGACGACATGCTGGTTTTCGCTTTTATCGGATTGATCACGTTGGAACAAAATGTTTACGAGAAGAATAACCTTGAAATAGTCATGGAAGATGATGTCGAGGCGCTGTCGGAAGTTGTAGTGGTCGGCGGAATGGTTGGTGGAACATGCGCATATAGGCCTTGGTCGCCGCGTGGAATCTGGCAGAGAATCAAAAATATATTTCGATAGAATTGTCATCACCAAACCTTGCGTTATGAAACAGTTTATTTTAATCATGCTCTCACTCATCGCATGCAACGTTGCTTACGGGCAATACGATGAGTTTAAGATCCAACCCAATGGTCTCATCTACGACGAGGCTACGATGAACAAACTCGGCAGCATAGTGGATTCGCTGAACGTGAGATTCCGGACGTGCGATCTTTCACATCCTTATTATTCGCTACCGCAAGGCGAAGCTTACTTCGTCAGCGAGCCGTCGGCGAAGGCGCTAGCCCTTATTCGCAAAGTAGTTTCATTCGCTGAATTCAAGAAACAATTTCCAGACCTCGGTGCAAGTGTGTGGGTGATACAATACCGGTATCGTAATTATCGCGACAAAAAGATAATCGAGTATACGACACTGCCTGATGGTACCAAGGCGGAAAGGTCTCTTTGGGTTAATGACAGAAAGGAAAACAACAAAACAACAGGCTGGGTTGTTGGCGACGAAGGCACAGACGCAGTTTACCTCGTGAACCTTCAATCACAAATGCTTCCCTACGACTATGCGCGTCTAGTGCAGTATGCCGACTGCATGGTCGACACTACCACCGAGATCTATTTTCCAAAAGCGAAATACGCGGTTTATCAGACCGTACAAGGTGATTCTAAAGCAGGCCGGTTTGTGAAATGGGCCTCCAAATTTCCTGGGAAACCGGAGTACCCAGACTACAACACCCTTCATGGCGAGGCCTTCGACGAAGCCTACGCCAAATACCTGCGAAAGCATGCCGAATGGGATAGTCTTCGTATGGCCAGCCTCGACGAAAAAGTGAAGAAGCCCTATTGGAAAAGTCTTTTGATGGAGGCACGCGATGAAGCGCTGGCATCGGGAAACTCTGATTCAAATATTGAATTTTACATTGCTCGTTATCTGTCGAAAGCCGAAGCGCTCCAATTGAAACGAAGCCGCAAGGTCATGGGGAACTGCAGCCAGGATCAAAGTCCGCGGTACCACGCCATGGGCATTTGTATGCTCGCCGCCGAAACTGCCCAATGGGATATCTTTCTTCGCTCACATCTCGACATCATGAACGACCGGTTTGAAAGGCAAAGCGATGGCAGCTATGCTTGGGGGGCACGGAAAACGTACCTGAAAGAACTTGAACAACTGAACATTCAGGCCACGGACCTAATGCTGGGCACATGTTTGCGCGTTCAAAATGTAAGCGATCATCACTACTGGGGCTCTATTGGGCGCGTCGGTCGTGCGCTGGCTGACGCTGCCGACAAAGACAAGCTGGAAGCACAAATTCTGCAGATGATCAAAGACGATAAACTCGACACTTACAACAGGCTGCTGCTGGCTTATCTGCTGAACAACTACGCTCACAACCTCGACGACGACAACCGAAAAAACGCCTGCAAAAAGACTCTTGATGAAACTATGGATCAATTGTCACCACCTCTCAAGGCAGCATGGGAAAAAACGAAATAACAATAATGATTCGAGGTTTGGGGATTAAAGCCAAACATTCAAAGTTCGGAGGGTTTGGCCTCCAAACTTTGAACTTAAACTCCTGACTCATTTTTTGTTTTTCTTCCGCAACATCCGGTTCAATTCGCGCTGTTGCTGCTTGACCTTCTTTTTTCGCTGCTGGGACTTCAACACATCGGTTTGCGATTGAAGATAATCCAACTCCCGCTTCATCTTCAAAAAATTCTGATACTGTGCTTGTGGTATGATACCACCTTCCACAGCTTGCTTTACGGCGCAATGATCCTCTTCCAGGTGCTGACAATCAGCAAACCGGCAACTGGATGCCAACGCGTCAATTTCAGCGAAGGCTTCGGCTAGCGCGGTGTCGTCGGCCCAGGGCTGAAACTCACGCATGCCCGGCGTATCGATCACCAAAGCACCCCCGGGCAAAGCAAACATCTCCCTGCGCGTAGTGGTGTGACGACCCCTGGAATCTTTCGATCTGACATCGGTTGTTCTTTGAATCTTGCTTTCAAGTAACCGGTTAATGATCGTCGACTTACCCACGCCAGACGAACCAACAAATGCATACGTTCTGCCAGCCTCTATAAATTCAGCCACCGGGCTGAGATCGCCCTCTAATGAGCTCGTCACCAACACCGGCACGTTCTTAAGTCTCGATTCAATCGCTGCAGCTTTTTCATGAACATCGTGACACAGATCGGCCTTGTTTAAAATGATCACCGGCTGAATACCTTCATCGGCAGCGGCAACATACCGCTCTAATCTGGCGATGTTGTAATTGTTGTCGAGGCCTTGCACAATAAACAAAACATCGAGGTTGGTACAGATAATCTGTTCTTGTGTTTTTCTTCCCACAGCTTTTCGCGACAATATGGTTTTTCTCTTCAGCACCTGGTGAACGATCACGCGGTCTTCACTCATGGGTGTGACGGTTACCCAATCGCCGGTCTTCGGCAGCTCTGCCGATGAAGTTGCCGAGAAGAGCAATTTTCCTGTGGCTTCGCCGATAAACTCTCCTGCTGATGTAATAACCTCGTAGTTTGTTTTATTTTCAGCTATTATTCTGCCGACGGTAAATTCTGGAATATTGATTCCGCCGAGCTGGTCTTCAAAAAACTGATCCCAGCCCAATGCTTTTAAATTGGAATTAGCCATTTTGTTTTCTTAAAAAAATTTAGTTAAAAAGAATACTTCACCTGCGTAGGAAACAGGCGCATATTATGGCAATGACTGCCGGATGATCAGGCAATTCCCTGCAGGGAAATGGATATCGTGATAATATTTTTCAGAAGGCAAGTAATTTTGCTAAGACTAAGGTAGTTCCATAATCAAACATTACCAAAATTACTTTATCAACTACTTGCAAATGTAGTTTTTGATGGCGTAGAGAATGTGAAATATTTGCAATTGGGGGGGGGCTGTGTGGAAAGAATAAATGATCGGTATTACGGGATAGGAGTCCATGTACCTGGAATAAAAATGTGAGAGCAGTTTATCCAGCTGGAGGAATGTTTTTTATAATGTTTTTCAAGTATTGGATGAAATTGATCCGGATCGCGATCGGGATGTTCATCGCAACATAGATATCTTGACCTTCTCGACAGATTTCTTAATTTACCATAGGCCAAATAAGTATCAGGGTCCAGACTTGTTTTAGGTAGGGCAGACGTCGGCGAGATCGCGTCTTTCACTCTCTCATGACTATTGAAATGGAGATTAGCTTCCCTCGCCAAAAACGAATTGACCAAATGAACCCCAACATAAAAACATGTTGTTATTTGCCAGTCTATGTATTGAGCGCCGTGTTGATTGATTAAGCCCAGGAAGGTTAAGTTCTTCCTAACCTGAGCCAGGTGGTCAGTATATTGAACTATATAAATAAATTTCTAGGGATGAACAATCAAGCCATCAAGCTCATTGTCGTTTGATGGTGACTTCGGCGTAATGTGACGGAATGGGCAATGAATCTGATTTCTCCACGATCATTGTGTCCAAAGCAAAGTCAAACTGTCGCGCGTAGGCATTAACCTTAGCTTCTGCGAGTAAAATCGCGTCTTCAATTTTCTCATCGTCATCCTTAATTTCCGCCCAAACTCTTATTGTGGAGGGAGTAAGGGCAAATGCCAATTTTTCGGGTATTGATTGAGCACTGCCAAGCTCGGCGATAAAGACCTTAACTAATTTTTCGATTAGTGATTGACTCGCCTCGAACCTTATTTTCTTCAAAACTTCATCTTGTTTGCCAGAAATAAGATTTGAATAGAATTCCGATTTTTTCCGTGTTCGCTACACCGAGTTCAATAGAAACCTGGTCTACTCGTATTTGCGAGACCAAATTTTCGAACCATTTGGCGACTTGTTCCGGCGTAAGCGTTGGGATGGTAGAGGTACTCATTTTCTCTCCTTTAAGCCTTTGTAGGAGTAACGCTTAAAAATATCATGCCCCGCAGTATGGGTACATTCTCTTTTGTTGACACAATAATAACGAAAATAATAACCCGATCACCTTCAAATAGAGTTTTAAATGTGTTACCAAGTGCAAATAGGTTAGCTTCTAACTGTCAAACGAGTTCATTGCAACGGCTGTGCTCCATCGTGTTTATTCCACTCCCGGCTGCTTCAGCACAAATCCGCTCTTTGCTTTTTCGTCAGCAACGATCTTTTTAACATCGCTCAACAATTTCTTCGCATCGTAAACAATACCGTCTTTAACGGTGTATTTCACGCCACCCACACGCGTTACTTTATTATCTTCTGTGAGCTTAATAGCGCCAGTGCCGTACAATACTTGTAAATTTTGTAAAGGATTTTCCTCTACGATCGCGAAGTCGGCAAGCTTTCCTACTTCAACAGAACCGAGTTCAGTTTCTTTGCCCAAAGCCTGCGCACCATACAATGTGGCCGAACGGATCACCTCTAGGGGATGGAATCCGGCCTCACGCAACAGCTCCAACTCGCGGATGTAGGCAAAGCCATAGAGTTGAAAAATAAATCCCGAATCAGAACCGGTGGTCACACGACCGCCACGATTTTTGTATTCGTTCACGAACGTCATCCACAGCCGATAATTTTCACGCCAGTCTACTTCCTGTTCGGTGCCCCACGCGTGCCAGTACGATCCGTGTGATATTTTACTCGGCTGATAGAAAGCCCACAAGCTTGGCAGCGTATATTCTTCATGCCACTCCGCCCGTCGCGCGCGTTGCAAGTCGCGGTTGGCTTCGTATATATTAAAGGTAGGATCGAGTGTAAAGTCGAGCGACAACAATTCATCCATTACCTTATTCCAGTGTGCTGAATAGGGAGCCGCAGCCTGTTTCCAAAGTCTGCCTGCTTCTCCAAAACGATGTTGTTCATTCTGGTAGTTGTAATCCACTGGATAATCTTGTACGGTACGATCGTTGAACAACGCTTCGGGCAGGCCATACCAATGTTCCATCGAGGTTAGTCCGGCACGAGCGGAGTTCAATACGTTCCACCTTGCCACATCTAATTGCGCGTGGTGACAGGCCGAGCGTAAACCAAGCTCTTTGTTCTTTTTTAACGCAGCATCCATCACCACAGGAGCGGCACCGAAAAATTTGATTCCATCGGCG
>JBMOKS010000269.1:0-2341 GCA_049324355.1 Bacteroidota bacterium
AATAAGGATGAGATTAAGAGGGCGGAATTCAAAGTCAGTGGAATGACTTGTCAGGGTTGCGCAGAGCATATTATGCATGAGGTCAACAAGCTTGCCGGTGTATTGAGAGCGGATGCCTCCTATGAAAAAGGTAACGCTGTGGTGGATTATATCGAAAATAAAACGTCAGCTTCAGAAATTGCAGATGCCATTAACAGTACAGGTTATAAGGTTGAAAAAATATCTGAAAACGATAAGTGACAATTATCGCACATGAAGGGTTTTACAAAAGATAACTTTCGCAAATCTTATCGTTAGACAGAAGTAATAATTCCACCCTTCTTGCTTTTTACCCCCGAGCCGACTCAGTCATCAACAGCAACCGCCTCCATCATAGAACCAGGTAGATGGACTTATGAATATATCGTTCCGGTTTAGCGCAGCCAGGTTTCGAGCAGTCTTATCACAAATGGATAGGGGTTGATTTTGCGTTAGCACGTGCCCTTTCCCATCATCAAAATATTCCTTCGCACCGAAGTATATCGCGGTCTTGCCGGTGAACACGCACGGACCATCTTCAGGTATCGGATCTTTTATCGCGCAGATCTCCACACTTTCAATGAAGATCGGACGCTCAATGTCATAATGTATCGGGCTTAGGATTCGATATGGCCTTCGAGCTCTGATTTCAATTGTTCCGAAACCAATCTCCGAAATGATGTCGATGTATTGCTGCAACGGAATGGCTCCGCTCAAACATAAAGCCCTCAACCTGTTGTCATTTCTTAAATGTTCAGGTATTTCACTTTCGCATACCGGATCGGAAAGTATAAACTTCCCATGCGGTTTTAATACTCTATACATTTCCATCAACGCCTTTCTCAGGTCGAAATCTTTGAAGATATTAAATAGGCAGTTTTGTGCTGCCACGTCTACACTCTCGTTGTCTAAGGGAAGGTTCAGCGCATCACCTTTTACAAGGTTGACAAACTCTTCCGAGAACCATGGATTCTCCTCGGCCGCAGAGCGCAGTCCTTCGCGGCAAACGTCAATCATCTCATGAACAGCATCAACACCTATCACGGCACCAGGTCTTCGACTGAAATAGGCAAATTGAAGAAGTTCCATTCCACCGCCAACCCCAACATACAACACGGATGGCGTATTGACCAAGTCGCGAGGATGAACCGTGGTGCCACAACCGTAGTTCATCGATAACATTTTTTTTGGAATAGTAAGACCTGGCAATTGCCATACGGGCGATGTTGTGCAGCATAGTCCTATTTGAGGTGAAATAGCCGCCTGGCTATAGACGTTCTTCGCAAACTCCAAGTAAGTTTCCATAACGTAAATGTGGCCAATTCTTAAAACAAAAGCACTATTTGAAGCGGTAGTTAATTGTCTTACGTTTGACAAGATGACTTGCAACCAGCTAAATCAAGATTAAAAAATGAACCTCTATGATCTCGGTTATAATACCTGTCTATCATGAGCAAGGAGTTATAGGGAAAACTGTCAGATATTTGACATCGGTTGATAACAATGAATTGTTGAGCGAGATTATTGTGGTGGATGGCGGAAGTCTTGATGATTCCGTGAATGAAGCAAAAAAGGAGGGTGCGATCATAATATCAAGTACCAGGAAAGGAAGGGCAGCGCAAATGAACGAAGGTGCCCGAATAGCAAAAGGGTCTATACTTGATTTTCTGCATGCGGATTCATTCCCACCTGGATCGTTCGTTTCTGATATTATCGAAGCGGTAGGAAAAGGTTTTTCCATGGGTTGTTACAGGCTTCGTTTTGATATCGGTCATTGGTTTCTAAAGGCCAACACATGGTTCACCCGCTTCGATGTTAATGCGTTTCGTTATGGAGACCAGAGCTTATTCGTTTCACGGGAGTGCTTTAACACAGTAGGCGGTTTTTGCGAAAAGCATATCGTATTTGAAGATTACGAGATTATTAAAAGACTTCGAAAGCAGGGAAAATTCATCGTTATTCCAAAAGAAGTGACAACATCTGCGCGCAAATATGTTACAAACGGGGTTTTCAGAATGCAGAGTATCTTCTATCTGATATACTTTATGTACCACCTTGGTTACTCACAACAAAGGTTGGTTGAAGTTTTTAGAAAACTTGTACGCCAGGATAAGATTTAAACCGGACCCGTTTTAATAAGCCATCCAGCGGCCATTGCAGATCATAATTTTGGCTGCGCTCACACTTTAAAAAAAAAATTGAAATTCATGTCACACTCGTGCCTCAGGCTTGTATAAGTATAGAAAAAACAGGCACGATGAAAAAAATATTGAAGGCACTCACATACTCCTACAAGCGGAATATTGGCTGGCAGGATCGAACC
>JBMOKS010000270.1:0-2341 GCA_049324355.1 Bacteroidota bacterium
GGGTCACAAGCCTGCGAGCCATCAAGTCGCGGCTGAGTTCGCAATTGATATAAAGTGTGTTGCCGTGTAGTTCGATGGACTCATTGCAGAACTTCGGAATCCCATTAGCAACACACAGGCATAGTTGCATCATAAAAAATGTTTTGCCCGTGCCGCGTTCGCTCGGGAAGTGTATAAGTGATTTCTCGAATACATATTTTCCGAATACCTGGCGCAATGGGTTAAGTGTTCTTCCATAAGTCGCGAGCTCCTTCATTCGATCAAATGAATTGCTTGGAGTAAAGTCGTCCATTTAGATAAGGTTTAGTTTGTAACAAAGAGTAAAACCATTACCTTTGGACTGTAGGGAGTTGCGAATTCCTAACATTCCAAAAGAAATGAATGACCACAGTTTAGCCGACTGTGGTTTTTTATTTTCTAGCTGCCTGCAGCAATCCTGGATTCTTCATCAATACAAGCTTCAACTGTGACTTGTAGAATTTAATTTTGCTGCTGCCCTCAAGTTGTTCGTATGGTACGAGTCCGCGCTTCTTCCAGGCAATCAGCGTGGACTGACTGATGCCGAGGAATTCGGCCGCTTCTTTCTGATTCATCACTCTGTCCTGCAGATCTTCCACAGTTGGATTGATCGCAACCAGCTTCTTAATTGAACTGGTGATGATCTCTTCAAGCTCGTTCTTCGTAATCGAGGTTAAAATAATGTCGCCCGTCATAATCAGTTTCAGTTTGTTTCAACGGGCCGAAACTGCTGAAACTTGGCGCTCATTGGATTTTACCCTAACAGAATCGTTGGGTTTTTCCTTAGTTCTATCCTTCCTCCGTTTCGATCGTTCGTCCTTTGAAAGGGATCTTACAGACGCGGGCAGCTTGTTGACAAGTTCGCGCTCAAGCCTTCGGCAGTCGTTTATTATGTTCCGTTTGTGAATTCTACTTCCATCGAAATATCCCTCGAATGTTTTGTAGTGATAGTTGTGATCCCGCAGCAAAAAAATTAACCACTGCTTGAGTTCCGCTCTCCTTGTGGTTTCGAAAAAACTCGTGGTTTCAAAAAGTACCCGAACCAGCAGGATGAATTTGCTGGCCTCTTCAACTTCCATTTTGAATGGATGTATAGCACTATCGTGGCCAGCATCGCTGTGGAGTATCATGGTTTTAACAAATGCTTCGACATCCGAAATGAATACTTTTGTAAGGCTACCGCACATGAAAAAAATGACTTGAAAAACGGCAATCGAATCTCTGAAGCTGCAGTTTGTCTTTGGCTTGACTCTTCTATGAGCACATTCGCCCATAACTCGATTGATTAGTGCGGTTTTGTCGATATAGTTGGTTGCAGAAAAAAGAGGTGGATTCAATACCTCACTCAGGGGCTCTGTTCGGATTTTATCTGGCGTAAACGATTCGACAAGTAGTAGTATGTTCTCTCTGCCTTTTTCGGGAACCCTCTGAGATGATTTCTGGCTTTCTTTTTTAATAAGCTGTTCATAGATCCCCCAGTAGACTTTGAAGGCCCTGAGCTGATTCAGGTTCCTTGTCTTCTGAGCAAGAAAATCAAACCATTGATCTTCGGTCGACATTTGAAGACACGGCTCCCAAAGGGTTTTGTGATAGGTCAGAAATTTTCTGTCAAGCGAAGTCTGATAGCTCTTGAAGAGCTCTGATACCAGTGTTTTGGCGACAAGCACACGGCTATAAATTTGACCGGGGCCATGTTGCTTTGTCCTGTGTGAATAACCCTGATAAGAAAATCGAAGCGTGGAGTAAAGATCGTCAAAGCCTTCTACTTCCTCTATCTTGGCTGCAAGGCGACTGATAAGGTCCCAATAACGCGCATCGCTTTCCTCTGCCTTCTGTTCTGCGGTTTTGGGCGTAGGAATGGCTTTTTTCCTTCCATGGATTTTTCTAAAAGTTCGGATAAATATTTCGGGATCCTCAGCAGGTGTATTTTCTACCTCCATTCTTGTTCTTCGCTCTAATTCCAAAAAGTAATCCGATCGATTTTTCAAGCAAGCGATGAGATTACCCTTGACGTAGTCAAGTGTTGGTAGAGGCGATGAATGAGTCCCAGGTTTTTTCGATTTCATTCTGTTTGATGTTATCGGCAATCTTGACATATCTGCTGAAGCTTTTTTCTTTTTTATGGCCGGAGATGTTTTTTACCACCACTTCCTTCATTCCGAGAATAAGGGAATTAGTAACGAAAGTTTTCCTGGCTGTGTGGCTGGTGATCAGTTGCCATTTTGGATGTACGCTCTCTACTCTATTTGCTCCCGAGAAACGGACGATTGTTAATGGCGAATCAATGCCTGCCAACTTGCAACACTCCTTTATGTAGTCGTTG
>JBMOKS010000271.1:0-2331 GCA_049324355.1 Bacteroidota bacterium
CGGGTTATTTTGAACTGGCGCAAGCCCGCGTCAACTGGTTTCTAAGCATAAACATGAGGCATGTGCCGGAAGCCCTGCGAAAACAAGGCAAGCGCACCTACCGGTCGCTGACCCTGGAGGGCGACGAAATTGAATTCAGCGAGGGTTTTACAGACCTCCATACCAAAAGCTACGAAGAGATCCTGAAAGGCAATAGATTCGGACTTTCGGATGCTAAAACTTCAATAGAATTGGCCTTTAACATCAGAAATACGGCAAAACCATAACCTTAACTTAAAAATTTTTAGTTTTGCACCTCTTTTAAATAGTTTAAATCAAGCATTTGAAGGCACTTTTTATATTCGGCACCAGGCCAGAGGCCATCAAAATGGCCCCCTTGGTAAAGGCCTTTTCACAAGACCCTTTTTTTAAGGTCAGAGTCTGTGTTTCAGGACAGCACCGCTCCATGCTCGACCAGGTATTGGAGTTCTTTGACATCAAGCCGGAATACGATATCAATGTCATGAAGCCAAATCAAACTCTGTTTGATATTACGGCCGACACCCTTAAAGGCTTACAGCCCGTTTTAGAGGATTTTAATCCCGATGTAATACTTGTTCAGGGCGACACTACCACAGCCCTTGTGGGTGCACTCGGGGGCTTTTATAAAAAAGTAAAAATTGCCCACATCGAAGCTGGACTTCGCAGCGCCAACCGCTTCTCGCCTTATCCGGAAGAAGTGAACCGTGTGCTGATCGGCCGAATTGCCGATTACCATTTTGTGCCCACCGAGGCAGCCAAAGTCAATCTCGAAAAAGAAGGTGTTAAAGAAGGTATTCACAACGTAGGGAATTCCGTGATTGACGCCCTGTTTCTCGCGCTGACACTTATTGAAAAGCAAACCAAAAATTTCGCTTCACATTTTTCTGCCATCAAGCTGGATCGAAAAATCGTATTGATCACCGGGCATCGCCGCGAAAGTTTTGGCGAGCCTTTTCAAAATATCTGTGAAGCCATTAAAGAATTGGCGCTGGACTACCCCGAAGCGGAATTTGTTTATCCGGTGCATTTTAACCCCAACGTCAGGCAGGTTGTCAACGAGATATTGATCAACATACCGAATGTTCATCTGATCGAACCCCTGGATTATCCGCATCTCGTTTGGTTGATGAACCGCTCGTATCTCGTACTCACCGATTCAGGTGGTATTCAGGAGGAAGCGCCATCGCTGGGAAAACCTGTGCTCGTGATGCGCGAGGTCACCGAACGCCAAGAAGGCATTGACGCCGGCACCGCAGTGCTGGTGGGCACACGAAAAGAAAATATAACAGCACATGCGCGCAAGTTGCTCGACGACAGCAACGCCTATCAGAAGATGGCCAAAGCCGTAAACCCTTACGGCGACGGAAAAACCAGCCAGCGCATTGTTGATATTTTAAAATCAAGTAAATAACCCGAAAGGATTATCATATAATTTATTCGTATGAAAAAGGAATTGAAAGTAACGGTTGTTGGTCTGGGATATATCGGCTTACCCACCGGCGCGCTGATGGCGAGTCAGAATATTCAGGTGCACGGTGTCGACGTGAACAAGAAAGTAGTTGAAACCATCAATCGTGGTGAAATACATATTGTTGAACCCGACCTCGATGGACTGGTAAGACATTGTGTATCCCGGGGATATTTTAAAGCCAGCCTGACGCCCGAAACTTCAGACGTATTCGTGCTGGCCGTGCCCACACCTTTCAAGAACGATCATCAGCCGGACATCAGCTATGTTGAAGCTGCCGCCGCAAGCGTAACGCCATATTTGAAAGAAGGTGATCTTTTTATTCTTGAATCAACCAGTCCTGTAGGAACAACCGAACATGTTTACGATCAGATCATCAAACAACGTCCCGAATTAAAAGGGAAGTTTTATATGGCCTACTGTCCTGAGCGCGTGCTGCCGGGCAATGTGATCCAGGAATTAAAAAACAACGACCGCGTGATCGGCGGACTCGATGAAGCCTCCACAGAAAAAGCTTGCGACTTCTACGCCCGTTTTGTTGCCGGCCACCTGCACAAAACCAATGCGCGCACCGCCGAAATGTGTAAGCTGGTGGAAAACTCTTTCCGCGATGTGAACATTGCATTCGCCAACGAGCTGTCGCTGATCTGCGATAAAGCAGGCATCAACGTGTGGGAACTGATTGGCCTGGCAAATAAGCACCCTCGTGTTAAAATACTTCAGCCGGGTCCTGGCGTGGGCGGTCATTGCATCGCGGTAGATCCCTGGTTTATTGTGTCGGGATATCCTGAAGAATCGAAGATCATTAAAACTGCCCGTCTGGTAAACAACCATAAGACAGA
>JBMOKS010000272.1:0-20896 GCA_049324355.1 Bacteroidota bacterium
GAAATTCGCTTGTATGAAAAGGTGTCGCCACCAATTTTTGCCAATCACCCAAAACAAGCCAAAGGCCACACTGGCGGGAATGAGGTACCGCAGCAAGTCAAACAGAAACAAGTTGGGCCATACGTCAATAAAGTTTTTCGCTTCCATAGTTTTAAAAATTATTGAGCGAACCTATGACCGTGGCTTACCAATGTCTCTCTGATATTGAAAAATGCTTGCTGATTTCGAAATCAGCATGAAATAGCGGCGGCTGAGCATCAAAAATCAGTTAATCTGGCTTTTGCGATAGGCCTTTGGAGTGGCGCCTTTCAGATCCTTGAAGGCTTTGTTGAAGGGGCCAATGGATTGGTAGCCGAGATCGTAGGCTATTTCAAGTATTGTTTTGCGCGTTTGGCCGGGGTCTGACAGGATTTCGCAAGCTTCGTTCACCCGGTATTGGTTCAAGAAGTCGTTGAAGTTCCGGAAACCGAGTTGGCCGTTGATCAGCCGCCGTAGCCTGTACTCTTGCACGTTCATCAGCGCTGCCAGTTCGCCGATGGTAAGCCCTTCTTTTTTATAGGCCTTTTGTTCTTCCATTAATGCCTGAAGCCTGGCGGTAAGATGAGGGTCGTCAACCGGCAGAGGTTTTGGCTTTGAAATCTCTCTAAAGAAAAATCCGGAGCGTATGGCGAAGTTACTCACAAGGAAGTAAACTGTGATGGCCATGATGGCCAGTCGTTGAAGAAGCTGCAGCACGGCTACGGTATCATGATGGATCGGAATAATTTCAACGATGAGCGTTATGGCGATCAGCGTGGCTGTCATCAGCAGGAAAATATTACGAAACTGAATTCTCGAGTCAACCAAGTCTGCCTGCTTTGTCCTCAGGGCTGTGTAAAGAGCGGCCAACACAAATCCAAGTGATGTCAGACGTGCCACGATGCCCGACAGCTGCCGGAAACCCGGCCACGGCACAAGGTGATCCACGAAAAAGTTCAGGTGGGGAACGATCAATATCAAAAACCATAGCAGCAACGCCGGTTGAAATTTGAAATGGTCGTCGAAAATAGCCCGGGCCAACAACCAGAACAGAGCAGGAACACAAATTGCACCTATCGAAGCAACAATACGAAGTAACGGTAAGGACCGAACTACCTCCGACCCAACAATGACGTAACACAAAATGCTGATCGTAAAGCCAATTCCGGCCCAGGTGTTCTGTCCGCTTCGGGCGTGCCTGACGAGAAGAATGCTGACAAGGCCCAGCAGCGTGCTTGTCACAATTTGAAGAATTTCATTGGCCTGATTGACCATTTAAATCTGCTTTAAGTACGGGTAAAAGTACATTTTTAGCCCCATTTTCCCAGTTTTATAAATATATTCAATTATTCAATAAAATTATTGAATAGTTTTTCTACATTTGAATTGTCATTCCGATTGACGCGTTCTGGTTTTAATGAGGAATTCAAACCAAATAATCGATATGGAAACAACTGCAACTAAAAAGGTAAACGCTACCGACCTCGAGCAGAAGGTGAAAAAAATGTACCGGGATGTTGCTCTTAACCCAACCGGTGAATACCATTTTGAAATGGGTCGTACGTTAGCCGAAAGACTTGGTTATAGTAAAGCTGATCTGGACGCAATTCCTGGTGCCGCCATCGAATCATTTGCGGGTGTTGGTTACTATTTTGATCTGGCAAATTTAAAGGCGGGCGAATTTGTGCTTGACATGGGCAGTGGCTCAGGAATGGATTCTTTTATTGCGGCGTTGAAGGTAGGAACATCTGGTAGTGTTACAGGTGTTGACATGACTGACGAGCAACTTGCAAAATCCGAGCGCCTTCGTACTGAAAAGCAATTAAGCAATCTGCGCTTTCTAAAAGGATACATTCAGTCACTTCCTGCACCCGATGGTTCGTTCGATGTCGTGATCAGTAACGGTGTTATCAACCTTGCTCCTGACAAAGAGGGAATATTTTCTGAAGTGAAGCGCGTTCTAAAGCCTGGAGGCCGCATGGTGATTGCAGACATTGTTACTGAAAAACAGCTACCCGAAAATATTACTTGCAATTCAACGCTGTGGGCGTCGTGTATTGGAGGCGCCAGCCAGCAAGATGACTATCGATATGCCATAGAGAAAGCAGGAATGAAAGTTATCGTGCTCAGAAACAACGATGCTTATTCGTTCATTTCCAAGTCAGCTAAGGGTGCTTCCATACAGTATGGCGTAAAAAGTGTTTCGGTCTACGCTCAAAAACAATAAACCGGTTGCCTATGAAATCGACTAGTAAAAATGTCACGTTTGCGCTTGCACTCGTTCTATCCTTTCATGTAAGGGCTCAGGAGGTTCAACCGATGTTAGGCGAATTGGCACCGGCCTTTGCACTTCACGCCGTGGATGGCAAAATTTATTCATTAGAACAACTAAAGGGCAATTACATTGTCATTCACTTCGCTGCCACATGGTGCCCATTCTGCAATGCTGAGGGCCCTAACCTTGAACAGCTATATAAAGAGTACAAGGATCGGGGGGTTCAGGTATTTGTCGTGGACGTGATGGAGGGCAAGGAGCTTGTTGAACGATCGTTTAAACGCTTCAATTTTTCGTTCCCTGTATTACTTGATACAGACGGAAAAGTTTCAGCAAGCTATGCACCGGAAAAAGTACAGCCCGACCTCGCGAGACATGAAGTGCCTATCGCTTCAAATCTGATCATCGATAAGGAAGGAAATATTCGTTTCTATTCCTTGCTTAACACTGCCGCGTTCGATGCGAAACTATTAAAGCTGAAAGAAAAGCTAAACGATTTGCTGGCATCCCAATGAAACAACTTTTATTTGTATGCTTCGTCAGTTTCAATGCGACTGGCCAAGCAAATGAAGGCCTTGTGAAAATAACCTCCCCAAAAGTGAATGCGCTGGTTGGTCATGAGGTGTCCATTAAGACAGTTGTCAGTGTAAAAAAGGGTTATCACATTCAGGCGCATGAGGTAGCTGATGAACTTATCATACCCACCAGGCTCGAAATAGTTGGCGACAAAGACTTTGTTATCAAAAAACAGGTCTTTCCTCCAACGAAGAAATTTCAGCTAACAGGAACGGACCAACAGTTGGAAGTATATGACGGTGAATTTGAGATCGAAACATCTTTACTCGTGCTTGAGCGTATTCAAAAAGGAGTTGTTCAACTAAAGGGTAAATTGAAATACCAGGCATGTGATTCTGTGCGCTGCCTGTTTCCCAGAACGGTTGAGTTTCTGGTAGATGTTGTAGTACAATAAATTTAAAACAAACCCCAATATTATGAATCCAAACAAAGCTCTATGGGAAAAAGGCGACTTCACGCGAATCGCGGAAACTATGCGAGAAAGCGGTGCAGCATTAGTTGCAAAACTTGGAATAACAAAAGGCCTTAAGGTGCTCGACCTCGGATGTGGCGATGGCACCACTGCCATTCCGGCTGCTCAATTGGGTGCAGATGTCCAAGGAGTTGACATCGCGCAAAACCTTGTTCAGGCAGGAAATGCGAGGGTGAAGAATGAAAAGATCACCAACTGCACTTTCGCCGAAGGTGACGCTACTAATCTGTCTGGGCTGGCTGATAAAACATTTGATTTAGTGGTCAGCATCTTTGGAGCGATGTTCGCGCCCAAACCCATTGACGTTGCAAAGGAAATGGTTCGCGTAACTCGTCCAGAAGGTCGGATTGTTATGGGTAACTGGATACCCGGAGATCCCACACTCGTTGCCCAGATACTAAAAATAAGTTCCGCATACACGCCACCACCACCAGAAGGTTTTATAAGTCCAATGTTATGGGGCGTAGAAAAGGAAGTGACGGAGCGCTTCGGCGCTGCGGGAATATCGCCTCAGCATATTTCTTTCAGTAAAGAAACGTTCACGTTTAAAGGGTCTATGACTCCCAAGCAACTGGTCGAAAGATTTAAGAATTATTATGGCCCAACGATGAATGCCTTTGAGGCCGCTGAAAAGAACGGAAAAGCAGGTGACTTACAGCGTGAGTTAGAAGATTTGTTCAATCGCCAAAATACAAGTCAAGATCAAAACTCGGTATCTATCCCTGCAACGTTTCTAAAAGTGACTGTGAAAGTTTGACAAGAAAAAACTTGACAATGAATAAAAGAGAATTCAAAGACAAGGTTTACGCAGAATTGGCCAAGATCACCAAATCGATGGCCAATCCACACCGACTGGAAATTATTGAATTGTTGGCACAAGGAGAATTCTCGGTAGAACAAATTGCAGAGCAAACCAATCTCTCGGTTGCCAATGCTTCACAACATCTGCAAGTGCTGAAGGTGGCGCAGCTGGTAGAGATCAACCGGCAAGGCAACTTTATTTTCTATCGGCTCTCGAATAATAATGTGTTCAAAGCCTGGAAAGCGTTGCGCGAGCTGGGTGTGGAGCGGATCGCCGCAATAGAAAAGGTCGTGAAGGAATTCAGGAAATCAAAGTCTGATTTTGAAACCGTGACCATTGATCGGCTGATCGAAAAAATCGATTCAGGAAAAGTCACCATCCTTGACGTACGACCAGAGTCTGAATACAAGCAAGGACATATTGCCAACGCCATTTCTATCCCCATTGGAGAGCTGTCTAAACGACTCAATGAATTACCCAAACGCGCTGAGATTGTTGCGTATTGTCGCGGACCGTTCTGTGTGTATGCCGATGAAGCCGTGGCCCTGTTGACCAAAGCAGGTTACAAAGCAACGCGATTGGAAGAAGGATTTCCCGACTGGAAGGTGCAATATCTACCGATTGAGGTTTCTGTGAACTAACAAAATATTATTTATGACTGCCGAAGATTTAAAAATCAGCGTATCGTTGTTAGCATCCTGGCTTGAGAAAAAAACACCTGTTGCGGTGCTCGACGTACGGCCAAAAAAAGAGAGAGAAGAGTGGGCTATTCCAGGAAGCATCCATGCCGATGTTTATGACAAACTAAAAGCGGGAGATGCCTCGGCGCTCGATCAAATTGAGTTGGATATAAACATTCCTGTGGTAACGGTATGTGCGGCAGGAAAAACAAGTTTGATAGCCGCCGACCTCTTGAAGCACAAAGGATTTGAAGTTTACTCCCTTGAAGGAGGCATGAAAGCCTGGAACTTCGCGTGGAATACGGCAGAGCTTATGCTCAACGACGTAAAAGTTATTCAGGTACGGCGATCGTCAAAAGGTTGTCTTTCTTACGTGGTTGGCTCGGGCAAGGAAGCATTGGTTATTGACGCCGCGCTCGATCCGCAGGTTTATGTTGAACTAGCACAGTCACATGGCTGGTCAATCAAATATGTAACCGATACGCACATTCACGCCGATTTTATTTCGCGCACGCGCGAGCTGGCCAAGGCAACCCTGGCCGAACATCTTCTGATTGGATCTGCAGCAGTAAGTTATCCGTTTACAACTGTTGACGATGGCGCCTCAATAAACGTGGGCACCGCCAAAGTTCAGGTTATTCATACTCCCGGACATACCCCGGAAAGCACCTCCTTCAAATTAAATAACGACGCATTATTTACAGGCGACACCTTATTTGTAGATGGTGTTGGAAGGCCCGACCTGAAAGCCGATCAGGATGAAGTCATCAAAAGATCGAAGCTTTTGTACAACTCGCTGCACAAGCTGTTGAAGTTAAATCCAAAAATGCTGGTGCTTCCGGCGCACCTGGCAACAGCAGTTCCATTTAACGGCCGCTTGATCGCTGAATCAATTGAAGCCCTCGGCCATAAACTTGACATGCTAAATATGACCGAATCTGATTTTGTGCAGTACACCACTTCGCGCATTCCGCCAACGCCTCCAAATTATTTAACCATTGCCACCTTAAATAAGCAAGGCTCTTATGAGGGTTATACCCCTGCTGATTTGGAAGCCGGTGCCAATCGTTGTGCCATCGCTTAATCGATAAATATGGATGTACAACTTGGATTAAGAGAGAACTGGAAACAATTTACCTTACTGGTAATTGTCAATGCTTTCGTGGGGGGCATGATAGGGCTTGAGCGCACCATCATTCCACAAATAGCCGAAGTAGATTTTGGGCTTGCTGCTAAAACAGCCATACTTTCTTTTATCGTTGTGTTTGGCGTAACGAAAGCAATCACGAACTACTACACCGGAAAATTAGCAAATCGTTTTGGCAGAAAGAATTTGTTGGTGACAGGTTGGCTGTTGGCTTTGCCTGTACCTATCCTTATCATTTATGCTCCCGATTGGAATTGGATAATTGCGGCCAATATTTTTCTTGGTGCAAGCCAGGGCCTCACGTGGTCGAGCACCATCGTGATGAAAATTGACCTGGTTGGCGACAAAGATCGGGGGTTTGCCATGGGCTTGAATGAATTTGCCGGATACATTGCACTTGCTGCCGTTGCCTTCGTTACCGGATGGATCGCCAGCCATTATGGACTTCGCCCTTATCCGTTTTACATCGGCGTTGCCTTTGCTGCTGCAGGGCTGATCATGAGCTGGCTGCTGATCAATGACACTCATCACCATGTAAAACTCGAGTCTGCTTCGAGTACAGTTCCTTTGTTGAAGAACGTTTTCTGGGACACCACCTGGAAGAACAAAAACCTGGGATCGATAACACAAGCAGGCTTGGTGAACAACCTCAACGATGGGATGGTGTGGGGGCTATTTCCGCTGCTGCTCGTCTCTAAGGGATTTGATCTGCACGAAACCGGCATCATTGTGGCCACCTACCCGGCGGTGTGGGGTTTCGGTCAGCTTTACACTGGAAAACTCGCCGACAAGTATTGTAAAAAGACATTGCTCTTCATAGGCATGTTCATGCAAGGTGTTGCCTTGCTTGCCATGATCGGCATAAACTCATTCGTTTTATTTATCGTGTTATCATCTTTGTTGGGTATTGGCACCGCCGTTGTTTATCCAACTTTTCTGGCTGCTATCTCTGACCATACGCATCCTGATCAGCGGCCCAGGAGTATCGGTATTTTCCGTTTATGGCGTGACCTGGGTTACGCGTTCGGCGCTATACTCACCGGGCTGATTGCCGATCGTTTCGGATTGGTTGCTCCTATTCTTGCGATTGGATTATTGACGGTTATTTCATCGCTCATTGTAAAATTCAGAATGAGCTGCGCTACGGAGAATTCTTCCACAACAGGCATTGTATTAACCGGAATTGTTTCAATGTAATGCTCTTAGCTAAACTGTCGAGCCTATGAAAACAAAAATGATCATGCTTTTACTAACCGGGTTAGTGATGGCCGCTGCCATACAGCTCGCACTTGATAACGATAATTATCACGCTGAATTTAGAACACCGAGCCCATCACCGGGCTTAACCACTGCACATGCTTACCCTCCTGCGGTTGGCATTTTAAGCGGTTCGAAAAACTGCATGAGCTGCCACGTGAACAATGGGCCGTGGAACGACGACGGCAAACTCATTGTAGACATTCTGGATGCGGATACCAAAAGATCTGTGAAGCAACCCGATGGTTCGTTTGTGATTGAAACCGAGCGATGGGAACAAAAGAAGCTGCTCACCGTCATCGGGTGGCTGAAAGAAAAAACTGCACCACCGCCTGCGCGCAATGCGTGGCTCTACATTGATCCGTCGACAATAGGTACATCATCACTTTCGAAGTTTGCTCCCAACTGGGATGTGAACTTGCCGTTGTCGTGCCGCCTGGTGGGCGACCAATTGCCTGGCTACGAAAATGCCAACATTACCAGTTTACCAATGATCATTCAACCGATGAGCAACGCCCAACATGCAGAGCTGCAATTACAAATTATGCTTACCAAAGGCGAAAGCGCGAAAGGAAACGCGAAAGAAGGGATGACAAGCAATTATTTTGAGCGAAAAGTATTTTTAAAAGTGAAATAACGAGCAATAAAACTAAGGTGTTAAACTTAAAACCAACAAAGTATGAATACCGGGGCTTCATTCATCTCGTCAGCTTGCAGAAAACGCCTGCATGCGCAAGGTTATGACAATTTCTCTGACAAGGAGTTAAGCGATTTCAAGTACGGAATCAGGTTTGCTTATGCGGGTTGCATTACACTGGTAGCGTTTGGCATTTACTTTCAAAGTATACCGGTTTTAGCGGTCGCTGCGACCATTGCCTTGGTGGCAGCATTTCCTCCATACCATCCACTCGACTATTTGTATAACTATGGTGTGCGGCTTCTACTCAATAAACCCAAATTGCCTCCAAGAACGGCGCAGGGCAGATTCGCCTGTGGTGTTGCCACTGTTTGGCTCGCCGTAACAATCTATCTTCTTTACAATAATTATACTATGGCGGGTAATATTCTTGCCATCGCTCTGTTTGCCGTCGGCTTGCTGGTAACTACCACTGACATTTGCATTCCCTCTATGTTCTACAACGGTCTTTTTAAAAGAACAAAAACGATAAATCCGTAATTATTTAATCCATGAAAATTCTTTTTCTCCTCAACGATGCACCTTACGGCAGCGACAAAAATTTCAATGCACTTCGAACCGCCATACAACTTCAAAAACACGAGCCCAACAACAAAGTTTGGGTTTACCTTATGAGCGATTCGGTCATCGGGGCATTGCCAGGGCAAAAAGAAAAAACCGGGCAATATAACATTGGCCAAATGCTGGTTACCATCGTTCAGCAAGGTGGTGAGGTAAAACTTTGTACGTCATGTGCAGAGTCGAGAGGTGCAACTGCCGTGATTCCCGGAGCCGTTCTCGGAACTTTGACCGATCTGACTAACTGGATTGTGAATGCCGACAAGAGCTTGGTGTTCTGAGCCGGAGATTGCTACGACGACGCTGAAGCTATGGCGCAAGCGTCTGAAGTTTCAGCGGTGGCGCAAGAGCTAACAGCCAAAATCTCGAGCTGTGAGGGCACTATTGCTACGATTGAAACCCTTACATTTAAAGAAAAATTGTACTTCCCCCGTGAAATCTCAACTCCACACCCTCTCCATCCGCGCCCGCGCAGCGTTCGCCATTCTTTGCCTGGAAGAGGCGCTGAAGAAATACGACCACGATGCGCAGTGGAATCGGGTGCTGCCTATGTTGTGGAGCATCACTGACATAGAGCATGTTGACGAATGGTTATACCAAGTTTCACGAATCATGCCTTCGGACGTGCTGGAGCAGCCTTACGAAGAAAATGCTGTGATAAGCCGCAATGACCACGATGCGCTGCGACCGCTTTATACAAAAACTAGTCAATCGATACATGATATTCTCGAATTGATTTTTGAATGTGGCAGCGTGGGCCTGTATGGGGTTGTAGTAGAAAATTCGCCCAAAACGCTGGCGGTGTTGCGCGAACTTGTTGCGTTGATGAAAAGGGAGAGTATACCATTGCCCAACATCAATCTTGTTTTGGAATTTTCTATTGACGAGCATGGTGGCTGGGGCCGGCGTTTTAAACGCGACGAACTGTTTTTTAATACTGCGCCCGAAGCCAACACCACACACGAAGAACTTCTCGCCGACCTTGCAGATGACCCGAGGCCCGGAGAAACGATAACCGAGTTTGAACTTTGCACCAAAGACGGTTTATTTTTTTCGCCCACGCTGCACGGTGGTAGTCTGTTTGGCAATGTCGATGAAGCCACGCACTTGCGGTATGTAAACACACTCGAAGCCGGTATTGCCTGGACGCACAACGGCAAAAAGATTGTGTTACTGGAAGAAGGAGTCCACATCTTCGGCTTGCCCACGCCCGACATGACAAGAGTGGTTGCTATCTACGGCGGCGCCACGAAGCGCTATGCTGCCCCACAAAACGCGGTGATATACAATGCCGATGGCTCGGTGCACCAGCGCCTGCCGAAGCCGGTGTTGAAGTCTGAGCTTGGGGTTGAGAAGAAAAGAGTTGTGGGTGATTTTGTTTGGTACGACCATGTGGCATTGCAATCGGGTTACCATAACACGATGAAGATGGTGGTTACGATTGGGTTTGGAGATTGGTACGAAAAAAGGGAGCTGGACCCGGAGACGGGGGTGTTGGAGGAAGTGCGCGAGGCCGGAAGGTCTTGATTGCAAGTCCACAGGGCTTTATCAATCATAGAAACAACACGATACTCGACATTTTCTCGCCTGTTCTACAACGTCGCATCTGTGCGACAACACCAGATTTCTCAGGTTACATAGCCTTTCTCAACTCGGGCTGCTGCTTAAGACAAATCGTAATGGTTGTGCCTTTGTCTACTTCACTTTCAATGGCAATGCTACCACCCAGCGATTCAATCTGCGTTTTTACCATGAACAGGCCGAGGCCTCTGCCCTCTACGTGAAAATGAAAACGCTTGTAGAGCTTGAAGATGGTGTTGCGGTAGGCCTGCAGATCGATGCCAATACCATTATCGGCAATGACGAGCGAAATGCCATCTGCATTGAGGGCGGTTTTGATCTTCACTACCGGCGCACGCAAGCTGTGGCGGTATTTGATGGCGTTGCTCACCAGGTTGAATAAAATGCTGTGGATATAAGGCTTGATAGAATAGATGGTAGACACGGCATTGAAATCGCACTCAATAGTGGCGTGGGTCTCGTCTATGTCTGCACGGAGGTTGTGCATAACGTTGTTCATCTCTTCGCGCAGGTCAACCTGGGTGAGGGTGGCCATGGAGAAGGTGCGCACGTCGAGAATTTTGTTGAGGTCTTTGATCACGCCGTCTAGGTCAAGTGAAGAACTTAAGAGTTTATCGATGATAACCCTCACTTCACTGGGATCGCTCTCGCGCATCTTGATGAGCCGGCCCAACCCAAGTATACGGGCCACGGGGGCGCGCAGGTTGTGCGCTGTGATAAAAGCGTATTGCTCCAGCTGCCGGTTGTACTCTACGAGCTCTGAGGTGCGCTTTTGCACTTCATCTTCCAGCTTTTCGTTTTGGCTTTGGATCTCGTCTTTTTGCTGCGCCAGAATGTTGTACAATTCTTCAAGCTTTATTTTTTGCTGCGCTATCGCGTCGCGCTGAAGACCAATGGCTTCACGTTTCTCCACCAGCTTTTCGTTGAGGGTTTTCAGTTTTTCGTTCGACTGGTGCAGTTCGCGGTTCTTATCTTCTATCTCGCGTCGTTGCTGTTGAAGCAGCCTGTTGTTTTTTTGCTTCTGGTGAACGGTGAATGTTAATCCGCCGATAGAAACAATCAGAAATACTGTAAGAATAATGAACGTGTTTCGTTGATTGACCTTACGTTGAACTTCGAGAGCATTTTCTTTTTGCAACAACGAAAGCTGAATCTTGTTGCGCTCCTGCTCGAACGCTTCGCCCAGATTTTGAACTACTTCAGATAGTGACACGTGCCCGTCTTTGATCACCGTCTCCTTATAGTTGGTGATGTCTACGATCATGGGGTCGAGCAGAATGGCCGGTACTTTGATGTCGCCGGTGCTGATGGTGGTTTGCCCTCTCACCGATCTGCCCTTTTCAAGATCCATGGCCATCTCGGCAGCACGGTAGGCCAGTGGGCGGATGGGCTTATAGATGGTCATGGTCTGGTTGCCGGCAATGATGTTGCGCACATTGGTGACGTCAGCATCCTGCCCGGTGATGGCGATCTTTCCGGCCAAGTGTGGCGGCAGCGCCTGAATTACACCGGTGGCCAGGGCGTCGTTGGCGGCCAGTACTACATCTGGAACTTCGTTGCCTTTTGCCAGGTATTGCTTTACACTTTCAAATGCACCCATTTCGCTCCAGGTCTCCATTACCTCGTCGTGCAGAATGATGATCTCGCCGCGGTCGGCATAAGGCTGCAAAACGCTAAGCTGCCCGCGGCGGAACAAGATGGCATTGTTATCAATCGTAGGCCCGTTGATGAGAAAGTATTTGCCGTTGGGAAATTTGTTGAGCATGTACTGGGCTTGAAGGCGACCCACTTTTTCGTTGTCGTACGAGATGTAAATGGTGATGTCGTTGCTTAAAATGAGGCGGTCGTAAGAGATCACGGGCACCTTGCGAGTTTTGGCCAGCGCTACGATGTCGCGGGCCTTAGTGGCATCTATGGGTACCACGGCGAGAACTTCAACTCCGCGATCAATAAGTTTTTGTGCGAGCGAGGCTTGTTCTTCGGCTGTATAGGCTATTTCTACCAGGCACTCGCCACCAAGTTCTTTGACTCGGTCTACAAATAATTTTTGATCGAGGTACCAGCGGTCGCTCACAAAGCTTCCGAGCAGAAGACCGATCTTCTGCGAAGCGGCAGGCAAGCTGAAGAGAACAATAAGACTCGCCATGAACAGCCTGTGAAAACAACACTTCATGCGCGGCTCTGGCAGCGGGGGTGTGGAGGCGCCTACTTACAATATAATAAAATCTGGGAGTTAAACCTATCGCCGATGGTAGTGGAATGATGATAATTATTAGATGCCGAAGTACAAATTTAGTTTCACTTGCCACGTATTTATATATCAAAAAGAAAGAGGCCGGAACAAAGTCGGTTTTCTTTTCGATGTCCTTCGAAACTGCTTCCATCTTTTCATTGCTAAAGCGCTTCCAAGTCTTTTGTCGATTAGCAATCATTGAATTTATCGTGTCAAATCGATGTGAAAAGCAATAGGGTCTTCTTTCAAACTTCAGCGCCGAAGGTTCGATCATGAGGCCTGAAGTGTTAATTAGTCGTCAAAGCAACAGGATTGTTGCGAAAATTATGCTTCATAATATTATCCGTTAAAAATTGAAGTGCGAAGGGAGCAAATTTTTTTCACTTCTTGTTACAAAAAAAAGCACTGGTCGTTGGTCCAAGATACTCAGGGTAGGTTAAGGGTAAAAATGTCCGTTGACCAAATGACTGGAGTTTTGGAGAATAAGCTAACTAAGTAGAAGCGTGGCGCTGTTCCGATATATCGGGAAAGCCAAGAACTGGAGCGTTACCAGTATTTTCCACCAGGGCAAGTCTTGTTTAGCAGGGAGATTACTCCTTGCGATGGACCGTGCCGGTGGCGTGATAGCATAGTCGCTGAAAAATGCGTCTTGTTCCGAAGGGGACAAGAAGATCGAGGTTAAAGCCCTCCACGCCACAACACATTGGGACGTACGAGTGACGAAGTACGAATGGTGCGCATATCTACCAGACCATCACGGCCGGTAGCTTGCTTAGACTTCGCGTCATCCTAAAATTATTTTTTAGAAAAAGTGGATGTTCCGATGATTGAGGGCCTACTCTTGAGGTCGTTTAAACATTCACTGGGCTGAATCTTAAGCTCTCTGCGTGTAAATAGCTGCGCTTACAAAAGTTTCAAGCTCTGCCTAATCTATGCAAATGCTGAAGATGCGAGATGAAAGCCTTGAGGAAAGAAGAAGATTCGTGATACACCACGTTCCATTCTTTACAAGCTTCCTTTACAAAACGGCTTATGGCAGGATAGTGGATGTGGCTGATACGGGGAAAAAGATGATGTTCAATCTGAAAATTTAGTCCGCCGAGCATCCAGTATAGAAATTTGCTCGAAGTTGCAAAGTTTGCAGTGGACTTAATTTGATGCACCGCCCACTCTTGTTTGTCGTAGTCATTATTTGAAACGGCGTGGAATTGTGTTCCCTCTACAACGTGAGCGAGCTGAAACACAATACTGATAGAAAGGCCACAGATGAACGTGATGATGAGAAATCCAACAAACCATGCCAGCCAGCCAGTGATGACAATCGGTACTACCATGTAGACGGCCACAAACATAACCTTGGTGATCCAGAAAATAAAATGTTCTCTGGTGGCTAGTCTTTTGGGTTCGCTGTTCACTGAAACTTTTCCACTTACATACTTTTGAAAATCTTCATAGAACACCCACACAAGGTATGAGATACCATATAATATAATCCAATAAAGGTGCTGAAAGCGATGATAGGCTCGCCTCGGTTGACCTTCGTGTAAACGCATAAATGGTTTAACATCGATATCCGAGTCCATACCTTCGATATTGGTATAGGTGTGATGATTGATGTTGTGTTTTATTTTCCAATAGTAAGCGTTTCCACCCAGCACGTTCAGAAAATAAGCTGATGCCTTATTGACCCAGGCATATTTTGAAAAAACCTGATGACCACCCTCGTGCATGACATTGAATCCGATCACAGCGAGATTGAGTCCCAGAATGGCGCACAAGAAAATCGCTATCCATGGCACAGGGGTAAAAAAGACAAGTACGATATATAACGCGGCTGCTGAGAAAATTTGCAAAATGCTCTTCACATATAATTTGACATTGCCGGCAGGATGTAACTTACGCTCTGTAAAGTAGCAATCTACCTTTGTTTTAAGGTCTCTAAAGAAAGAAGTCTTTCCGTTATCAAATATGTACTTAAGCATAAGCCGAGGGCCCGATATTGAGAACACCGTTGCCAGACCATTCGTTCAGAAAAGAAATATAATAGCTATTTTAGTGCCTTTTCGCCTGATATAAGAGTATATTTATTATGAAATTTCCTTGACGCTTAAAGGTTGACCAAAGCCTGAATATTTTTTGGAAGCTCTGATCTCATAATACAGTGCATTGCGCACTTTGTTCCTTCCCAACTTTACAGCTGTAATCGTCACCGAATGATTTGAGTGGTACTCAGACTTTGATTTGCAGTATCGATTTCGTTTTACGTTGTCGTTTACATAATTCACTAAAAATGAAAATTATCGCTACTGTGATATTGGGTTTTCTGCTTTTGGCAACCGCATTCATGGTTTTAAAAAGTTACTACTTGAGGCGGAAGGTGATGAAAATCGTCGCCAAAAAATACGAAGCACTTAAACCTCTTATCGACAAGTTTGCATCAGGACATCCCGTAACCGGTGGAGAGATCCTGGCGTTATCGAAGAACCCTTCGCTCCGCCTGGGTGTATACCGGATATTGAAAAACTATAAACAAGAAAAGCTATTTCCGCCAGAGTATTTTACTCGGCAATGGGGCGCCGAGAGTTTTCTTGTACAATGGCTGGAGTTTCCCACTGAACTCGGCTCCGCTCCCGACCATATCGAATTTCTAACGACGGTCACTTTAAAAGAAAGTGAGGACTTTGACTATTACGTCTTTAAATTCATCGCCAGCAAACCCGCGTGGGCATCGCATGACTGGATGATTGGCGCAGCCGGTCCATATCGGGAACAAAGCTTGCCGTACGACATTCCCCAAAAAGTGTTTAGCCGCTTTAACAATTTGGATAGCATATCGCCCGAAAGCGAAGTGCTATGGATTCATCACAATATCAATACTAAGAATGCTAATAAATAACACTACGAAAAATCTTGTCCATTCCATCGCCTTGTTTTGTTTCTTAATATGGCTTATCGGATTTTTTAAGTATGATCTAAAACAAAACTTTCATTTCTTCATAGTCGTCGCCATTGCTGCCACATTAGTGCGGGTATTGATGGAGAAATGGTCTTATAAAAGGACGAAGGGAATATGCAGTAGCTCCACATGAAGCATGATCTGCAAGGCCGGCCTCACACCACTAAGGACCACGAAGATTAGCTAACCGCACAATTTGAACTCGATACGGCTTTGTTTTAGCCCATCACTGATTCAAGTGTCTGCCCTGCTGATTAATAAGAATGCATTTGTACAATTGCTTAAGGTCGTTTCTGAAAAATATTTGAACATTTCTTCTTAAAAATAGAAACTAATAGCTTACTTGGGCCGTTCAATTCCAAAAAAATCACTACATGAAGGTTTACCTGGGAGAATTTGAAGAACTGGTGCTCCTTACCATTGCCGTTTTAGGTAAAGAAGCATACGGTGTTCTTATTCAGAAAAATATCGAAGAGCGCTCAAACCGCACCATTAGTATTGGCGCGCTGCATTCTACCATTACACGACTTGAGGAAAAAGGCTTGCTCAGTTCATGGGTAGGTGGTGCCACGAAAGAACGCGGTGGGCGCAGCAAACGGTACTATGAAATTACCCAGGCGGGCAAAAAAGCCGTAGCTGAAACCAAAAGCCTTCGTGACGAATTGTGGGATCTATCCAAAATTAAACTGACTACTAAATGAAATACCAACCTCCTCGCCTGGCTCGCAAATTTTTTGAACTGTTTGCAGGTTCCGCCCACGTAGACGATCTGCTGGGCGACCTCGACGAGTGGTTCTATCTGAACCTCGAAACCAAATCTCCCTTCAAGGCAAAAATGCTCTACTGGAAACAGATTTTTTCACTCAGCTTCTCATATGCCCTCAAGAAAAGAAAACTTGATGTGAGGTTCAGTTCATACTCGTCGTCATCGCTCTCGGTCGATATGTTGCGCAACTATGTAAAAGTTGCGGTAAGAAATCTGCGTCAATACAAATATTTTTCATTTCTGAATGCTTTTGGCCTCGCCATCGGAATGTCGATCAGCTTGTTGCTCATTTCGGTGTATAGTTACGTGAGCACGTACGACAATTTTCATACGAATAGAGAAAAGATCTACACCGTAATTTCTACCCGGATTGAAAATGTTGCGGAGATAGACTACGCCCTTGCCCCCGCTGTGCTGGCCGATAAGATTGAAGAAGAATTTACCGGAGCAGAAAAAGTAGTGCGCATTATCAGAGGCTACGAAGACCTTGTAAAAACTGAAAAGGAAAACATACCCGTGAAGAGCTATTATGTGGAGCCCGACTTCTTCGCGGTCTTCACCTTTGAAATGATTCAAGGACAGGCAGCGGCACTGAATAAACCCTACCAGGTGATTCTTACACAATCGGCGGCCAAAAAGTTGTTCAATGAAGAGAACGTGATCGGAAAAACCTTTGAGCTTGATGGTGGACGAGTATTGGAAGTAGCCGGTTTAATGAAAGATCACCCTGCCAATTCGCACTTGAACTTCGAGATGCTGGTGTCATATAGTACCATACCTGAAAGTAAACTGTCTCTCACCGAACAATGGACTGATTTCGAAGAACAATTTGTCTACGTCATGTTGCGCGCCGGCGCGTCGCCCGACGACCTCGAAGCCTATTTGGACCAAGTTGAAGCCAAAACCTATGCCGCACAGGCTCCTGTGAAATATAATTTTGAACTGCAACACCTCGAAGACATTGTGATGGGTCCAGACCTGCGCAATTCCATCGGTGTGAAGTGGGAAGCAAGCGGTTTTATCATGTTTGGCATTTTTGCAGCGCTCATATTATTACCAGCCTGCTTTAATTACGCCAACATTTCGATTGCCAGAGCCATGCGGCGCGCCAAGGAAATTGGTCTTCGAAAAACACTCGGCGGCGTGAAAAGCCAGGTATTCCTTCAGTTCATCACCGAAACAGTCGTGATCACACTTGTGTCGTTCTTGGGCTCTCTGCTGATCTTCGTGGTGATACGCGCTGAGTTTCAAAGCATGATGGTAGCTGGATCATCGCTCGACTTATCGCTGGGCTGGCGTATGATGACCATGTTTTCGCTTTTTGCGCTTGTCACTGGTCTGCTGGCGGGCATCTTCCCTGCCTTACATTTCTCAGGGCTCAATCCGATACAGGCACTGAAGAACAAAGTAAGCAATCGTGGCTCATCGCTGCGTGTACGCAAAGTGCTTACTATTTTCCAGTTTGCACTTTCATTTGGGTTTATCCTGTCACTGGTAGTTTTCAGTAAGCAATACCGCTACTCGCTCAACTTTGATTTTGGATTCGAAAAGAAAAATACCGTAGATGTTCAGCTACAAGATGTGGACCAGCAACAATTTAAGGCTGCGTTCTCACAACTTGCCCCCGTTAAATCCATTTCAATGTCGTCTGGTTTGTTGGGCGTGAATTGGGAACCTACCTGGATAAAAACGGAAGGAAACGATTCTACCGAAGTGGGTCAGTTGCACGTAGATCATAATTATATACCTAACATGGGTCTTGAACTGCTGGCGGGCAAAAATTTCCCCGACGAGCAGTGGCAGCGCGAGCGTTACATCATCGTGAATGAAGAATTTCTCAAATTTTATAAAATAAGAACACCAATGGAAGCGCTGGGTAAGATCTATACTATAGATGGTCAGGACCTGGAGATCATTGGTGTGCTGAAAAATTTTCACTATGCTCCGCTTCAGTACCCCATCGAAAAATTCTTCTTCCGCATGAACCCGTCAAGGTTCTACTATGCCAACCTGCAGGTGACTTCTACAGACGCGTACAATATGTTCACCCAAATGGAAGCTGCCTGGAAGCAACTGCCGACACAAAAGAAATTCTCGGGCAAGTTTTTCGAAGACGAGCTGAACGAAGCATATTATTCATACCGCACGTTGCTGAAGGTGATTGGGTTTTTAGGGCTGCTGGCCATTACCATATCATTGCTCGGTATGTTGGGCATGGTCGTCTACACCGCCGAAATAAAGATCAAAGAGGTGGGCATACGCAAAGTGATGGGGGCAACAGTAACCAGTATCGCACTGCTGCTTTCGAAAGATTACCTGAAAATGATGGGATGGGCCGTACTGGTAGCAATACCTGCCACGGCATTCCTGCTCAACCTCATGCTTACTGAAATACAATACTACAGCGTAAACCTTTCAGTTTGGGATGTGCTGGTGAGCACCGTTTTTATGCTTGGATTGGGAGTGCTGACGATTGCCTCGCAGACGTATAAGACAGCGATGACGAATCCGGCTACGACCTTGCGGTCGGAGTGAGAAGTTCAAAGTTAGAAAGTTCAAAATTGAAAAGTTGAAAGCCCGACGTCGTTTCCAATGTCGGGCTTTGCTTTTTCATCACCTTACTTACTAAACTCGAATGCGTACTCGCCGCCTGCGGATGTGGCTCTTCCGGTGCCCAGGGTTGTTTTGGTCCACGTGAGACTTAACACCAGGCGGGTTGACGAGATTGTTTCGATGATGACGAACTCATCGATGTCGCGGAGAAATGTTCTGCCGGTGGCGTCGTTGATGCCAGAGGCCAGCGGCGGGCCATGCGACGTGGCCGTTGGTGCTCATGTAGTTTCCATGCCGTCGCATGTCACGTTGGCCACTGACGAGATGCCCGCTCACCAGACTGTTTTTTGATTGCTCTAACGGCGATAGATATCGGATCAAGGAGAAATGGAATTGCCCGAGCAAGTAGATCTGGTTGACTACATCTGCAACTTCTAATAACTATTGAGCATTTAGGCATCAGTGAAGTTAGGAATTGCGTTTCATTGATGAATACGTAAGCATCAAACCCAGCACGCTTGTGGCTGCACCGAAATAGGCGGGCAGCAAATGTATCAGCGATGTGTAGCCGATGAAATAGTGGACGCCGATCGCTGTTGAGAATCCTACAGTCATAGAAAGGGCAATGATCTGCCAAAGATTTATGGTGGGATCTGAGCGCCGGATGATGAAAAAATATAATAGACCTATTGTAGCCAGTCCGCCTCCGAATGCGGCACGGTCGTGGGCGATGAGGGGCTTGAGATTTTTGTTGATCTTTTCGATGCCGCAGACGGTGATGTCCATGTATTCAAGATCTGTAGGAACAAAAATGGTTGTCATGCCCACGATCATAATGGTAGCGCCAGCTGCTAAAATTCCCAATGAGGAAAATAAAAGAAAGAGTCGACCGATACCGTATTGTGTTTTGAAATCGATCTTGTGTTTCCAAAGAAAGATGTCTTTTAATCGCGCTGTGTCTTTTACAAGCGTGCGAGACTTGATTAACCCCGTGATGTAAAAAGGCAGCAACATAGCGGTGGCCACGCCGTGCCATGTATCGAGATATCCGTAGCCCAGATAAGTAAGAAAACTTCCGAAGCCAATGAGCCCCGACGAAAGGAAAAGATACCACGCCCATGGTTCCTTATTTTTCAGAGGAAATTCCGCGAGCCAGAGGTAAAGAAAACCAACAGCCATGATCGATCCGCCGAAGGATATTCTGTCATGAAACATAAATTTGGTGATAGTGCCTTTGTTGAAAGCTGAAAGAGCGTCGGCGTCCAGCCCCAGATAAGAAACATCGTGTGGGAGGAAGTGACCGGTAACAGACTGAACGATTACAAACAATCCTGATAACACCAAAATTAGCGCGGTGAAGATCAGCAGGAATCTGCCGTCGCCGACCAGTGCTTGTATCAGGGTGCGTTTATCCATATTCGTCTGCTAAGTATACAAAGATACTATTTTGCCTTACTCACGGCCCGAACGTGCTCCGTCCAATTCAGGCAACAATCTGCTCTGGGCACCGTTAATTGGGTTTAAACTGAATTTCACCTAAAACCTCTGCTGTGAAAGTATTGCTGATCCTGATCGCTACTGTTTATGCAACGCTCCCACTTCAAGGACAAACGAAGCAAGATAGTTTGGATATCAAGCGCGTTTCGCTGGCTTACCTTGAGTCGCAACACCATCCCAATCCGAAGCTTATGCAAGATGCCCTTCATCCCCGTATGGTGAAGCGGTCAGTCTTCAAAAACAAAGCAACACAGAAAGATTTCATTTCAGAATTCTTTACAGAAAACACGGTGATCCTGGCCGAAAGCTACAACGTGAATGGCGATAAATTCCCAAAACAGCCGAGAAAAGAGCTAAAGCTGCTGGACATTTCTGCGCGAACCGCATCAGTAAAACTGTTTGCCGACGAATGGATCGATTACCTCCATATTGTAAAAATCAATGGCGAATGGAAGATTATCAACGTGCTATGACAATATAGTGATCCGACAAAGCATCAATAAAGGTTCAGGGTTCCTTGCTCCTGTGGTTATTTCCGCCAGGACCAAGGAACCCGAAAGTTTTTATCTGCCCACGATCTCTTTCATGGCCTTTACAAACTGATCGACCTCTTCTATGGTGTTATAATAATGTGGCGATGCTCGAACTGCCCATTTTACTTTTTTCTCATCGAAGTCCATTACGGCAAAGTCCCTGTATGTTGGCACGACGTTGATTTTGCGGCCGGCGATTTTACCAAGCAATTCTGCGCGATCGAAATCCTGCACGGCGAAAGTAACAAGTCCGCAAAGCTCAGGCCCGCGGTCAAGCACGGTTATTCTTTTGCTA
>JBMOKS010000273.1:0-20852 GCA_049324355.1 Bacteroidota bacterium
ATAATAATCGGATGTTTTTATTTCGCCCAGGCGGTCTTTCCAGACAATTTGGTAAAATCCTGAAGAGCATGACCGTTTTAACATGAAGCGACCTTGTTCTCGTCTCAATTTTATGGAGTCTCTTCCCGAAAGAATAATAGTGGCTTGCCGGACGGTGTCTGAAAATGAGATACTCCATTGAATCAAACTTCCTTCGGGTGCTTGAATATCCAGCTCGCTGGAGTAGGAAACTTGCATCGTGTAGGGTGGCGGAATAACCAGCACTTGAATACTTTTAACGGATGCCGGCACGTTGCGCACTTTATTGTTTATATCTGGAGTTGATGATAGGGTTGACGGCGTGGAGGATATTCTTTGACCGGCGGGTAAAATGATTAACAATACAACGCTGATGGCACTGATCGCAGATGCACGCCAGAGGTTATGCGGGAGCGCAATGAGTGGATATAACGAGCGAAATATGTCGGCTATTTTACTTTGCTGTACCTGTTGAAGTAACGAGAGCGACGACGGATCCTTTAATAATAAATCCGTACTATCTTCCATCTGCGGATACCGGTGGTTGATGAATTTGATGATCCGGGTTTCGTCGAGTACAAAAAGATTCAGGAGGTGTGCACAAGTGAAGAAAACAATAATGGCTGATGCAGCTGAAAGAATCAAGGTCCAAGACTCCGAAATGGAAGCCCATCGAAGTGCGGTGTAAGTGACGGAAAACACGGCCAGAGACCAAAGCAGTGTTTCTGTCACCCGAAGCAGAAGATACTTCGCGACCAACTTTCTAACATATCGTTTGGCCTGATCTTTCATTGATTTCTTTTATAAGCCAGTGATCGTTCAACCAACAAGGTTAACAAAATGAGTATCGGTAAAAATTTACTGGTGTTTGAGTCTATACCATCAACAACATGTTTGGGTTGTTCATTCTTGCCGGAAGACCACATGGCGTCTTCGGGCAAAACACGTCGATCGTTTTGTTGAGCGTCTTTTGTAGCGGTGTTTGGCAGTAAGATCGATGCCAGCAAAAGTATAAAATTTTCTTTCAGCATCCTGTCTTCGTTCAATCGACTAGTGATGATCCAGCGCTCGTCTTTGCCTCGGGTTACGTGCGTCTGCTGCGCACGGATGAGCAAAGGAAGGTTTTCGTTTAGGGAGTTCGTATAGAAGATGCAATTATTTTTGTTGGGGGCATGGTCGGCCAGCCAGATCGTCCAGTCAAACTGTTTATCGTTCCATTCTGATGGTTGATACGTCGAGATCAAAAGTTTATGTGGAACGATTGTTTGAATGGCGCGCAGGCTGGCCAACATAAGTTTTTGATCGTACGCATTTTCTTTTTCTGCTACAACGGCAATAGATATAGTATCGAAGTTTTTAATATTTATCTGACGATCGTCCTGTGTAGCTTGAGTCTTTTGGGTTTTATATGAAGTCCTTTTCGCGTGGAAGTTTCCGATCCTTGTCCAGGTGGAATCGGCAGCAGCAATTTTTTCTACAGGGTGTTGAACCGGTTGAGATTCTTCGGTAAGCCAGCGGGCGTTGATTGCCGGTAGTCTCTTTCCCTTGAAGTTGTTTGCATGATTATAGCTGATCACGATCAGAGAATCAACCATTTCTGATTGTAATTGCTCAATCAAAGCCCAATAGTCATAAACAGGTTCTGCTGCGATGCTGTCTTTAACTTCCGGAAACCCGGGAGATAGGAAACGCACTTCATAATCTTTTTTCTTTAGTTCATCTATCAGCGAGGCGTAGGCTGAGGAATGTTCGATCCCTTTTTCGATGACCAGCCAATGTTTACTGGTTTTTGTTCGTGAGGGAATGTGCAATCCGGCCATCATGAACACGATCAGTGAGAGCAGCAAACAACGAAGTAGCAGGAGTACAACCTCGTTCAGGCGAACGCTTTTAAATCGTGCGCTATCGGAGTCCTGCAAGTGGCGCAAACTTCCGATGTGGATAACGCGGCCCTCTTTTCGGCTAAGCAAATGTATTCCTATCGGGATTAATAACCCCGTGAGACCCCAGAGCCATATCGGATTATAAAACAGCATTTACCGTTTGAGATTTTTGCGTGCCTTTAGAAAGTCATGCAGTACTTGGTCTGCGGGATCATCCATAGAGATCAGATGGTAGTTAATTCCTTTGTCCAGCATCGTGAAGCGCAATTGTCGAATCCACAACTGAACGCTTTCGGTGTATTGTTTTTTCTGAGCGACGGTGTCTACCTTCGCTTTCACGCCGCTTTCAAGATCTTTAAAGGTAAATGAACCTTGATGATCCAAAACCATTTCCTGTTTGCCGAGCAGGTGAAAAACTATGACTTCATTTCGCCGGGTCTTAAGCCGTGAGATGAAGTGAAGAATGTCGTTTTCGTCGTCGTAGAGATCCGAAATAAAAACGATCATCTCTTTTCCGTGGTGATCAAAGAGTTGTTCGATACCGCTTTTTTTCCAGGTGCTTTCAGCTTTTGCTTCGATGAGCTCGTGCAGAAAGCGCATGAATTGTTGATGTTCAAATCTGGGATGTACAACTTTGAGTTCTGCGTTATTGACGATGTAAAGTCCGAAGGTGTCGCCTTGCTTGCGAGAGAGGTAGGCTAGTGCGGCCAGGATGACTTTGGCGTATTGAAGTTTGCTGAGGCCCTGCTCGTCGTAAGCCATCGAGCGACTGGCGTCAAGCATAAATTTAATGGTGATGTTGGTTTCGATGTCGGCCTGTTTAACAAAATACCTTTCGGATCGGGCAAACATCTTCCAATCGAGTTGCCGCAGGTCATCGCCGGGTTCGTAGTTTCTGTATTGGCTGAATTCCTGACCCACGCCAATGACGTGGCTTTTGTTGCTGCCGCTCGTAAAACCTTCCACGATAATACGGGCCACCAACTCAAGTCCATTCATGGTGGTGAGTATTTCGGGTTTTAACAGATCTTTGATGCGGCGATCCATATTACAACGAGCGTGAATGCATGGCGTTGATCTTGTCGATAAGGTGACGTGTGACATCGTCGGCACTGATGCCTTCAGCCTCAGCTTTGAAGTTCATGAGAATGCGATGACGCAACACCGGCAGAGCCATATGTTTAATATCTTCCAGGGTGACGGCAAACCTGCCGTGCAAAAAGGCGCGGGCTTTGGCGGTGAGGATCATCGCCTGGCCTGCGCGCGGACCCGCACCCCATCGCACAGAATCCTTTACTAATTTTATTTCACTGTCGCCAGGACGGGTCGATCGTACGACGCCGCTCACAATAGTTATGAGGTCCGGGCTGATGTGAATGTCGCGAATCAACTTTTGTGCTTCCTTTATCTTTTCACCGTCGATTATTTTCCGAATACTTACCTGTTGTCTGCCCGTAGTGCTCTCCAAAACTTGCCGTTCTTCTTCTGCCGATGGATAATTGATCTTGATATACAATAGGAAACGGTCAAGCTGCGCTTCCGGCAACGGGAATGTTCCTGCTTGTTCGATCGGGTTTTGTGTTGCGAGAATAAAAAAAGGCCTATCCAGCGGATAGGTGATGCCGGCATAGGTTACTTCAAATTCCTGCATTGCCTCAAGTAATGCCGATTGCGTCTTGGGTGAGGTGCGATTGATCTCGTCGGCTAAGATGATATTGGCGAAGATGGGACCTTTATTGAATTTGAAAAATCTTTTTCCGGAAGTGTGATCCTCTTCAAGGATCTCGGTTCCAATAATATCCGAAGGCATCAAATCGGGGGTGAACTGTATTCGTCTGAACCGGAGGTCTATGGCCTCGGAGAGCGTTCGGATCATCAGTGTTTTGGCAAGCCCGGGTACGCCTTCCAGTAATGCATGGCCACCGGCCAGAAACGAGATCAGCATCTGATCAATAGTCTCTTCCTGACCAACGATTACTTTTTGTATCTCTTGTTTCAGAGATTGCAGTTTATCGACGATGTCGAGCACAGATTTTTCTGCTGTTTTAAGATCCATCATATTTTTGTTCGAGGTTCGCAGTTCAAAGTCCGAGGTTGTGGGTTCGAAGTTTGTTCTTTTAAACGTTGAACTTCGAACCTCGAACATCGAACTATCGGGTTAACGCATACATAACAATATTGACGCTGAATTTTGTATTGTCAATTTTATAAAATCTTTTATTTCTAAAGTCATAGTCCCATTCGCAGCCGTAGTCCTTGTTACTGTACAGAACGCCGATGCGTCCACCGACTTCGATGGCTTTTAGGTAATCGTGCACAATGTCGTCGCCCCACCCGTTAAGTTCCTGTGCCGTGGTGGGTGGGCCGTCGAACGAAAAGAAGACAGAGTACAAAGGATGATTGTTGGGAATTTTTTTCAACGCCGGGGCGGTGAAGATCACTTCCATTTGTCTTTCAAATGACTTGGCGAATAATCCATCGATATCGTGGTTGCAATCGTCGACAAATACGAAGCCGCCATTGCGAACGTATCGCTCAAAATTCTCGCGTTCTTTTGTTGTGAACTCAACCAGTTTATGGCCGCTCAAGTAGCAGAACGGGCATCTGAAAATTTCGTCGCTGCTTAGCGATACAATGTTCTCTTGTGTATCTACTTTGAGCGTGGTGTATTCGATCAATGAATTCAGCACGTTGGAGGGCATGCGCTGGTCAACGTCCCAATCGCCGGATTCATATTGGAGGCGCGTGAAAAAAAATCTGTTGTCAGGCATATGCAAATTTCCCTTTTTCCGTCACAATCTCTAAACAGGATTATACAAACGGAAAACGAAAACGTCTGATTCGCCGCCGAATTTTCAATACTGCTGATATCGGGCAAAACAAAATCCCCGGGGTCGCCGGGGATTAAAGCTTAAACTGCGTCTGATAAACTGGTGAACGTAAAATCGCGGATCTTCATATACGGGATCAGCGCGCTGCCACCGCCACCGGGACCTCCGCCACCACTCACCCTGGCTTGCTTGCCCAGGGTTTCAAGATTGTTCAGCATAATTACCGGACTTTCGTTGAACCGGAAATTTTTGATCGGATGTTTGATCTTCCCATTCTCGATGAAGAATGTTCCATCACGTGTGAGACCAGTGTACAGGAGCGTTTGAGGGTCGACCGCGCGAATGTACCAGAACCGCGTTACCAGAATTCCTTTCTTCGTGTCTTTGATCATGTCTTCCAGCGAAGCCGATCCGCCTTCCATGATCCTGTTTCCGGGGAAGGGTACTGCCTCAACATTTTTCTGAGAGGCCCAATATCGATCATAAAATAAGTTCTTTACAACACCACCCTGAATGATCTCCATTTTCTTGCGGGCAAGTCCGTTTCCAGCCCAAGGCGAAGCGGGTACTTCGTCATTTTGCGGATCGGTGTAGATATTCACGCGTTCGTCAACGATCTTCTCACCGAGTTTGGTGCCTCCTCCCTTTTTCGAAAGATAACTTCTGCCTTCATCTGCCGTGCGGGCGTTCATGCCAAACAACATCAGGTTGATCAGATCGCCGGCGGCGGCAGGTTCGAGAATAACCGTATATTTTCCAGGCTCAATGGCTTTTGCATTTCGCGACATGAGCGCTTTGTCGATGGCGATCTTCGAGGCATCTGCAGTATCGAGCTTGCTTACATCGTTAAAGTTGCGCGACACCCATCCGGAGCCGGTGCCATCGTTGGTGCGCATGGTTACGGTGAAATCGACGTTGGTGCCTTTGTTGTAGGCAAACAGGCCTTTGCTATTCATCATCGCGCTAAATCCGCGATTGTCTTCCAGGTAGCCGGCTGCCGTAATGTCTTTTGAGGCAGCGGGATTGATACTGTTGGCCGCAGCCTGTGCGCGATATTCGGGCGAGATCTTGGCAGTAGCATCCGACCAGGTCTTTGAATCTCCATAAGTCTGCTGGGGGAGGGGCTCCATAAATTCTGGATTCTCCGGAGCCAACTGGGCCAGCTCTTCTGCGCGGCGTACCACTTTTTCAAGTGATGCATCATCAAACTCGTTGATGGTTGCCGTTCCCGATTTTTTGCCATAGTAAGATTGAACCGAGAGACTTACGTTGCTATCTTCGCCTGACGTAGAAACACTGTTTCTTGCATAGCGAATGTTGCCGTTGTCTGATCCGTTAAGATTCACTTCACAGCCGTCGGCCTTGGAGAAGCTGACTACTTTCTCCAATATTTTTTTAGCTTCTTCTTTTGATAATATAGCCATGTTACTTCGATTTATCGGTTATAGATTTAGATCGTTCGTCCTGTATTGATTACGTTCACGCCATTGAAACGTGCCGTTGCAGATCCATGCGAAACGGCGTTCGATTGGCTCGGTTGGCCTTTGCCATCGTTGAAGGCGCCGTTCATGCGGTAGTCGCGCTCGTCGCAAACTTGTACGCAGGAGTTCCAGAACTCTTGTGTGTTTGACTGGTAAGCAACGTCCTTTAACATGCCTTCAATTTTTCCACTCTTGATTTCAAAGAACAGCACGCCGCCGAACTGGAAATTATAACGTTGCTGGTCAATGGAGAAAGAACCGTCTTTTACGATATAAATGCCTTTATCCACTCCGGCTATCATCTGCTGCGGTGTAAGCTGTTCTTTCCCCGGCATTAACGAAACGTTGGGCATGCGTTGGAACTGCACGTCGGCCCAGCTTTGTGAGTAACAACATCCGTGAGATTCCTTTTTGCCGATAATATGGGCTTGATCGCGAATCGCCTGGTAATCTACCAAAACGCCATCTTTGATCAACGGCCACTCTTTGCACTTCACACCTTCATCGTCGTAACCAACTGCTCCTAATGACCCAACTTGTGTTTTGTCGGCCATGATGTTTACATTTTTGCTGCCGAAGTTGAAATTTTTAGACTGCCACTTGTCGAGGGTGAGGAAGCTTGTGCCGGCGAAGTTTGCCTCATAGCCCAGCACCCGGTCAAGTTCGGTAGGGTGTCCCACGGATTCGTGAATGGTAAGCCACATGTGCGAGGGTTCGAGCACAAGGTCATATTTTCCCGGTTCCACAGACTTAGCTGTGATCATCTGTTTAACCTGATCTGCAGCCATCGAAGCGTCTTCAATGATGTCGTAAGATTTATTGTAAAGTATGATGCCCCCGGGGCCTTCGATCTTGTCTTCTGCTTTGCCGTCGAGGTATTCGTAGCCCATGCCCACCGGAGCACTGAAAGCGACGCGGTTTTTGAATTGACCAGATTGTCTGTCGATCATCGTAACGCTGAAATTAGGCCAGATGCGAAAAACATCCTGATCGATATAAGATCCTTCGGTAGATGCAAAATATTTTTGCTCATTTACCTGAAAGAGCAGGCTGTTCACAAAGCTGGCGCCTTTTTCCAATGCTTTGGCGTTGGCGTTCATGAGCAAGTCTACCTTTTCTTTGACAGGCACTTCGAATGCGTTCTTCTTGATCGGTGTTTTCCAGCTTATCTCTCCGTAAGAAGTTGTAGGAGCAAGCTTCAGCGGTTCTTTTTGAAATTTTGAGTTTGCCTTGGCAATGGCCACGGCACGTTCCGTAGCTTTCTTTATGCCATCGGCATTTACCTCGTTGCTGGCTGCGAATCCCCAGGTACCATTGGCAATGACGCGAACGCCGCAGCCGAAGGATTCAGTGTTCAGAATGTTTTGAACTTTTTTCTCCCGTGTGGTGACGAACTGATTCAGATAACGTCCGATCCGAACGTCTGCATACGTGGCGCCCATGGAGCGTGCCGTATTTAGTGCTACGTCGGCCAGTTGTTTTTTCTGGCCCACATCCATGACAGGTTCCAGCAGTTGGCTTGGGTCGATAGCGCGCGACAGTGCCGACATCGGCAACATCATCGCGCCAGCGCCCATACCTGCAAGTTGAATGAAGTCGCGCCTTTTCATTGATTGGGTTTGGGTTTAATTAAATTGTTCTTCCGGTGTTGATCACATTGATACCATTGAAGCGTGCTGTTGAACTTCCATGCGACACGGCGCTGACCTGCGAAGGCTGGCCTTTGCCATCGAAGAATGATCCGAACAGCCGGTAATCGCGTTCGTCGCAAATGCTTGCGCAGCTGTTCCAGAATTCCTGTGTGTTGGATTGATACGCAACGTCATTCAGCATACTTTCAATTTTTCCGTTCTTGATCTCATAGAATACTGTACCGCCAAACTGGAAGTTGTAGCGTTGCTGATCGATGGAATAAGATCCGCGACCGGCGATATAAATTCCTTTTTCTACATCCTTGATCATCTGATCGATGCTGTAAGGATTTTTTCCGGGTGCCAGCGATACGTTGGGCATACGCTGAAACTGAACATCGCTCCAGCTCTGTGAGTAGCAGCAACCGTGA
Organism: Bacteroidota bacterium; assembly: GCA_049324355.1. Taxonomy (GTDB): domain Bacteria; phylum Bacteroidota; class Bacteroidia; order Cytophagales; family Cyclobacteriaceae; genus Chryseosolibacter. The sequence continues at coordinate 8,276 of JBMOKS010000273.1, forward strand.
GATTCTTTTAATCCCAGAATGTGCGCCTGATCGCGTATAGCCTGGAAATCAACCAATATACCTTCTCTGATCAGATCCCAGCGCTTGCACTTTACACCCTCGTCGTCGTAACCAACTGCGCCGAGGGAGCCGGGTTGGGTCTTATCGGCAAATATGTTGATGAGTTTATTGCCATAGTTAAAAGTGCCTGACTTCAACTTCTCAATGGAAGCGAAACTGGTGCCCGCGTAGTTGGCTTCATAGCCTAATATACGATCGAGTTCCAGCGGGTGCCCTACAGATTCATGAATGGTGAGGCCAAGATGATTAGGTTCCAGCACAAGATCATACTTGCCGGGCTCTACCGACTTTGCACTGATCATTTCCCTGGCTTGTTTGGCGGCCATCGTCGCGTCTTCGACGATATCGTAGCTATTGCGGTAGAGAATCATTCCGGCAGGGCCTTGCAATTTGTCTTCGGCCTTTGGTATCATGTATTCGTAACCCATGCCCATGGGCGCGCTCATGGCTTGTCTGGCCTTGAATTTTCCAGAGGCTTTGTCGATCACCGATACGTTAAAAGTTGGCCAGATGCGATGAATATTCTGATCAATGTACGAGCCGTCGGTCGATGCAAAATATTTTTGCTCGTTGATCATGAAGAGATTGGAGTTGATGAAGTTTGCTCCGCTCTGCAGGGCGGCGGCGTTGGCACGAAGCAGCAGGTCGGTTTTCTCGGATACCGGTACTTCAAATGCATTTTTCTGAATGGGTGTGTTCCAGGTCACTTCGCCGTACGATTGTGTTGCTGCAAGTTTGACTGGTTCTTTTTGAAACTTAGAGTTCGCTTTGGCAATGGCCACGGCGCGTTGCGTGGCTTTCTTGATGCCATCGGCAGTCACCTCGTTGGTGGCAGCAAATCCCCAGGTGCCGTTCACAATTACGCGGATACCGGTTCCAAACGACTCGCCATTCTCCACACCTTGCACTTTGTTTTCGCGCGTGCTGATGAACTGATTGAGATAGCGGCCGATCCGAATATCAGTGTACGTTGCGCCGAGCGATTTTGCAGTATTCAGGGCAACGTCAGCCAGTTGCTTTTTCTGTGTTACTTCCAGCGGCGACTCCAACAATCTTTCGATGGGTACCGCATTGCCGAGCGTAGGGAGAGGCAGCATTAAACCGCCAATGCCGAGGCCGGTGAGCTGAATGAAATCTCTTCTTTTCAACGTTTATAACTTTAAAGTGAGTTGCGGAGATCGCATTTGTTGCGATCAGCGATGAAGCTAAAGTTATTGAACGAAGAAAAAAAGGACACCTAAAATGATGCCCTTTGCTATTAGATTATATGAATGGTATTTCGGACGAAGCCGATTTACTTCAACGTGGTGAAATCGAAAGATGTTTCCAAGAACTTCGTTGTGAACTTGCCTGATCTGAACGTGGGATTGTCCATCAGCTTTATGTGGAAAGGAATAGTGGTCTTCACGCCTTCGATCACAAACTCCTGCAGTGCTCGCTTCATTCTGGTGATCACCTCTTCTCTCGACTGTCCGCTGACGATGAGTTTTGCAATCATCGAGTCATAGTTTGGGGGAATGGTGTAACCGGCATAAACGTGGCTGTCGATGCGCACGCCATGGCCGCCAGGCATGTGCAGGTTGGTGATCTTTCCGGGTGATGGGCGGAATCCGTTGGCGGGATCTTCGGCGTTGATACGACACTCCATAGCGTATAAATTCGGGAAGTAGTTGGTGCCGGAGATGGGTACGCCCGCTGCAACTTTTATTTGTTCTTTGATCAGGTCGTAATCTGTTACTTCTTCAGTGATGGGATGCTCCACCTGAATTCGGGTGTTCATCTCCATGAAGTAAAATTTGCCATGCTTGTCAACGAGGAACTCGATGGTGCCGGCGCCTTCATAGTTGATGGCCTTTGCGCCTTTGATGGCGGCTTCGCCCATTTTCTCGCGCAGCTCCTGGCTCACAATAGGAGAAGGAGTTTCTTCCACCAGCTTTTGATGTCTGCGCTGTATTGAGCAGTCGCGTTCGGAGAGGTGACAAACTTTTCCGTACTGATCGCCCACCACCTGGATCTCAATGTGGCGGGGCTCTTCAACAAATTTTTCAAGATACAAGCCGTCATTGCCGAAGGCGGCTCCGGCTTCGCGTTTGGCGTCGTCCCACGCTTTTTTAAAATCAGATTCATCGGTGATGATCCGCATACCTTTTCCGCCACCGCCGGCAGTAGCTTTGACGATTACAGGGTAGCCGATCTCTTTGGCAAGGGCCTGACCTTCTTCGATGCTATTGAGTAATCCGTCGGAACCGGGGATCGTAGGAACTCCGGCTTTCTTCATCGTATCTTTTGCGGTGGATTTATCACCCATAGCTTGGATCATGGCCGGTGTGGGGCCGATGAATTTTATGCCGTATTCGTGGCAGATAGCAGAGAACTCGGCGCGCTCAGACAAAAATCCGTAGCCGGGATGAATGGCATCGGCGTTGGTGATCTCTGCTGCCGAAATGATACGGGGAATGTTGAGATAAGAATCTTTGCTGGGGGCATCACCGATACAAACCGCCTCGTCGGCGAAACGAACGTGAAGACTTTCACGATCGGCAGTAGAGTATACAGCTACGGTTTTGATATCCATCTCACGGCACGTACGAATAATCCGTAGCGCAATTTCTCCGCGATTAGCAATTAATATTTTTTTGAACATGATTCAATTTAATTTCGGACTTCAAGATCCAATGGCAATGGCCGAAACAGGCTATGTTTCTGGATATTGAGATTATTTAATCAGGCTCGACTACAAAAAGAACCTGGTCGTATTCTACAGGGGAAGAGTTTTCTACCATCACCTTGACGATCGTACCGGAAACTTCAGACTCAATTTCGTTGAAGAGTTTCATTGCTTCGATGATGCATACCGTTTGGCCTACGGTGATCTTGTCGCCCACCGAAACGAACGGCGCGGCATCAGGGCTGCTGGAGCGGTAGAAGGTGCCGATCATCGGTGATTTGATCTCGATGGTCTTTTTGCCCGACGAAGTTTCCGCTGCGGCTTTCTCTGCCTTCGGTGTTTGTGCGGCGGGTTGTGCCATTACGGGTGCTGTTGGGGCAACCTGTGCGGCAACAGGCGCGATAACCGGTGTGGATTTGAAAACTTTTTGATCAGGTTCACGCTTGACTTGAAGTTTCAACTCTTTGGTTTCTATGTTCACCTCGTTCAAGCCTGACTTGGAGATGAAATCGATGAGGTCTCTGATTTCAGATGTTTTCATTACAGATGTGTTTGATGATCCTGAGTCGGAATCTTTAGATTCCTTACCTGACTTGGCAGGTGAATTTTCAGTTGATGATTTAGGCGCGCGGCTTTTGCTCATAGTTTTTATTTAACACGTTCAATATAAGCACCGGTCCGTGTATCGACCTTTACTTTTTCGCCTGTATTAATGAAAAGGGGAACTCTTACTTCTGCGCCGTTCTCCAATTTAGCAGGCTTCAATGTGCGTGTCGCTGTGTCACCCTGAATACCAGGCTCTGTGTATTGCACTTCAAGCACAACATGAGCGGGGGCTTCTGCAGTGATGGGATTCGTTCCATCCTCGAACGCGATCAACAAGGTAACGCCTTCTTTGATGTAATTGACCGATTCGCCCAACAACACTTTATCCAGGTAGATCTGATCGAACGTTTGATTGTCCATGCATACAAGGCTATCACCGTCGGCATACAGATATTGGTATTCTTTTGTCTCCACGCGAAGGATCTCAACTTCTTCGCCCGGACGGAAGCGGTTCTCCGCTACTTTACCATTGCGAACGTTGCGCATTTTAATTTGGTAAAAAGCGCGCAAGTTGCCAGGGGTGCGATGTTGCATTTCCTCCACCTGAACAATCTCGCCGTTGTAGCGCATGAAATTTCCTTTACTCAGATCCGATACGGTTGCCATAAAATAAAAACGTCTTTAAGTTACAAATGAAATAAATAAATACAAGGTTGAGGTTGAAGCAAAAAGTACTCAATCACCAGTGACTATTGACCAAAGCCTTATGCCTAGTGACCAAAGCCTAATGCCTAGTTACTATTATACGCCCACTTCACGTACACCGCGCCCCAGGTAAATCCACCACCGAAGGCTGCAATAACGATATTGTCACCCTTCTTTAATTTCTTTTCATAGTCCCACAATAAAAGTGGAATAGTACCTGCCGTGGTGTTGCCATACTTCTCAATGTTCATCATCACCTTTTGGTCGGTCAGCCCCATGCGCTCTGCGGTAGCATCGATAATACGTTTGTTGGCCTGGTGGGGTGCGAGCCATGCGATGTCTTCGCCTTTAAGATTATTACGCTCCAGGATTTTAACGGAGATGTCAGCCATATTCGTCACGGCGAATTTGAATACCGCCGAACCCTCCTGATGTACAAAGTGTAAGTTAGCGTCAACCGATTCGCGTGTTGCGGGTATACGGCTTCCGCCGGCCTTCATGTGAAGATACTGGGCGCCATTGCCATCGCTGCGGTGAATAGAATCCAGCACGCCTATATTTTCAGTAGTTGGTTCCAACAAGACAGCCCCTGCGCCATCTCCGAAGATGATGCAGGTGGTGCGGTCTTTATAGTTAATGATAGACGACATCTTGTCGCCACCAATCACGATCACTTTCTTATACATACCCGATTCGATGTACTTGGCGCCGGTAGTGAGGGCGTAGATAAAACCTGAACAGGCCGCGCTCATATCGAAGCTGAAGGCATTGGTAGCGCCTACTTCACTCGCCACCAGGTTGGCAGCGGCGGGGAAGGGCATGTCCGGAGTGATGGTAGCAAAAATAATGAGATCAATATCTTTGGGGTCAGTATTGGTTTTATTCAGAATGTCTCTTACAGCAGCTGCACCCATCACCGATACTCCCTGGTTTTCACCTTTCAGAATTCTACGTTCTTTGATGCCGGTACGGCTGGTGATCCATTCGTCGGTGGTTTCCACCATCGTTTCGAGTTCGCGGTTTGTGAGAATGTAGTCGGGAACGTATCCTCCCACGCAAGTGATGGCAGCTCTAATTTTCGTCATGTGTGAAGTCTTTTGGTCTACCTAATGTAAAGTCGTTATTAAACCCTATAAAATGAAAAAGCCCGATGTTTTACCATCGAGCGCAATGTTTAATTTTTTCAGGCCAGATTACATGAACCGATATTGTACTTCCATAGGGCTGCGCGTTTGGCAGCGATTTCCAGATGGTTGAAACAATTGCGGGAGAGCATGAGATTAAGCCAGAACTTCTTTCTCCATCACTACTTTACCATTGTAGTAAAGTTTGCCTTCGTGCCAGAAGGCGCGATGAGGCAGGTGATGTTCACCGGTTGTCGGGCATATTGCAAGTTCTTTTGCAGTTGCTTTATAATGAGTTCTTCTTTTATCTCTCCGGGTTTTCGAGGTTTTACGCTTCGGATTTGGCATAGTCTAAAACAATTTATTTTAATTTTTTTAATTGCTCCCAACGGGGATCAATGTCGTTATTATCGTTGTTATCGGAGCTTCCGGAAGAATAAATGATCTTTCCGTTGGCATCGTCTTCTTCGCTATTTTCTTCTTCCTGCTGGAACTTGGGATGAAGTTTTTTCATCGGTATCTCCAGGCTGATGAACTCATATATATATTGTCCGAGTTCCAGGCTTACCGTATCGCGGTGAATGATTACAATCTCATCGCTGATCTCTTCGTCGGCTTCTCCAAACTTGAAGAGTACTTTCTTTTTAATCTTAACCGGGTGATCGAAAGGCTCCAGGCTTCGATCGCAGATCAGGTTTGCTGTTCCCTGAATAGCAAAAGTCACTTCTATGAATGTTTCGCGTTTATCTAGCGTTACATCCGCCCGAAATGAGCCCCCGGAAACCAGGTCCGTTCCGAAATGCCTGAAGAACTCGTCACCAAATTCGTAATCAAATTGGTGTACTTTATTACTCAGGCCGATAATATTAACACTAAAAGCCCTCACTCACATTCCCCGACCGGGTATTTAAAAATAAGTCGGCAAATTTATGAGAATTAATGGAAAGCACAAAGGATATGCTGATCCTAATTGAAGAAAACGGCCTAAAACAAGGTAAAAAGCGGGTTCCGATCGCTTATATATACTCGGTAAGGGCTATTGCTTTGATCTCTTCGCGGGTCTTTTTCTCATAGTTTTCGACCACATAGTCGATCACACCCTTTTTAAAGCCCAATTTGATGGCGATATTCTTGCAAAAAATGATCTCGCTTTCAAAAACGTTCTGGTCTATGAAGACCAGTTCAACACTGGAGATCAGATACTCGAATTTCTGGTCTGTCGATAATGCCCCCAGAGAATCAATGGGCTCTGGATTGCGGATCAGTTCCTGAACAGTTTCTTCAGGAAAGTGACGCTCTTTAGCTATCCTAAAGATCATCTCGCGTTCAATCTTGGCAAAATGTTTATCGGCTTCAGCCAGTTGAATAAGTATATTCAGTTGCTTTTTGGTGACAATATCCATTTCAACTTTTACTTGAGGCCAAAATTATACAATAATAGATGTTCTACTTCATTCAACGGTTAAATGGTAGAATTAGAGTATTCAATAAAGGTTATTTTTCTGTGGATGGTTCGCCACGATGTTTTAAAATATCTAATGCACAATATATTGCTTCCCTCAATGACGATTCGTTAGCCTGATTTTTCCCGGCAATCCCGTACCCTGTGCCGTGATCGGGTGAGGTTCTGATCACCGAAAGTCCGGCAGTGTAATTTACACCATTCTCAAATGCAATGAACTTGAAGGGTATAAGGCCCTGGTCATGATACATGGCCAGAATACCATCATACTTGGCGTATTGGCCCGAGCCAAAAAATCCGTCGGCAGGAAATGGTCCATAAACAAGTTTGCCCTTATTTCTTTGATCCTGGATAACGGGCCTGATGATTTGGTCGTCTTCCTGGCCGATCAGTCCGTCGTCGCCAGCGTGTGGGTTGAGGCCCAGCACGGCTATCCGGGGTTTGTTGATGCCGAAGTCTTTGCGAAGAGAATATTCCATCAGTCTTAATTTGGCTTCCAAACGCTCTTTGGTCAACAAGGATGATACATCTTTTAAGGCGACGTGTTCAGTTACCAGGCCTACCCGCATGTTATTGCTAACCATGAACATGAGACTCTCGGAAGCAGCGAAATACTGGGTAAGAAATTCAGTATGTCCTTTAAAAGGGAATTCCTCACTATGTATGGAATGCTTGTCGATGGGTGCGGTGACCATGGCGTCAATCAGGCCTTCTTTCAATTCCTCACATGCATGTTTCAACGCCAACATGGCCGCCTTACCGGTTTCCTTTGAAGGCTTGCCAGGGTTAACTTCGATCACGTCTTCCCAGCAATTCACTACATTGATGCTTTTAGGCATAAGCTGACCTCTTCCCTTTACCTGAGCATAGTTGAACTCTTCGATATTCAACAGCTTCTTGTAAAAAGATATTACGCGGGATGAACCATAGATAACAGGCGTTATCATGGATTGTAATCGGGTATCGGCTAGCGCTTTGATCACAACTTCGGGACCTACGCCGTTCAAGTCACCTAAAGTGATGCCGATCCGTGGTCTCTCAGAAGGTTTAGCTGGATGTGTCATGTACGGAAATTCGTTTGGCGAATTAACGAAAAATATCTCACCCGCCATCATTCTTTGCTTGTGTTAGGTTTTTCGAAGGCTGGTTCCTGGCCGAAGTTCAAGGACAGGTCTTGTCTGCAGTATAGGCTCGAGGGGAGGATTATTTTAGATATGACTGCTGAATTTGGTCGCGAACTTCAAATTTCAACGCTACCTTTGAATGTTCTTGCATTCCCTTGTTCCTGGTTATTTGTTTCCTTGTTTGAAGGACTAAACTTGGAACTTCGAAAATTGGAACTTCGAACATTGAACGATAATGGAGAAAGCCGGTAAAGTAAGACCAAAGAAATTTTTAGGTCAGCATTTTTTAAACGACCAGAACATCGCGCGCAAAATTGTTGACACGCTGGACCTCCAGGAAAAGTCTGTGCTGGAAATAGGGCCGGGCATGGGTGTGCTGACAAAATTCCTTGTTGAAAAAGATAACATTGACCTGAAGCTCATCGAACTGGATCGGGAATCGGTTGCGTATTTGAAAGACCACTACCCATCACTTACTGAGAATATTGTAGAGGGAGATTTTTTACAGCTTGATCTGCGTCATGTTTTTTCCGGAAGGTTTTCCGTCATTGGCAATTTTCCATACAACATATCATCGCAGATTTTTTTTAAGGTCCTCGATCATCGTGATCAAATTACGCAGGTGGTGGGCATGTTACAGAAAGAGGTGGCTGATCGCATGGCGGCTAAACATGGCAATAAAGTCTACGGCATTCTCAGCGTGCTACTGCAGGCCTACTACCGCGTGGACTATCTCTTCAAAGTTTCACCGGGAGTTTTTATACCGCCGCCTAAAGTGATGTCGGCTGTGATAAGGCTGACGCGCAATGACCGGAAGCAGTTGGACTGCGATGAAAAACTTTTTACACAGGTTGTTAAGCAAGGATTCAATAACCGACGCAAGACCTTGCGCAACGCACTAAAAAATCTAAATTTGGCAGCCGAAGTTTCGACGCTTAAGTTATTGGACAATCGCGCCGAACAGCTTTCGGTAGACGAGTTTATTCACCTTACCAAGTTAATCGAGAATAGTCGTGCAGGAACACATGGTAGAATTTGAGCTGTCGAAAGAATTTCGCGATCGGTTTCAGCAGGCGCTGGACGAGCGCGACGCCGATTTTATTCGCGATACGCTAATGGGCATTAAGGCGGCAGATATTACGGCGTTGTTATATGAATTCAATGCGGAGGAATCCAAATACGTGATGGATATGCTTCCGATTGAACTTCAGGCCGAGATCATCAGCGACCTCGACTCCGACACCCGCAAACAATATCTCAAAGTATACCGGCCCGAGGAGATCGCCGTTTTCCTAAACCAGCTGGCTTCCGACGACACGGCCGATATTTTACATGAACTCCCCGTGAAAGAGCGTGAAGAAGTTCTTTCAGGATTGGAGCATACACACCGCACACAGGTAACGGAACTGCTGCGATACGAAGAAAACGTAGCCGGCGGTTTGATGGCGAAAGAACTCATCAAAGCCCGCAGTCACTGGACGGTCGTTCAATGTGTGGAGGAAATTCGCAAGCAGGCCGAGAACGTTTCAAAGTTCTATGCTGTGTATGTGGTGGATGACCGCGATAGGCTGCTAGGCCGATTGGCGCTGCAAGATCTTATCATCTCTGACGCGAGAAAAATTGTGGCGGACATCTGCGAACATGATATTGTTTCGGTTGAAACCTATCTCGAAGATTGGCAAGTCGCCGAGATCATGAAAAAATACGACTTGGAATCGGTGCCGGTCGTGAACGTACAAGGTCAACTTGTGGGGCGTATCACCATCGACGACGTGGTTGATGTGATCACCGAACAAGCAGAGGAAGAACGCCAGTTGATGACGGGTATCAGCGAAGACGTTGAAGAGGACGATAGTGTGTGGAGAAATACGCGCGCCCGCCTGCCGTGGTTGTTGATCGGTATTGTTGGCGGATTGATGAATGCAAAGTTTATGGGCCTTTTCGAAGCGGAACTAGCGCAGGTAACGGCCATAGCTTTTTTCACGCCGTTGATTCAAGCAACTGGCGGCAATGTTGGCATACAATCTTCGTCACTCATCGTTCAGAGCTTGGCTAATCCCGATTTTGTTGACGAAGGGCTGTGGAAAAGATTGATCAAGGTTTTTTTTGTTGCGATACTCAATGGCCTTTTTTTGTCTATTTTGGTGTGGGGTGCCAATGTGGTGCTCTTCCAGGAATACAAATTGTCTCTGGTGGTTTCTATTGCGTTGTTCAGCGTTGTTGTGTTCGCCTCGTTTATCGGTACGATCACCCCGTTGGTATTAAATCGTTTCGGTTTCAATCCTGCGCTGGCGGCAGGTCCTTTCATCACCACCATTAACGACCTGCTGGGCCTTACCCTATACTTCTTTACGGTTCACCTTCTGCTAATGTAAATGGCCAAAAAATGTCTCATCGTTGATTCCATGCATGAAAGCCTGTTTTCCATGCTAACGGAAATAGGCTGGCAGTATGAGTATTTGCCTAAGATCACCCGTGAAGAGATCAAAACCACACATCATGGCTTTGACGGCATGATCATCCGAAGCAAAACTTTTGTAGACCGCGATCTTCTGGGAGAAAACCCCACCTTGAAATTTGTCGGAAGGGCCGGTGCCGGACTTGATAACCTGGATCAATCTTATCTGGAACAAAAAAATATTCGCGTGCTCCATGCGGCCGAAGGAAATCGCGATGCAGTAGGTGAATATACAGTGGGTGTCTTGCTGTCGCTGCTTCGCAGTATTCCAAAAGCCGATCGTGAAGTGAGGAAAAAAGTTTGGGATCGTGAAGGTAACAGGGGAGAAGAGATCATGGGAAAAACTGTTAGCCTGATTGGTTATGGAAACATGGGGCAAGGTTTTGCGAAGAGGCTTTCAGGATTTGGATGTAAGGTTTTAGCGTACGATAAATATAAAACAGGTTTCACCGACCAGTTTTGTGAAGAAGTCACGATGGATGATGTGTTCGCCCACACTGATATTCTGAGTTTGCATATTCCACTTACCGATGAAACTCGTGGCCTGGTAAGCTTATCTTATTTCAATCGCTTCGCAAAAAAAATTATCTTTTTAAACACTGCCAGGGGAGAGATTGTGCCGCTTGGTGATCTGGTTCAGGCGATCGACAGCGGCAAAGTCAGGGCGGCTGCGCTCGATGTACTGGAAAACGAAAAATTAGAGAAATTGAGCCCGGGTGAGCTCCAATCCTTCAACAATCTGGCTGGCAAGTCTAATGTAATATTCACCCCTCACATTGCGGGCTGGACATTTGAATCACACATTAAAATTAACGTAGCTTTGACTCAGAAAATGGTGACACTTTAATGACGCTTTAAGTGGTTTAGACAGTTTATTTTTTTTATATTCAGTTTCTAGTTGTCAAGTATGGGCTTCCTGCAAAAAAAGATGAAAAAATGGGGTGAGTTTTATAACTCTGTCATCGAAAGGCCCTTGCTAACGTCTACCATTGTTCTTATTTGTGTTGCCATTCTGGTTATTGGACTCAGCTTACCCTACTACTTTACAGACTTCAGTAATTTTATTCCTCAGATCCTTGCCGAAGCTCACGGTATGATCTTCGATATCGCTGTGATCGGTATCCTGATCTTTTGGTTGAATCAAAACGGCGAGATCCGTCAGCGCATTCGCACTTATAAAGATGAAATCGACGACTTCCGTCTTTGGGAGTCTGAAGAAGCGGCCTTTCGAACAGTGGGTAATATTAAACGTTTGAACCGACATAAGATCCACGACATCAATCTTGTGAACTGTTACCTTCCTCGCACTAACCTGAACTATGCAAACCTGGCAGGCTCCAACCTGAATTCCGCCAATGTTTCGCAATCGTCGCTTATCGAGGCCAACATGGAGAATGCCCGCTTGAATCAGACGAATTTTGAAAACTCAAATTTAAACCAGGCCAATCTCAGGGGAGCTTATGCGAGTGGTGCCAATTATAAAGACGCCTTCCTGATAAAGTCGCAATTCGAAAATGCATTTCTTATTAAGGCCAATTTCAACAATGCTTTTTTGATGGAGGCCAACCTGCAGAATTGTTATGTCATGGGCGCCGACTTCGAAAATGCAAGCTTGTATAAAGCCGATCTTCGAGGAGCCAAGGGACTCACCGTAGAACAGCTTTCGAAAGTGAAAACCCTGTACCTTGCCAAATTCGATGATGAAATACTCGAACAAATAAAAACAAACTTGCCAGAGCTTGTCGGAACCTGATTTTTGTTATTAGAAATATAAAGTATTACCTTTGTATCACAGCAACGGTCTCAGCAATGAGGCCGTTGTTTCTTTTTTCTCCGTCAATGAAAAGGGATTGAGAAAGAGCTGAATAAAACAGATTGACCATTAACTTTTACTCGTCATGGGCAAAATATCATATTACACCAAGGAGGGCTTGGATAAGTTGCGAAACGAATTGACTGAACTGAAATCCAAGGGCCGGGCAGACATTGCAAGACAAATCGCCGAAGCACGCGATAAAGGTGATCTCAGCGAAAATGCTGAATATGATGCTGCGAAAGATGCGCAAGGACTACTCGAAGCAAAAATAGCCCAGCTGGAAGACCTGTTGAGCAACGCCCGATTGCTGGATGAGAACAACATCGACATCTCTAAAGTATCGATACTTTCGAAAGTTACCATTAAGAATAAAAAGAATGGAGCTTCTGTAACATATACATTGGTTTCCGAAGAGGAAGCTGATCTTAAGGCAGGAAAAATATCGACACAGTCTCCGATCGGAAAAGGTTTGCTGGGCAAGAAAAAAGGAGAGACGGCAAAAATTAAAACCCCTGCCGGCGAAATGGAGTTTGAAATTGTCAACATCGGAATGTAAAATTGTCTCTTGTTCTTGGTTCCTCGTTTGTAGTTGAAAAACCAAAAATAAACCAAGA
>JBMOKS010000274.1:0-2322 GCA_049324355.1 Bacteroidota bacterium
TGTATGCGTAGCGGTGTATCGAGATTGATCCAACCTTCGTGCTTTAAATAAGCCGTAACCGCAATCCAGAAGGGTATGGCTTGTGGGTTCAGCACGCTAAGGACAAGTCCCCTTCGAAATCCGCTTTCCTGGAACTTCACGGCAAATTGTGTGGGTTTACGCACAGACCATAGATTAAAAATGCCGATGGTGGTCATGACAACAGCACCGGTTAGCTGGAAGTTTTGCGTAACCGCAGGTGCTGAGGTAATCAGATTCTCAAACACAACGGCGATCCATGCATAGGGATACTCGACGATGGCTACAGCAAGCGCAAAACGCAAGGCCGTACGCACTTTGTTTTCAAGTCCTAGCTGCAGTACCAGTATATTTAGTGTACCGGGAGGAATGGACCCAACAAAGCTGAAGAACAATCCGATGACAAAAACCTGAAGGGCCACAGGGATTATTTCGACAGCGATTTTCCGGAAGCTCTCCAATCCTTGAGTCCCCCCGTGAGGAGGTATACATCCTCGAAGCCGGATTCTTTAAGAATCACCGAAGCTTTGTTACTCCTCACGCCACTTTCGCAATACACAAAAATGCTCCTGGACTTATCGAGGGTATTTACTTTTTCCTTAAAATCAGCGTCATGAAAATTCATGAGCACGGCTCCGGAAATAAACCCCGTCTCAAACTCCCCGGGCGTTCGAACATCCAGGACTATTTTGTTTTGTGATTCATTCATCATTTTTTCGAACTGATCGGCATTTAAGATCGACGCTTCCTGTGACGGATTCCCTCCACAGTTAATCAGTAGAAATGTAGCGATTAAGGCTGGTAGAATACTTGTTTTCATATACTCAAATCAAGATGGCAATTTTTATGAACATTAGCCAAATGTCTTTTCCAGCAAATAAAAAATTAGAAAAAACCATTACCCTGGTTGATTCCTACGTTTAATTTCAAAGAAGCACTGGTCACAAATAAGTCGAATCTTCGCAAACGCCTCCGATGTATCGTTCCATTCTCCTTCTTGTGATCTGACCCTTTCACATTCGTCACACCACGCCTGATGGTCGTCATCAGGATCGATGAGCGGATTAGATTCGAAAGCTTCATGAAAACCGGTGTAGGTTTCCCTATTCAAATGCTGGCAGACGAAAGCCGCCCGCGATGCGCCATGAGTTCTGCAGATCACATATTCCTCTTTCAATTTGTCATACTCGGTCTTTGTCAACTCGCCGGTGAATACGAAATAAAAGGTGAGGTGGTCTTCTTTAAAACGGTAAACACCAATCGCATTCAAAATTTTTGCGCTTATGGCCGTCATGGACCAGCCTGTATAATCGTCTGCGTCCACTAGGCCTGCAGTAAGGCCATTGAATCCATGCTTTTCTCCATGGATCCTTACTTTCTCCATTCCCTTGCGCTCGCTGTCTTTTAAATTTTTATTGTCCCATGCCCATTTCCAGGTATTGGTATTTTCTGAAAAAGATCCGACACTTGAATATTTAAAGTACAGATTCCGGCCGTCGTCTGAATCGAATTGAAATACTCCAAAGTCGTCGTCAAATGACCATCGCTCATAACAGGATATATCATACAACTTCATAAACTCTTCCTGAAGCGACGATATCTGTTCGAGGCATTGGTCTTTAAATTGATCAAAATTTTCGCTGTCCATATGACTCTGAATTTCAAAAGCATGTCAAATATACGATGACAAGTATTCATTTGAATTAGGTTGGGGCCGAAACACACGAACACGGAAAAGTAATTCATGCCGAAAGTTTGGCAGGTTGTCCTTCCGTAAATATTTTTAGCGCATCGAATTCCGTGTTCCGTTTAAAATTCAACTTATGAATCTTCACTTTTCTCGTTTCAACTTTGCGTTAGTTTTTTTCGTGCTGTGTTACGTCCACACTTCAGGTCAGGGAAAAATAAATTCAAGTTCCATCAGCAACAAAATGCAATGGTTTGCCGATGCCAAGTTGGGGATATTTATTCACTCGGGCATCTACGCCGTCAAAGGTGTAGACGAATCATGGAGTTTTTACAATCGTAAAATTGACTATGCCTCCTATATGGAGCAGCTCAAGTCATTCACCCTTTCCAAGTATGATCCAGCACAGTGGGCCGAACTTATTCGCGAATCGGGTGCACGATATGCGGTGATCACGACCAAACATCACGACGGCGTAGCCATGTACGACACCAAAATGAATGACCTGAGCGTCGTAAAGGCCACGCCCGCACAGCGAGATATGATCAGGCCTTTTTTTGATGAGCTCAGAAAACGCAATATCAAATGCGGAGCCTATTATTCCTTGATCGACTGGT
>JBMOKS010000275.1:0-2300 GCA_049324355.1 Bacteroidota bacterium
GTCCCCTCCGGCAAGGACTCGTTAACCATCGGGTTAAATAAAGTGGTATCCGGAAAAATCTTAGTCTGCCAGCAGGGCGGATTTTCTGCGTTCGAAACCAATGGAAAAACTAAGGTCTCAGTACCCACAACTCAAGAAAATAGATCCACCATACATGTCGGTTTATTTTCGGAGGAAGACGAATTGATCTCAACCGCGTTGATTCTACCTGAAACGACTATAAAAGCTGAACTAAAAACCAACAAGGCGCATTATCATCCTCGCGATAAGTTTATACTCACCTGCAAGATCCCCTCAGGCCTGGGAAAAGGTTCTATTGGAGATTTTTCGGTTTCGGTGAGAAAGAAGGGGCTCCCTTCTACGCCATCGCAGCGGGTTTCAACCATTGTTTTTAGCCAGACCAGCGAACTGTATCCCAAAGAGATGATGGTTTATCCGGCTTCTACTGTTTCGATGCCGCCAATAGATTTCAAAGTCGAGAACAACATGGTGTCCGAGCCCGTGGCATCTTCGAGCCTCAACATCAAAGACATCATTCAAACGGTCTATAAACTAGAAAACGATGAGCCTGAAACCGAGTTGATCAAACTTCCTTCTGATCATGTTTATAGACCTGCAGATTTTTATCTGTTACCCGACCTCGAAACTTTCATCAAGGAGATCATTCCCCAGGCCAAGATCAAAAGTAAAAACAACTTAAAAACACTGCTGCTCCGAAACATCGAGAACAGCAACAAAATCTATTTTTACGATAAGCCACCGCTGGTGTTGGTGAACAACCAGATCGTAACCAACATTGAAGAACTGATCCATTTAAAACCGGCTGACATCGAAACGATTGAGATCACGTGGCGCACAGCCTCCATTAACAAATGTGGTATTCAAGGGCTGGCCGATCATGGGATCTTCGCCGTTTACACAAAAACTCCTACTGCTATTGCGCACGAATCAACCACCCTATACCAGGACTTTCACTCGCCGGTGAAATTCAGTGTTCCGAATTACTCCCGGAAAGCAAAGGGTGCCGATCGTATTCCCGATTTCAGGGATATTGTGTACTGGGCGCCAAATATTCGCATCAATGAAAGCGCAGAGGTAACTTTTTTTCTTCCAGACGACCTCGGCGAATTTGAGGTCGAAGTCGTTGGCTATACCGACGACGGACAGAAGTTCACCGAACAGAAAACTTTCAACGTAACTTTCGAATGATCAGTCGCCGGAATATTTATTCAAAATTTGTTGACTGATGACCTTATAAATTTCAGCAGTAGCCTCATCGTCTTTTAAAAATTCCATGTGCTTATCGAGTATCTCAAGATCGCCACGCTTGGCCGGGCCGGTTTGAGCATCTTCCGGACCGATGGTCAGGCTTTTGTTGATGGTCTCAGCGATCAGGGGTTTCAGCAGGTCAAGATTCAAATCATGCTCTTCTAAGATACCCTGGGCGATGGTAAGCATGTGGTTGGTAAAGTTAGATGCAAATACAGCTGCCACGTGCAGCGCTTTCCGGTCGTCGGAAGAAATTTTATAGATCTTCTTGCTAATGGCCTTTGCCATGTTCATCAAAACTCTTTCGGTTTCCGAATCTTCACTTTCGATAAACACAGGAACATCTTTAAAGTCGATCTTCTTGGCTTTAGTAAAAGTTTGCAAGGGATAAAACACCCCGATCTTGTTTGTTGCAGCGTATCCCAGTGCGCTTAAAGGTTGGCTTCCCGAAGTATGAACCAAAATGGCGTCGTCGGGCAATATTATTTCCTGCGCAATCTCTTCGATGGCATCATCAGGCACTGCGATGATAAATATTTTCGACGCACTTGCTGAAAAGTCGAGCGAAGTCTGAATTTTTCCCTGATAGAGTTTGTCCACCAGTGCCGCCGCGTGCTTAGGGCTTCGGCTGTAAACTTCTTTTACGGCAAAGTCGGTGTTGTCCAGCGCCGGAGCCAGGTGCCAGGCGAGGTTGCCGGAACCGACAAAAGAAACATTCATACCCTGGTCACCAAATCGTTTCAACAGGCTCATATTCTTTTTACAAATTCATTAAGCTCATATACGAAGAGTCTTTTCTGCCATGTTCCTTCTGATTCTCAATGTACAATATTACTTTCGGAACAACTTCTTTGCTCACAGAAATGACAAATATTCATCTTGCCAAGGAAACTCTGCCTTCGAGGGACTTCATCCCCCACACTACCCTAGGCTTACCAGTCAAATCTTTGATAATTTCCACTGCCTTGAATCCAGCGGCAGTGAACAGACGAGCTGCCTCAACCCCAAACTTCTCATTGATTTCTACCCCC
>JBMOKS010000276.1:0-2300 GCA_049324355.1 Bacteroidota bacterium
ATATTACCACCTTCTTTGACGACAATCCTGTTTCGCTCTTCGGGCTGTCGGATCGCTTCCTGAATAATGGCAGTATCGGTTTTTGGTGATTGCCGTTGCTGAAACCATTTTTGCACGGCCTTGTCGAAACGATCTTTGCTGAACGGCTTGAGCAAATAATCGATGGCGTGTGTCTCAAAGGCTTTCATGGCAAATTCATCGAATGCCGTGGTGAAGATGACGGCGGGTGGCTGATCGAGCAGTTCCAGCATTTCAAAGCCGTTGATCTTCGGCATTTGTATGTCGAGAAAGATCAGGTCGGGCTTGTGCTGTGCGATGGCCTTCACGCCTTCGAAACCATCGCTACACTCCTGCACGATCTCAATCTCGGCGTGAGATTGTAGGTATTCGCGCACTACGCTGCGGGCTAAAGGCTCATCGTCGATCAGGATGGTTTTGATCATACAAGTTGCGGAATTTTTATGCGGGTGATAAATGTATTGTCAAGTTGCTCAGTGCTCAGCAAGTCTTGCCGCGCGTACAATAAATATAGTCTTCTTTGAACGGAATTTAATCCGAAGCCCGTGCCCTGCCGTGGCTGCGAGGTGGAGGGGTCGAATAGATTTTCTACGGCAACAACCAACTGATGGTCTTCTGCCCGCGCTGAAATGCTGATGGTGATCTCACCAACAGTATCGTACAGGCCGAACTTGATGGCGTTCTCTACAACCGGTTGCAGCAGCAACGAAGGCAGTTGCATGTTGAGCGACGCCTCATCCTTTTGCGTCACGGTTTTTAAACGATGACCGAAGCGTACTTTTTCAATGTCGAGGTAAAGTTGAAGATGCTCCAGCTCTTCGGAAAGCGACACCAACTGCTGTTCGTCTTTTTTTAAAGTGCCGCGCAGGAAATCAGAAAGCTGTTGGATCATCTTGCGGGCTTCGTCAGGCCTGGTACCGGCCAACGCGCTGATGGAGTTGAGGCTATTGAAGAGAAAGTGCGGCTGAAGTTGCTGCCGTAGTTTAGATAACTCGGCCTCACGCGCCAGTTTTTCTGTGTCGGCTTTCCGATTATCAGTTTCCTGCTGCTCGCGCACATAAGACCATAGCCAAGTGAATGCAATAATGAAGGCCATCATTAACGATGCGAACAATGCCCTCACCACCAATGAGTCTTCCAGAAAATCCATATACAACGACTGGTCGGGCTCGAGCTGAATCATGATCCACCGGAAGGCCATGACTGCGCCTACAGCAAACAACGCGCCCCAGATTACCTGGTAGGCGAGCCGAGGTCTGTAGTAGCGAAGCGCTGAGATCTTCATGTAACCTGCCAGCGCCAGAATCACGTTGCTGACGGCGGCATCCTCTAACGCCATGCGCCAAGGCAGACTTACCGTGGCATATCGCAGCGCGAGGGTCTGGAGAATGATCCATCCCAACCACCACATGACGTAAATGATCAGGAAGATCTTATATGAAAAGTTCTGGTTCACAGTTGATGATCCTGGCAAACTTGTCTTGCATTTAACCTCAGGAATATAGCTTTTTGATGAACAAAATGTATGTAGGCTTTGGCCTCTTCTGTTTCATGAATATGTGAGTATAATTCCATTCCGTCTTCCAGTGCCTTCATCGGTAAAATTTCGATAACGTTAACAAATTCCCATCTTACGCGATTCTTTTTTTCATTCAGAAAAGAGTCTTCTTCACCGATACCGAGTGCGCGCGCCTTCAGAAAGGCTTCTTCTGTAGTCTCGGCCGAGATCAGTCTGAGTTGTTCATCAAACTGTGGTTTATGTGCCGTGTTCTCGGCCGAGATATTGAATACTAGTTTTGCAATATACCAGTTCATGACAGCCATTGTTGAGGGTAATGGGAAGTCTTTGGCTTTTAGTAACTCTTGATATCGATACCCCCGAAGATACAGGTTCCTTTGAGCACGAGTACTTTGTTTTGATCAACCGTTCCATCGGCCACAGCAGGGCGTTTGTCGTCTACACCGCCGAAGACGCATACCAGGTCGCCGGTTTCAACTTTCCAATGCGGAGGTACGATCAGCTTGGTGCCACCGAAGAGCTGCGTTACTTCCAGCACAATTTTGCCATTCACGTCTGCCTGGGTGAAGATCAGGTCGGTTCCGCCAAAGATCGTGGTGATCTCGCCCCCTTTGAAATTTTTAGAGATAATGTTCCTTTTTACGCCGCCGAAGGCGGTGGTAGAATCAAGATAGTCATCTGGCGTTTGTTCGCTGCGGTCGCTCCATATTCTTGTTTTTTCGTCATTTTTTTTTCCAAAGCTTTTCATCATGATTAACAATCC
>JBMOKS010000277.1:0-2291 GCA_049324355.1 Bacteroidota bacterium
CACGGTCCGCATCCGGGAACTGTTGAGAAAAGCATCGGAGCGAAGGAAACGCACGAGTTGGCGGTGATGATTGATACGTTCCGTCCGTTGTTTTTAACGACCGATTCGCTGGAGTTCATCGATAAGAATTACCCAATGAGTTGGACGGACGATTCAAGTCAGTCATTTAACGAGATCAACACCCCATAGACTTCACCTGAAAAAAAATAAAACCGATCGGTCTATTTTTTCGTATATTTGTTAACCATGGTGACTAAAGCCGATCGTACACGTCAGTTTATTATTGAAAAAGCCGCGCCAATTTTCAATAAGAAAGGCTTTTCAGGAACGTCCATGAGCGATGTGCTGGAAGCAACCGGCCTCGCCAAAGGTGGCCTGTATGGCAACTTCGACAGCAAGGAAGAACTTGGGAGAGAAGTGTTCGCCTGGTTATTCAATTCGGTGTATGCAGAGATCGTGGCCGCGGCTAGCCAGAAAAGTAGCCCGATTGAGAAACTGATTGCCATCTGCGATTTTCACAAAGACTATACACGACGTGGCCCAGCCGGCGGGTGTCCGATACTCAACTTTAGTGTAGAGGTAGACGATACCATGCCGCGATTAAAAAAAGATGTGCGCGAAGGAATTGAGAAGATGTTGAACGACCTCTACCGCGTGATTGAAAAGGGAAAAAGAATTGGTGAGATAAGGAAAGACATTAATAGCGAATATTATGCGTCGATGATCTATGCGCAGATTGAGGGTGCCATTTTCTTAGCGAAGGCACTCGACGAACCCAAACGACTTAATCAGTCGATCGAATTTCTGAAGACAGTAATCAATAACGAATTACGAGCTTAAATTTTTTTACTCACAAAAAGACCGATCGGTCTAAAACAAACAAATGGAAACAATGCAAGCTTCTCTCACAAAGTGGCCGGAAAGTAAAATGGCGGTGCGATTTTCCGACTGCGATTTGTATGGCCACCTGAACAATGTATGGTACATCAAGTATTTTCTCGACGCACGCGAAGACCACATCGCCGAGAATTACGGACTCACCCTGGCAAAGTTTGCCCAACTGGGCGTGGGCTGGGTCGTGAGTTCCAATCAGATTGCCTATTTCAAGCCTGCCCGTGTAAACGAGTCGGTGGTGGTGCGCTCCGCAATTGTCGGTCATCAAACGGATCAGATACTGGTGGAGATGCAGATGCTCGATAGCGCCGCATCACACTTCAAATCGGTAATGTGGTCACGGTTTGTACATGTGGGATTAAAGGATGGTAAACGAACTGCGCACAGCGCCGAAATGACAGAATTGTTTGATCAGCTGCGTGCAGGTGATTATGCCGACCGCGATTTTCATGATCGGATACAGTATCTTCGCTCCGTTAAACCTTCGGATTTGACTAGCGTATAAGCATAGTTGGACACGGCAGATCATACTTATCAATCAACATGACTAAACTTACTACCCCCATCCATATTCGCTGGGCAGACATTGACGCCAACCGCCATCTTCGCCACTCTGTCTACTACGATTTCGCTGCAGCGGCGCGTATGCAGTTCTTGAAAGACAGCGGATTGACATCGGAGAAGTTAGAAGAGTTTCAAATGGGCCCGATACTATTCCGTGAGGAGGCAATTTTTCGTCGTGAAATAAAACTGGAAGATCGAATCACTCTGGATATTCATCTGATTAAAGCAACCGAAGATTTTGGCCGTTGGGGTTTGCGCCATCATTTCATTAAAGCCGACGGCACCGTGGCGACTATCCTCAACGTGGAGGGTGCGTGGATGGATTTGATCAAAAGAAAACTCACCATACCAAACGAATTCATCAAAGGAATTTTTGACGGCTTCCCTAAGTCTGAGGACTTCGAGTGGATGCCGATGAAAAAATGAAACGCTTTATCGATTTAAGTCACACCATTGAGGACGGCATGGTAACCTACAAAGGTTTGCCGGGTCCGATCATTTGTGACTATCTCAGTCGCGAGCAATCGCGAAGTATTTACGCTCCGGGTTATGAATTTCAGATCGGCAAGATCGAGATGGTATCCAACACCGGTACCTACGTAGATGTGCCGTTTCATCGTTTTGCGGATGGAAAGGACTTGAGCGAAACCCATATCGAAAAGTTTGCCGAATTGCCAGGCATTGTTGTTCGTGCCAACTATCGCGACGGAATTACGGTTGATAAGAATCGGTTCGAAGGATTGTCGCTAAAAGGCAAAGCTGTATTGATTCATACCGACTGGTGTGAGCATTGGCGGACCGAAAAATACTTCCATAAGCATCCTTTCCTCACC
>JBMOKS010000278.1:0-20468 GCA_049324355.1 Bacteroidota bacterium
CCGTCGCGACACTTATGTGATGAATCCGACCAACATCACACCACAGCCTTACTTTATCAATAATGCATGGAATCAACCCGGTGACGTTACCTATATCTGGATCGCCAGAAATCTTCCGCACAACCTTCGTGAAACCAACAGCTACTTTATCGAAGATGGATCCTTTATAAGATTGCGAAACGTCAAACTTAGCTACCGGATAAGTCAGGAACTGTCGTCCAAGTTGCACGTAAAAAATCTGAGTGCGTATGTCTACGGATCAAATTTGCTGACATGGACCAACTACTTATGGTTCGACCCGGAGATATCCATCAACAATCCGCTCCAGATGGGACAAGACGGTGGAGCGTATCCGAAGAAACGTGAATTGGGTGTAGGTATCAATATCGGTTTTTAAAATTTAAACAGATGAAAAAGGTCTTACTTGTATTATCGATGCTCCTGCTGATGGCAGCATGCGACGACTTTCTCGATGAGCAGCCTATTTCGGCCTTGTCGGCAGAAACATTCTGGAAATCGCCCGACGACGTGAGGGCCGGACTGGCCAGTATGTACGATGCGTTTCAGAAGGCCATGAATAATAACTATTTTGATTGGGGAGAAGGCCGCGCTGATAATTTTACAGCCGGTGGCACCGGACAGTTCCAGGTCGATATCGCTATTGGAAATCTCAGTTCTACCATTGGCGCCGCCAGTTGGGAAAGCCTCTACCGCGTGATTGGAATTGCCAATTTTGCGATCAAATATATCCCGGAAGTAAAAGATCTCGATGCTAAAACCAGAGATCACTATCTCTCACAAGCTTATGCCATGCGCGCAATATGTTATTTCTATGCGGTGCGTGTGTGGGGCGATGTTCCGGTGTGGCTCACTCCCTATGAAAAGATCGAAGACAATCCCAGGATAGGCCAAACACCGGCTAATGAAGTGCTGAACAACGTCATTCTCGCTGATCTCAACACCGCGTATACGCTGGTTGATAAAGCTGTGACAGGTGTCTGGGATATTACCGTTGGAGGTATACTCGCCATCACTACTGATGTTCACATGTGGATGAAGAACTATCAGGCTGCAATAGACGCCTCGCAATTGCTCATCGCGTTGAATCGTTATTCGCTGGAGACCAGCACGGTGTCGAACCCTTCGCAGAGAAGAGCGAATATCATCGCGGGATGGAAGAAGATCTTTACCGATCCTGCGGGAACCAAAGAAGCGATCTGGAGCTTGCACTGGAATTTCCTGCAGGATGGCGGTAATGGCATTGGAAGCAGAACCGGTAACGGAAGTAACACAAGTCAGTTCGAGATCGATGATCCGTTACAATCTCTCTTTGAAGCCAACGCTACAAGTCAGCGCGATATCCGCAGAGGGCAGACCTACGATACGTTGAAAGTGACGACGAACATCGATAAGATCTGGAAGTATTACGTGGCGATCAACGGCGTGATTCAATATCAGACCACTGCTCAGTGCGAAGCTAAACTTCCGCTCTATCGCTTTGCAGACATTCTTCTGCTGCGGGCAGAAGCCTATGCAAGGCTCGGGAACGGTACTGCCGCGCTCACTGCCTTGAACCAGATTCGCACGCGTGCTCAATTGCCGAACCTGCTTCCCACTGATGTGCCTACTCTTTCAACGATGGAGACCGCGATTCTCCAGGAGCGACAACTGGAATTTGTTTCAGAAGGAAAACGTTGGTTCGACCTGGTGCGCACCGATCGGGCCATATCTGTGATGGATCCGATACTTCGTGTCCGTCAACAACAAAGAGGCCTGGCCGTAACAGGTTTTGGCGACCCCGCCAGGATAAGGTTTCCAATTCACAGAGATATTCTGAATGAAAATAACCTGTTGGTCCAGAATGAAGGATACAATTAAAAAAATGAGAGTATGAAAAACGCAATATCAATATTCATCCTTTTCGCTTCGGCGCTGGTATTCAGCAGTTGTGAGTTTATGGGTCTCGGTTTACAGGAAGATTATGAATACACACCCAGAACCCTCGACCCGCACATCAACATGACCGTGATGGAGTTTCTGCAATCCAGCCCTGGTCACCAACTCGATTCATTACTTTCCGCCATTCAGTACGCAGGCTTAACTGATGAATTCAGCAAACCTGGCCGGACTTTTTTCTTCCTGCACAACCTGGCCATTTATCGCCTGGATTCTAAAGGCAAGGTTGACGTGAATTGTTATTTTGGTAAGTATACCGTAAACGGGAAACCTGCCACCAAATGGAAAGACTATCCTGTAGAGCAGGTACGAAATCTTTTATTGTATCACATGGTAGAGGGCGAATACACGTACGACAACCTCACACCGGACAATATAGAACTGATCACGTTGTCGACGGCTGCCAAGAACAAGATGTTGCTTAGAATCGTTAACGATCGCGATTCAAAAGTCACTATCAACGAATTCTTCGGGTCTATCAAAGTGGTTCGTGCGCGAACTTCAAATCTGCTGGCCACCGATGGAACGATCCATATTGTTGGCGACTTTGCAGAATATGGACCTTAACCTCTGGTAACAGTATCAATACTTCTCAGGCTTCTACCCCGGCATTGGAGGTGGAAGCCTTAATTTCTCTGATCACCATTATAAAAATCCGTGGAATGTGATGTTGATTAAATTAAAATTATGCCCTGTGCTGATGGCCTGCCTTTTTTTGATGCGAGTGGGCAACAGCCAGAACCTTGTAAGCCTGAAGAATAATAAACTTGTTTATTCTGCCTATGCCAACGAAGGGCAAACTATTGAAACGAATATTGTTCCCGATTTTTCGACAGCTGGTTATCGTGGAGGCGGTGTAATGCTTCCGGTTGTAAAGACCGTGATCACGGTCAATCCGAAGCAAGGGGATTGTACAACATTGATTCAATCTGCCATTGACGAAATTTCAGCGCGAGCACCGAACAAACAAGGTTTTCGGGGCGCGATACTGCTAAAGAAAGGAGTTTATCATGTTGATGGAGCACTGACCATCAAAGCCAGTGGTATAGTACTTCGTGGCGAAGGTCATGGCGTGGACGGCACTGTGCTGGTGGCAAAACAAAAAGCTAAACATAACTTTATCACGGTAAAAGGTGAAGGCACCGGTTATGCGCTGGTAAGAAGTTCTCAAACCAAAATTACAAATGACTACGTGCCCACCGGAACTCGGGAGTTGATGTTGGAAAATCATACGTTTGCGGCAGGTGATCATATCATCATTCAAAAAACTCCCAATCAACTGTGGATTGACGACCTTGCCATGGCCCAATACGGGTGGGCGGCCGATGACTATAAGATGGAGTATGAACGGATCGTCACTGCGGTAGATGGCAACAAGATCACCGTCGATATTCCGCTCGTCGATCCTATCGAAAGTAAGTACGGTGGTTCGGTCGTATTTAAATCCAATATCACAGGAAGAATTTCGGGATGTGGGATAGAGAGCATGCGCATAGAATCTGTTTTTGAGAACAATGAGGATGAAAATCACGGATGGAATGCCATCGTGCTGAGCCGTGTTGAGAATTCTTGGGTAAAAGATGTGGTGGCCAAATATTTCGGCTACGGTTGCGTGAGCATTTCCAATATGTCGGTCTTTAATACGGTTCAGGACTGCGCCATGATCGACCCTAAGTCGGTGACCACCGGAGGTCGCAAATACTCCTTTAATATAGAGCAGGGAAGTACCTGCAACTTATTTCAGCGATGTGTGTCGTGGGGAGGCCGGCATGATTACGTAACGGGTTCGCGTGTTCCTGGTCCAAACGTCTTTTTAGATTGTGTAGCCGAAAATACTTTCGCTGATGTGGGGCCACACCATCGCTGGTCGACCGGCATTTTGTTCGACAATGTATACGGAGGCGAGATCAGAGTCCAGAATCGTAAAGCGATGGGCAGCGGTCACGGCTGGGCCGGTGTGCAAACACTTTTTTGGAATTGTTTCTCCGTAAAAAAAGAAATAAAAGTCGAAAGCCCGCTAGGCGCCAAGAACTGGGGCATCGGTTGCGTAGGGTTACTGCAAAATGGAAAGGGATATTGGGAAAGTTGGGGAACTCACGTCTCGCCGCGAAGCCTCTACCTGAAACAGCTTGAAGAGCGATTGGGAGCACAGGCGATGAAAAATGTTACAACATCGGAGCAGCGATCTGGCAACGTTTGGGAAGCCTTAAAAAGTTGGGCAAATCATATTGTCGAGGAAAACAAAGTTATTGCACCATAGCGGATGTTACCGCCCAACCTGAAAATTGTGTGGTCGATGGAAAAAACTGAAACAATCGAAGATGAGGGATCAGGGACGCCGTAGTTTTTTTCAGTCGGTGAGGTGAGGATATATTCATGAAAAGAGAAATTATTTTTTACGCTTTACTGCTGATGACTGCCGTGACCGCGTTGGCACAGTCCGGGAACGACGCCAGTCTAAAACTGTGGTACGAGCAGCCTGCAGTGGCGTGGGAGGAAGCATTGCCTTTGGGAAATGCCCGAACCGGTGCCATGGTCTTTGGAGGCGTGTCCCATGAAAAATTACAACTCAATGATAACACGCTATGGTCGGGATACCCTGATCCGGGCAACAACCCCAATGGGCCCAAGTATCTTTCACTGGTAAGAAAGGCTGTGTTTGATGGGGACTATGCTCTGGCAGCCGCCTATTGGAAAAAAATGCAGGGACCGTATTCCGCCCGCTATCTTCATATGGGCAATCTGCTGCTGGATTTTGTTTTGAAAGACACAGCAACTACAAATTACGTAAGAAGCCTCGACCTCAATACAGCGATGGCATCAGTCTCTTACCGAAACTCAGGCGTTGTTTACAATCGGGAAATGTTTATCAGTTTTCCTGATAAAGTGTTGGTCGTTCGCCTGACAGCGAATAAGAAAAAAAGTCTGAACCTGAAGATTGGGCTTACAAGTAAGTTGAAGTTTAAATCAAACGCGTCGGGCGATCACTTGATGTTAAGAGGCAAAGCACCCATGTATGTGGCCAACCGCGAATCAGAACCTCTTCAAGTGGTGTACGACGAACATGAGGGTATGAATTTTGAAATTCATGTTAAAGTAAAAGCCGAAGGAGGAAATGTGTCCAATGCCGACTCCACGTTAGTGGTCAGAGACGCCGATGCCGTTACACTCTACCTGACCGAGGCCACAAGTTTCAACGGTTTCGATAAGTCTCCTGGCCTTCAGGGAAAAGATGCTGCGATGGAAGCTGTCAATGCCATGAGCGTTGCCTTTAAAAAATCTTACGACGAATTAAAAGACAATCATATCAAAGATTATCAGCGCCTCTTTCAACGCGTGAAACTTGATCTGGGATCAGATGCCCAGGCAGCAAAGCTGCCTACCGACAAACGAATGCTTCGATTCAACGAAGATCAACCTGATCCGCAACTTGTTACGCTATATTATCAATTCGGCCGATACCTTTTGATTGCAAGTTCAAGACCTGGGGCACCTCCCGCAAACCTGCAGGGCATCTGGAACGATCATGTTCAGCCGCCATGGGGTAGCAACTATACCACCAATATTAATACAGAGATGAATTATTGGTTGGCCGAGAACACAAACCTTTCGGAATGTCACGAACCCTTGCTCAATTTTATTTCGAGCCTTGCCGAAAACGGAGCGAAGACCGCTAAGACAAATTATAACATAGAAGAAGGATGGTGTGCCCACCACAATGCAGATATCTGGGCAAAAACGTCACCGCCCGGCGGTTACGAATGGGATCCGCGAAGTCAGGGCAGATGGGCGTGCTGGCCCATGAGCGGTGCCTGGCTGAGCCTTCATTTGTGGGAACATTATCTTTTTACCGGAGATAAAAAATTCTTGCAAGAGCAGGCATGGCCCCTGATGAAAGGCGCATCGCAATTTTTGCTGCGTTGGCTCATCGAAGATAAGTATGGGAACCTGGTGACCAATCCTTCCACATCGCCTGAAAATATTTTTAAGGTCGTCGATGAAAACGGAAAAAGCGACGGGAAGGAATTTCAGATCAGCATGGCCACCACCATGGACATGTCTATCACCCGCGAACTCTTTAATGCATGCATTAGGGCGGCAAAGATCTTGGAAAAAGAAAGTGAATTCTGTGGTCAGCTTGAAAACGCAGCAGCGAGGCTGTACCCTTATCACATCGGCAGACATGGGCAGTTGCAGGAGTGGTTCAAAGACTGGGACGATCCCCATGACAAACATCGCCACCTGTCACACTTGTTCGGCTTGCATCCCGGCAGTCAGATCACACCGAACACCACGCCCGAGTTGGCGGCCGCGGCAATGCAATCGCTTCATCATCGCGGCGATGTGAGCACGGGATGGTCGATGGCGTGGAAGATCAACTGGTGGGCAAGGTTGCTGGACGGAAACCACGCGTACAAGATTTTAAAAGACGGCCTTACTCTGATCGATCCAAAGAAGAAAAAAGCAGAGATGAGTGGTGGTGGAACTTATCCAAATTTGTTTGATGCACATCCGCCATTTCAGATCGACGGAAATTTCGGCGCCACTGCAGGAATAACCGAGATGTTGTTGCAAAGCCATGCCGGAGAAATAAGCTTGTTGCCTGCGCTTCCCGATGTCTGGAGTAAAGGCGCTGTTCAGGGTTTAAGAGCACGCGGAGGATTTGGTGTCGACTTGCGCTGGGAAAACGGAAAACTGAAAGTGGCCACCATCCGGTCTGGTCATGGCGGCAATTGCAGGCTTCGTACTACGATACCTGTTAAAGTTGTTGAAGTTCGTTCTGTGCCAGCAACAGGTTCGAACCCCAATGTATTAATGGCCACGCCGACCATACCCGTGTACAAGAAAAGTGAATCTTCGAAACTCATGGAGGTTCCAAACAGGAATGGGTACGTCATTGATTTTCAAACCGAGCCAGGTAAAGATTATACAATAGTTCCTCTTTAACTAAATGTGATATGAGATTGATAGTCATTGGATTTTTGATTTTGTTGGCCGCATCCAGGGTCGAAGCGCAACGAGAGTGGACGGTGGCGTCGCCGGATAAGAAGATCGTGGTCACGGTTTCGAATAAAGATGGATTGCGCTATTCGGTTAAACACAACAACATCGTCGCCCTGGAGTCATCACCGCTGGGTATCGACCGCGACGATCAGCAATTTTCGCGCGATCTTAAGTTCATCAGCAAGGACCAATCGGTTGTCGATGAAACGTACGAGCTTCGTGTGGGAAAGAGATTGCAAAACCGAAATCATGCTCAGGAGTTAACGCTTACGTTCGAAAACGACGGCCATCACCTGGTTCAGATCATATTTCGCGCCTACAACGATGGTATTGCCTATCGTTATCATTTTCCAAAGGGTGATGATAGGCCACATAAAATTTTACGTGAATATTCCGGTTTTGCCATCGTCAACGATGCCAAGGCGTGGATACAACCTTACGACCTGAATTCAAGAAAGAAACCTTGCTACGAGACTTTCTATGAAAACGGTATAGCGGTAGGTACGCCATCTTCCAATACGGCAGGCTGGGCGTTTCCGGCATTGTTCAATGCGAAAGGTTTGTGGATTCTGCTGTCGGAGGCAGCGCTGAACGAAACCTATTGTGCCACACATCTCGAAGACCAAGACAACAATGGAATTTATACCATTCGGTTTCCCGAGAAAGAGGAGGTGACGAGCAGCGCAGACCCTGAACCCGTTTCTACGTTGCCATGGACAACACCATGGCGTGCGGCAGTGATCGGATCATCACTGGCTGCTGTAGAGGAAACGAACCTGATTGCCAATCTCAATCCGCCGTCGGTGATCCAGGATGTTTCGTGGATTAAACCAGGAAGGTCGAGTTGGAGCTGGTGGTCAGCGGGTGGAACAACGCGCGACTTTAACGTACAGAAAGCTTACATCGACTTTACGGCAGATATGAAATGGGAGTATGTGCTGATCGACGCCGGGTGGCCACAGATGACAGGGGGTACAATTCAGGAGTTGGTAAAATACGCCGACACCAGAGGAGTCGGTATCGTGCTTTGGTATCACTCCGGAATGGGTCGTGAAAAAGATAGTGTGACGTATGCCAACCTGATGGCTTTTCCGGAGTCACGGAAGGAAGAGTTTAAGAAGATACAGGCCTGGGGCGTTCGGGGTGTGAAGGTAGATTTTTTCGATAGTGACAAGCAACCTGTTATTAAACGATACTATGATATTCTGAAAGATGCGGCAGAAAGTAAAATAATGGTGAACTTTCACGGCTCTACTTTGCCGCGCGGGTGGGAGCGAACTTATCCCCACCTGGTTTCCATGGAGTCGGTGAAAGGTGCCGAAGGGGCGGGTCGCCAGGAGTTTTGTGATAAAGCGCCGGTTCATAATACCATTCTTCCCTATACACGCAACGTCGTTGGATCAATGGATTATACGCCGGTGACATTCACCAACAAGCGAGAAGCGATTCGTCAAACGAGTTTAGCGCACGAACTGGCATTGTCTATTGTGTTCGAGTCGGGCGTATTTCATTTTGCCGATAACCTGAAGTCTTATCAGGCACTTCCGGAAGAACCTAAGAATTTTTTGCGGGAAGTTCCGGTCGCCTGGGACGAAACACGCTTGATCACCGGCACGCCCGGTCAATTTGTTGTGATCGCGAGAAGGAAAGGCACCGATTGGTATGTTGGCGGTATTAATGGACAAAATGCACCGCGGGAGATTTCATTTGAACTTCCTTTCCTGCAAAAGAACGGAAGCCTGTCTATCATCACCGATGGAACAACCAATACCACATTTTCTTCACAAATGGTAAGAGCAAACGGACAAAAAATAACAATGACAGTGCAGGCAAAAGGTGGCTTCGTGGGAACCATCATACCCTCTCAGTGAGAAAATAAATGTGCAATCATTCTCAACCATGAGACGCCCTGCTAAAAAGGGATCAGGAACCGGTGGGATGCATCAGTTTCCTGACCCTTTGAAACCGTGGATGTGAAAAATAAACCAAATGAATGAAAGCGCGATGAGAAGATTAGTCTTCATGATGGTCACTTTGTCGATGATCTCCTGTTATGGACAGAAGGATCTTCGCAAGGCCGTCGTTGCCACCTTAAAAAAAAAGGTGCTTGCAGAAGCGGAGTGGGCTCTGAAAGAAAAACCAGTTACCGTGACAGCTTCGATTTGTGCGAGAAGTGCCGGGGGTAAACATGATTTTTATTCCGAAGGCGATTACTGGTGGCCCGATCCGAATCAGCCGGAAGGCCCCTACATTCAAAAAGATGGTCAAACCAATCCTGGTAATTTTGCAGAGCACCGTCGCGCGATGGTGCGGTTGAGCAAAATCGTTGGGTCGTTGGGTTCCGCTTATATGATCACCAAAGATGCCCGTTACGTAAAGCACGCACTATACCATGCCTATGCGTGGTTCGTCGATACACTCACAATGATGAATCCATCGTTGTTGTATGCTCAGGCGATTAAAGGTAAAGTTACCGGCAGAGGAATTGGCATCATCGACACCATTCACCTGATGGAAGTTGTACAAGCGCTCCGGGTGATGGAGAATTCACCGGCCGTCGATCATGCGGCGATGACTTCCATCCGCCAGTGGTTCTCGAAATATTTATCATGGCTTACTAGTCACCCATACGGCCAAGACGAAATGAACGCCGAAAATAATCACGGTACGTGCTGGGTCATGCAGGTTGCTGCGTTCGCGCGTTTTACCGGCGACCAGCCATTGTTGGAATTTTGCCGCGAGCGGTATAAAACCATACTGTTGCCGAATCAGATGGATGCTAACGGAAGTTTTCCACGCGAATTAAAACGAACCAAGCCCTATGGCTATTCTCTGTTTAATCTTGATGCGATGACAATGGTTTGCACGATCCTGTCTGATAACAAAAACGATCTATGGACTTTCACAACAACCGACGGAAAGAGCATAGAGAAAGGTATTCGTTTTCTTTACCCTTATGTGGAAGACAAAAGTCAGTGGCGGTTCCCCCAAGACGTCATGTACTGGGATGATTGGCCTGTCGCACATCCATTTATGGTATTTGGTGCCATAGCTTTTAATAACAGCGTGTGGCTCGACACATGGAAACGGTTGGATCATGCGCCCCAGATCGAAGAGGTGATCCGCAATTTACCTGTCAGAAATCCAATCATTTGGCTGAATGAGTGAGAATATGATGAAAAAAATTTTTTTGACTTCGTTGCTTGTCTTTGGGTTCGGTCTTTCGAGGGCTCAGCAGCGTGAATCGACGGGTGTGCCCGAGGAAAAGATGTTCTTTGACAACACACTCGCCGCGCCGGTAGGCGGAGGTTTTAGTATGGAGGATTATTGGGTGTGGGGCAGTTCGGTGATTTATGGCGACGATGGACTTTATCACATGTTCGTATCGCGATGGCCAAAGCATTTGCCCTTTCATCCGGGCTGGATGGTGGCTTCAGAAGTTGTACACGCTACATCAAAAACACCGGAGGGTCCTTATCAGTTTAGCGACGTGACGTTACCTGCACGAGGGGCACAATATTGGGATGGACGCTCCACGCACAATCCGAGGATAACCAGATACAAAGACACTTACATTTTATTTTACATGGGATCAACACACCCCTTTGATGAAGTGAAAGACCCTGTTGTGCTTACATTGGAATCTCCATATGCAACTGTTGCACGAAGCAATAAACGGATCGGCATCGCCACATCAAAGAGCCCCTATGGGCCCTGGGAGAGACGCGATGCTCCCGCTTTAAATACTAAGCCCGACACGTTTTACAGTTTCCTTACATCCAATCCGGCGCCACTGATTCATGATGATGGCAGTGTGTTGCTCATTTTTAAGTCGCGCTCCTACAAAGACACTTTTCCTTTTCAGGGTGAAATGTCGATAGGCGTAGCCAAGGCGCCTCATTTCAATGGACCCTATACGGTTGTTGGAAACGAGCCGATCTTCGGTAAAGATCATTTTGGCGAAGTTGAAGATCCGTTCCTGTGGCGAGACAAAAACGGATATCATCTGATTGTGAAAGATCAGCGGGGCGGAATTACCGGCCATAAACATTCCGGTGTGATAGCGCACTCTGATGATGGGCTTAACTGGCGATTGGATAAAAATCCGTTGGCCTATACAAAGACCATTCATTGGAGCAATGACGCGACGCAGATTATGGGGCAGCTCGAAAGAGCATTCGCCTTGATAGAAAACGGCACGATCACACACTTGTTTTTCGCTACGATGGACGGCCCCGGTGGCTTTAACAATGCCACACGATCATGGAATATGGTACTACCCTTGAAACAAGAAAACCACAAAAAAAAATGACCCAACAAAATTATCGTACAAGAATTTTCGGCACGCTGTTGCTTGTTGCAGTCTCAGCATCAGCGTTGGCCCAAAGCGGAGACGAAGATAAAGAAATGCAAAACCGGGCGAAGGCCCGCGACCAGCAGGCAATCGACGAAGCGCTCAACGGATGGTGGAAAGAATCTATGAAAAACCATGAAGAGCGCGTGGCGTGGTGGCGAGAAGCAAAATTCGGAATGTTCGTTCATTGGGGTGTATACTCACTGCCTGGCGGCGAATGGAAAGGCAACAAAGTGAGTGGCTATGCCGAACACCTGATGCGGAAAGAAAAAATTTCACGTGCCGACTATCTCGCGGTGGCTAAGGAATTTAACCCCGTGAAATTCAACGCCGACCAATGGATTCGTCTGGCAAAACAAGCCGGCATGCGTTATTTCATTATTACTTCGAAACACCACGACGGATTCGCCATGTACGATTCGAAGGTCTCCGATTTTAACATTATCAAACAAACGGCTTTTGCGCGCGATCCCATGGCTGAGCTTAGCGCCGCGTGTAAAAAGTATGGCGTAAAATTCGGATTCTATTATTCTCATGCCTACGACTGGGGACACCCCGATGCGCCAGGCAACGATTGGGAATATCAGAATCCCGGTGGCGACAAGAACTTTTTTGGGGGTCCCAAGGGAGAGAAGAACTGGTTCGATTATCATCCCGAAAGGTTGCCCAAAGCCAGCAAGTATGTAGACGAAAAAGCTATCCCGCAGATCAAAGAGCTCCTGCAGAAATATCATCCTGATATTTTATGGTTCGATACACCCAGCAAACTTCCGCTATCTGAAAATATCCGAATCCTGAAGGCTATTCGTGAAGTCGATAATCGCGTAGTAGTCAACGGCCGACTTGCTCGTAGCAGCGCTATTTCTTTCGGCGACTATAAGAATACTGCTGATCGTCCGGCTGAATTTTTTCCCGTAGAGGGAGATTGGGAAGCCATACCCACAACCAACGAGTCTTATGGATATCACAAGTTTGACCTGAGTCATAAACCACCGGGGCATTTTATTCAGCTTATGGCCAACGCCGCCTCGCGTGGTGGAAATTTATTGATGAACATTGGTCCAATGGGCGACGGGCAAATCGATCCGAAAGATCAAATCATTCTTGAGGAAATTGGAAAGTGGGTAGAGATCAACGGCGTGAGTATTTATGGTACCCGCGCCACGCCGCTGCCCTTGCAAAGCTGGGGAACATCTACTCGCAAAGGCAACATGCTTTTTCTTCATGTATTTCAATGGCCCAGCGACGGAAGACTGATGATCGGCGGATTAAAGAGTAGTGTAAAGAAAGCATATCTTTTAGCCGATGCTTCTAAAAAACCTTTGAAGATTAAGCGCCAGACCGATGTTGACATGATGTTGACCTTGCCTGATAAATCCCCGGATGCCAGCGACGCTGTGATAGCCCTCGAGATGGAGGGCAATATTATAGCCGATCCGATAAGATTGATATCTGGTAGCACCTTGAACCAACGCTTACTGGCATTCGATGCCGTGCTGACGGGCGAAGGGTTTCGTTACGGCGACGGTAAAACAGATCGCTTTTATGTCGAGGGCTGGACTAAAACATCACAAACCGTGGAATGGAAATTCCGACTGCTGGAGCCACTCACTGTCAATGCTACCTTAAAATATATCGGTGCTGTCGACAGTGGAGGTGAGCTGCAGATAAAGTTAGACCAGGCCGTGTTGTTCGACAAGGTAGCCGTTGGAGAAAAGCGTAATGGACCTCTTACAAAAGGTTTAGGACAGATCACCCTGCAACCTGGCACACATACGATCACCATCGTTCCCACCAGCATCCAGGGCACGGAGTTGATGAAGTTGCTGGAACTTGAGTTATCTCCCACGAACGTTAACTGATCGTCATGATGAGAATAAAGTTTATTGCGCTGAGCCTATTATTGTTGATATGTTGCTCAATAGCATTGAAGGAGAGTGACCTGATACGTCAGTCGTTCACCCATGCTGAACAACAGACCCGTTTGCTGCTGAAACAGGTGTCGGAGAAGCGGGAGAAAATGAAGAATGAAAAATTCGGTGATGATAAAAAAAGCGAACTTATAGCGCCGCGTACGTTGAAAGCCGGAGAACTGGTGTTGGTTCCTTCGCGAGATTGGACCAGCGGATTCTTTTCCGGCGTACTGTGGTATCTGTATGAATACACTGGCAAAGAAGAATGGAAAAAAGAAGCGCAAGCCTTCAATGCCAAAATGGAACCCGAAAAATGGAATGGGAAAACGCATGACATGGGCTTCAAAATGTATTGTAGCTATGGCACCGGGTACCGTCTTACAAACGACGCGGCCTATAGAGACATTCTTATCCAATCGGCAAAAACGCTCAGCACGCGCTTCAGGCCCGCTACAGGAGTGATGCGGTCGTGGGATCACAGCCGTGATAAGTGGGGATTTCCCGTGATCATAGACAACATGATGAATCTTGAATTGCTGTTTTTCGCTACCCGCGTTACAGGCGACTCGTCGTTTTACAAGATAGCCGTGAGCCACGCGAAAACAACAATGAAAAATCACTATCGCGCCGATAACAGTTCGTATCACGTGCTCGACTACGATACGCTCACGGGAGCAGTGCTGAAGAAAAATACCCATCAGGGTTATAGTCACGAATCAGCTTGGTCGCGTGGCCAAGCGTGGGGGTTGTACGGTTACACGATGTGCTTTCGCGAGACCAAAGATGTTTCGTTCCTTCTACAGGCAGAAAAAATAGCCACTTACATTTTAGACCACCCGAATAAGACCGAAGACCTTATTCCTTATTGGGATTATAACGCTCCACACATTCCCAACGAGCCTCGCGATGCTTCCGCCGCGGCAGTTACTGCCTCTGCCTTGTATGAACTCAGCTTGTATAGTACCAAAGGAAAAATGTATCGCGCGAAAGCAGATAAGATCGTGGGGAATCTTTCGAAAAACTATACTTCGCCGGCCGGACAGAACAACGGATTTATCTTGCTGCATAGCACGGGCTCGAAGCCTTCGAATAGCGAGGTGGATGTGCCTCTGTGCTATGCCGACTATTATTACCTGGAAGCATTACTCCGTAAACAAAAACTGAAGAAGAATAAGAACCTTGAAAAACTGTAGGTGAGAAAGAATGTTTTTTACGTCATATCTCTGTTAATAATAGAATTATGAGACTAGGAATAATCACCATATTGATGGTGCTGATCGGGCCAGGTCTTGTGGCACAGGCACCCAAACAGAATGCTAACCTGCAAAAATGGCCTAAAGGATCGTCGCCGAAAGAGATCGGCAAGCGTGTGGCCGATCGTTTTGTTGCAACACCACACCCTAATTTTGGAAGACCCACCCCGCCAAAAACGCTGACGTATCCAGAAACTTGTGCGTGGTATGGTGCTCTTACCTTTGCTAAAGAAAGTGAGAATAAAAAATTACGCGAGCAGCTTATCAAACGATTTGAGCCTTTGTTTAAAGAAGAATCCAGCATGGTGCCACTTCCGGATCACGTCGATCACAGCGTATTCGGTGCCGTGCCGTTGGAGATCTACCTGCAGACCAAAGAACAGCGTTACCTGGAGATGGGCAAAAATATTGCCGACAAGCAATGGGGCCCACCTGAAGGTCCGCGCGTAAAACCTGAATCGCACTTATTCTATGAGAAGGGCCTTACCTGGCAAACACGCATGTGGATCGACGACATGTTCATGATCACTGCGTTGCAGGCCCAGGCGTACCGCGCCACCGGCGATAGAAAATACATCGACCGCGCAGCAAAAGAAATGGTGGTGTATCTTGATTCACTACAGCGAGAGAACGGATTATTCTATCACGCTCCCGACGTTCCGTTTTTTTGGGGCCGGGGCGACGGTTGGATGGCAGCCGGTACAGCCGAATTACTTCGATCTTTGCCAGAAGATAATCCCGACAGGTCGCGCATTATGGGAGGGTACAAAAAAATGATGGCGTCGCTATTGAAGTACCAGGCCGAGAATGGCATGTGGCGTCAGTTGATCGATGACCCGGAATCATGGCCTGAGACTTCGTGTACCGGCATGTTTACGTTTGCCATGATTACCGGCGTGAAATACGGATGGCTTGACAAAGAAATTTATGGAGCCGCTGCCCGAAAAGGTTGGCTCGCACTGATCTCTTACCTTGATGAGAACGGAGACATCCGCGAGGTATGCCAGGGCACTAACAAGAAAAATGATCGCCAATATTATCTCGACAGGCAACGCATGACGGGCGATATGCACGGGCAGGCACCATTGTTATGGTGTGCTACGGCATTACTTCGGAATTAGTCAAAGTACTGTTTTAAAGGTTTGTTTAAACAAGAAAGGTATCGCTGGTTGTGATACCTTTTTTATTGGCTACAATGAGATTGATTTCTTGAGGCGATTGCTTTCCAAGGCGGCCTCAATGACGCAAATGCCTTGCAACGACTCTTCTGGCTTTACAATCAGCGGTTTGTTGTCGCGCACGGCCTCATACACATTGTCATAAAAGAGAAGATAATTACCGGGCTCCGTTTCCACCAATCCCTCGTAATGGTCGCCGTCGACCTGTGTGTTGAGTTTGCCCCAATATTTTTTTTCTTCCGTGCCCCACCCCGCAGTGCCTGGAATAACACCATCTTTTAACGATTGCTCCTGAGGGTCTATTCCATACTTTACAAAAGATCCGTCCACGCCGTGAAGAATATATCGGGGTCCGGGTTCGCGTACGAGATAACTTGATTTCAAAATGACCAGCAACCCCGGGTACTCCATTCGGATATCGTAATAGTCGTCTACTTTTCCGCCGGGACGCTGAATGCCAAGCCGCGCATCTACAGCAGCAGGCTTGCCGAAGAGTGAGAGTACCTGGTCAATCATGTGCGATCCTAAGTTATACAGAATACCCACTCCCTTGCCTGGTTCTTCTTTCCAGGTGTTGGCCTCAACATAGTTTCGGTATCGATCGTAGTGGGCTTCGAATTCCACCAGATGCCCTAACGATTTTTTTTTAATTATTTTTTTTACAGCCATGAAGTCGCCATCCCAGCGACGATTTTGAAATACGGTGAGTATCTTTCTTTTCTGTTGTGCCAGAGTGATGAGTTTTTCACCTTCTTTCACGTCGGTTGTAAAAGGTTTTTCTAACACCACATGTTTGCCGGCTTCGAGTGCTTTTGCAGCAAAATCGAAATGTGTGTGATTGGGTGTGTTTACAATGACCAGCTCTATGCTGTTGTCTTCGAGGATATCGTGTAAGCTGCTCACAACGGTTACATCAGGGTAACGGCTTCGGGCATCCTGCGAATTTCTTTGCCAGACCTTGGTCATCACAAAACCGGGGTGCGCGTGTAACAGCGGCGCATGAAATATTTTACCCGACATTCCATACGAGAGGAGAGCGGTGGCAATGGGTTTGTGCATGATCAGAATGAATGTGTACTATATTGCTGTAAATGAATATTTTTTTATACATAACCGAAAGTAATACGGTGTAAACTTTCAGGCGTCAAAATATACAACAGCTTTTGGTGTTTGAATAAGCACAATGTTCCGGCAACGTTATCGTAGGCATCAAGTGCTTCGGATGTAAGGTAGGTAGTTTGGCCATAACGTCCTACGGATAACAAACCTAACAACCTTATGAGATGTTTTATACCTCTACCGAGGCTATCCATGCTTTGGATGGCTTGTATCTGTTTTCTGCTACTCATTTCACCCAATACCATCGCTGAAACATATTCTCTGGCTACGGCGAAATCTGGTGCTCTCATCACATTTCAAACAACGACGGTATCTGGAAAAATTGTTGACGAAACCGGCGTCGGCATGCCGGGAGTTAACGTCATCATTTCGGGAACCACCACCGGCACGACTTCCGACAGCGAAGGCCAATATACGATCGGCATTCCGTCAGACAACACTAACCCCACGCTGGTGTTTTCCTTTATCGGATACGCCACGCAGGAATTACAAGTCAATGGCCAATCGTTGATCAACCTAGTGATGAAGATCGACGTGCAGGCGCTGAATGAAGTGGTGGTGGTGGGCTACGGAACGCAGAAACGCTCGGATGTTACCGGCTCGATCGTTTCTGTTAGCGAGCAATCATTGCGCGACGTGCCTGTAGCCAACCTCATTGAAGGACTGCAGGGACGGGCTGCCGGTATTGATATTCAAAAGGGTGGAGGCAACAGTAAACCGGGTGCGGCACCGGTAATCCGCATCAGAGGCGTGAGGTCACTCACTGCGGGAAACGATCCATTATTTGTCGTCGACGGTATTCCCTACAACGGAAGCATAAACGACTTAAATCCCGACGACATCTCGTCTGTGGAAGTATTGAAAGATGCGTCGTCTACGGCGATCTATGGGTCGCGTGGAGCGAATGGTGTGATCCTCGTATCCACAAAACGTGGAAAACCCGGCAGTGCGCCGTTGATCACCTACAGCGGCTACACAGGTTTCGTGAAACATCTTGGAAAATTTGATATCATGAATGGACAACAATTCGCCGAGCTGAAGAAGTGGGCAAAGATATGGGGCACCAGTCCGGCGAATTACACAGGGTTAGATGATCCTAAATTCTTGACCGACGGCACGTTCACCCCCGAAGAGGTAGAATCGCTCGAGTTGGGACGTAGTGTGGATTGGCAAGATCTCATTTATAAAACTGGTGTAATGACCGATCACCAGGTCGGCGTAAGTGGTGGATCTGAGAAAAGTCAGTACGCCATGTCGATCGGCTATTTTAACGAAACAGGAATTTATCCGGGTCAGGGCTTCGAGCGGTACACTGCCAAGCTCAGCGTCGATCAGCAAATAGGAAACCGAATAAAGATCGGACTTAATTCTTTAAACACTTTTTCTAAAAGAACCGGAGAAGGTATCAATCCAATGGGCCAGGTGCTGCGCGCCAATCCGCTTGTCACGCCCTATGACGCTAACGGTCAACTTTGGGGATTCATTCCCGGCAACGCCAGCCAGGTGTGGAATCCATTGGCGGACTTCGTTGAAGGGGCAGTGGCAGAAGACAGAAACCGTGTGGGCACCTTTACAACCATGTTTCTCGAAGCCAAGATCATGGATGGCTTAAAATACAGATTCAATGGTGGCGTGGAATTAAAATCCGACACCTATGGAAATTTTTACGGACAAAAAACCACCTACACCCTTGGTGTTCGCAACCGCACCAGCAACCGATCGCGCTTCGATACAGACTATACACTCGAGAATCTGATCACGTACGACAAAACGTTCGCCGGAAAACATAAGGTGAATTTTACAGGACTTTTCAGTTTACAAGAGTCACTTATGCGCTCGACCTCGTACAACAATTCAGAAATACTCGCAGACTATATTCAATACTTCAATCCTGAATTCAGTGGTCCTGAGGTGACCGGATCGGGAGAGTATGAGCAGTGGGCTATTCTCTCGTACATGGGCCGCATCAACTACGGATTCAACGATAAGTATATGGTTACTCTCACCATGCGTACCGACGGATCTTCGCGCCTCGCGCCCGGAAATAAATGGAGAACATTTCCTTCAGCAGCCGTAGCCTGGAATGTTTCCGAAGAACTTTTTTTGGCGGGCACCCCGGCATTTACAAACCTGAAGGTGCGGGCAAGCTATGGAAGAGTTGGCAATGCAGCCATCGATCCTTACTCTGTTCAGGGACGATTGACACGCATCAACTATAATTTCGGAAATACATTGACGACCGGACTGTATCCGTCGCACGCGCCAAATCCCGATCTTGAATGGGAATACACTTCTTCAGCCAACGTGGGTATTGATTTCGGTCTTTTGCAAAACCGTATTACCGGTACCTTCGAAGCCTATCACCAGTTCACCGACAAGTTGTTGCTCGAACAGCAGCTGCCTCTCTCCCAGGGAATCCCTAACAGGATACTTCGCAACGTTGGCAAAACGGAAAACAAAGGTATAGAATTGCAACTGAGTTCGGTAAATATCGACGGCGACGGAAGAAATAAATTCCGCTGGACCACAGATATAAATTTCTTTATCAACCGGGGACAGATCACACAATTGGCCAGCGGCGTAACCAAAGACCTGGGCAATGCCTGGTTTGTAGGTGAACCCATCGGCGTGATCTTTGATTATGAGAAGATCGGCATCTGGCAAAATACGCCTGCCGACTCGGCGCTCGCGAAGAGCATGCAGTTAACCGTTACAGGTAATAACGGCGCTTACACCCCCAGCTCGGTGATTGGAACGATCAAAGTAGCGGATCTTGCTGGCGTTGATGCGGATGGTAATGTGACCGGCCCTGACGGACGCATCACCGCGGACGACCGCACGATCATTGGCACCAGTCAACCCAAATGGCAGGGCGGCATCACGAGCCGGTTTGCCTTCAAAGGATTCGACCTTACCGTCGTTGCTTTCGGCCGATTCGGCGGTACCCTCGTCAGTAGCATGCACAACAGCGGATTCGCCAATACGTTTCAGGGAAATTATAACAATCTCGTGGTCGATTTCTGGACGCCCAGCAATGGTCAAAATTATTATCCTAAGCCCAACCAGGCTTCTACCAATCCATTGTATAGTTCCACGCGGGGATATTTTGATGGCTCTTACATGAAGATCCGCAGTGTGAGTCTGGGGTACAATTTCGCGCCCTCGTTGCTGGAAAAAATTCACCTCAAGTCGGCGCGGCTATACGCCACCGTGAACGACGCTTTTATCTTATTCTCGGAATATCGCAATAAATACAATGGTGTTGACCCCGAGGCGATCAACGGCGACAATAACAGACAACAGATCAACGTCGACACGCCTGCAACGTACTCTGTTGTATTTGGTCTTAACATCACGCTGTAAAGAAAGATGACATGAAATGCCCATCGGCTGAGACAGGCTAAGCGCGATGATTAAACATGGGCATTCCATCGGTACTATCTCAAAAAGTTTGAAAGTTTGATGCTCTTTTGAAATGTGAATCAAACAGATATAAAATTTAAACAGATGAAAAAAAATATTATTATCGTTTTAACCTGTCTTTCGCTTACGCTGGCCATGCCCGGTTGTGAAGACAAGCTTATAGAGGAACCCAAATCACTCCTAACACCAGAATTTTTTGCTACACAACAGGGGTTTGAAAGAGGATTGGCGGCAGCTTACGCAGGCACGCGAATGTTGTGGGGTAGTC
>JBMOKS010000279.1:0-2266 GCA_049324355.1 Bacteroidota bacterium
AAAGATGATATCGTATGAAAGTTTTTCCAACATTTGGAACTCTTTTGTTGTTTTGTTTGGCCTTTTACGCGCCGCACACCTTTGCCCAAAACAGACATCTACCGGATATTATTTTAACAATAGATGACGATACTTTTCCTTCCAGCTGGCTAAGCGGCGAGATCAATGGCAAAGCCTCGCCGCTCGACTCCGGAGAATTTGAAAGAAGCCGCCGGATCATCGTCAAAGCGCTGAGTAAATATCCGCCAGCTGTAATTCAAAAACACCTGAAGAAAGTTCATGTTGTGAAGCATTTGGAATTCTATGGCCAATCTTACGGCGGTACAAACTCGACAGACGCCGTCTACATCACCAATAAAGGGGCTGCCATGGGTTATACCGATTTCTGGATAGAACAAACATTTCATCAAGAATTCTCTTCCATATTGTTTCGAAATTACTCATTCCTCTTCGACCGAAAGAAGTGGACGTCGTGCAACAAAGACATTCTCTATGGCACATCAGGTGTCGATGCACTAAAACAAGGCAAGACTTCTTTGTCGTTTGACCTGGAACTCAACAAAAAAGGAATTCTATCAGAATACGGAACCGCCAGTATCGAAGAAGACTTCAATACTTTCGCCGAAAATCTGTTTCTAAGTTCAACAGGCTTCTGGGAGATCGTGAGAACCCAAAAGCGGATCAAGAAAAAAGCAGAACAGGTGATGGAATTTTATCGTGCTATAGACAACAAATTTAGTGAGGCCTATTTTAGAGGGGTTTCGGGAAATTAACTCGTATCCTTACCCGAAAAGATCTGAACTCAAATACCGGTCGCCCCGATCGCAAACAATAAAGACTATCATACCGGAGTCTAATTCCTGCGACAAGTTTATGGCAGCACTTAACGCACCTCCGCTACTCATACCCGCCAGCACCCCCTCTTCCTTCGCCAGGCGCTTGGTAAAGATCCGCGCATCTTCTTCTTTCACATCCATGATACGATCCACCCGATCGCGCTCAAAAATCTTAGGCAAAAATTCAGGCGACCACCTGCGTATACCCGGTATGCATGAACCATCCGTTGGTTGCGTACCGACGATCTGAATGTTTTTATTTTTTTCCTTTAAGTATCTCGATACACCCATGATCGTTCCGGTGGTGCCCATGGCAGAAACGAAGTGTGTTATCTTTCCATCGGTATCGCGCCATATCTCCGGACCGGTGGTTTTATAGTGCATCTTGTAGTTGTCGGCGTTAGCAAACTGGTTCAAAATATGATAACCTTCTTCGGCCGCCATTTTTTCAGCCAGTTCGCGCGAATACTCAATGGTGCGGGCGGATGGTGTGAGTATCACTTTGGCGCCGTATGCTTCCATGGCCAGCACCCGCTCTCGCGTAGAGTTGTCGGGCATGATTAAGGTCATGTTCAATCCCATAACGCGAGCAATCATAGCCAACGCAATCCCCGTATTGCCACTTGTTGCTTCAACCAGACTATCGCCCGGTTTAATTTCGCAACGGTCGAGCGCGCCCTTGATCATGCCGTATGCCGCGCGGTCTTTCACGCTGCC
Source organism: Bacteroidota bacterium (assembly GCA_049324355.1). GTDB lineage: Bacteria > Bacteroidota > Bacteroidia > Cytophagales > Cyclobacteriaceae > Chryseosolibacter. The sequence continues at coordinate 1,554 of JBMOKS010000279.1, forward strand.
TCCCGGATTGTCGCCTTCCAGCTTACCGAAAATCTTAACCTTTTTATTAACGGAAATATGCTGAATTTCAATCAGGCGGGTGTTTCCGATCAGCTCAATCAATTTCATTTTTATGAGGGATAAAATTGCAGATTCATGACTTTGTCTTGTGGCCGTGCGGTTTGATGATGACGATGTCCGTATCTTCATTATCGCCGTTGTACATTTTTGCCTGGTAATAGATCTTCGAATGGGGTGGCAAACTGTTCGTCAACCACACGTTGCCGCCAACGATGCTGTGATGTCCGATCACCGTATCGCCCCCCAATATGGTGGCACCTGCATAAACCACTACATGGTCTTCCAGGGTGGGGTGGCGTTTTTTCTCGGCGTCTTCCTTGCTGACACTCAATGCACCTAACGTTACGCCCTGATAAACCTTAACGTGATCGCCGATCACGGCAGTCTCGCCAATCACTATGCCGGTGCCGTGGTCGATACAAAAGTATCTCCCAATCGCAGCTGCGGGATGAATATCAATTCCGGTTTTACTGTGTGCGTGCTCGGTGATGATCCTGGGGATACCCTGCACACCGAGACGGTGCAATTCGTTTGCTATGCGGTAAGCTGAAATGGCGTAAAACCCCGGATAAGTGCGAATGACTTCATTCCGGCTTTTGGCCGCTGGATCGCCTTCATACATGGCTGTGATATCCTGATCAATTTTCTCGTAC
>JBMOKS010000280.1:0-2243 GCA_049324355.1 Bacteroidota bacterium
CAATTTCGACACACCGTTCAGAAGGTGGCTTTTTGAATCGACGTCTGGCGTGACATGTGAATCGTCAGATCTTAGCTTTGGCTAAAACGAAAAAGGTTATATATTTATGTAACCTTTCAAACGAATGGCAACGTGGATCGACCAGGCCCTAAGGGCCATCGAGGTGAAGTATGGTTACCCAAACGCAGGTGCTAAGGGGTATTTCCATGGTTGGTTCCGAGAACCGTGTTATGATGATAGTGGGAGGGCAGTTCCCAAAACCTTTGCACTCGTTGAATTGCAAGACGGCGATGTGGTTTTCGTAGAGCCGACAACCATTAAGTTTACAAAGCCATACTCTCAGGAAAACAAAAAGAAAGAGTAACGAATCACTTGAGTAGTTCGTCCATCCTGACTTGGAGCACGTGGGCTATCCTGTAAAGTGTATACACGCTTGGAAGCTTTTTCCCCTGCTCAATATCCGAAAGAGAATGGCGGTGAATTGCATGTTCTAAAGCCTCGAAATGTTTTAGGCTTATGCCTTTCGATTGCCTCACCTGCTTAATCTTTTTTCCAAGGTGAGTTGCGAGTTGATGCTTTGTCTTTAGCCCCATCCATCGGCCAAGAAACTCAATATTGGGAGCGGTAGGGTTATATAAAGATGTAACCCTATTTTTCTCATGGAACGCCCATTTTTCAGTTTTGTTTGGGCGATATTGCCATCAAAAAAGTGTTCGGGCTTGACGCATTTGACTGGTTCGCGTAGATGGAGCGCCGGGAGAATCGGGCTGTTTATAATTGCGTCGAGAAATCAAAAACGAGGGTCAAACGAAAATGTAACGCTTCCTTTCCAGACCTGGTTTGTCAATCATAATTCGATCCAATAACTTGCGTTTGTTGATTGAATTGATCGTTGGTTAACAGTTCTAGCTTGAAAGTGAGAAGCTTAACTCAGCATAGTCCACCTCATCCTGGTGAAATACTATCAGAATTGTATTTTGCACCACTCAAGTTATCTCATTGGGAAGCAGCTAAGAAATTGGGGATATCCAGTACAAGGTTATCATCAATCCTTGACGGCAGGATGGCAATCACGTCCGTCACCGCGGCTAAACTGGCTCGCGCTTTTCAGACCACCCCTTGGTTCTGGTTGAATTTACAAATCAACTATGATCTGTTCAACGTCAAGTGAACTGCCATGTTGTGCCTGGGCGTTGGGAAGGGCATTGCACTCAAGCGCCACGGCGCTGTAAGGTTGAAACGTAATTCTGGTGGTCAGTAAGCCTGAAGGCATTCCGTTCCACTCGCACATCACCAATACATATTTTGCAACGGTAATATCAGTCACGGTGTTGAGCAAAATAGCTGAACTTCTTGAACTCAGACCTGACAGATCAGGTTGCTCCATGAACAGATTGGATAAAATTTTATTGAATGGGGTGAGTGATGTTGTATCGGCGGACAGTTCTAAAGCAACGAGAGCGCCGTTTTTCAATGAAAGAAATTGACCAAAAATCAATACCTCAAATCAGGTATTTGAGTATCATTTTAACAGCTTCTTCTCTAACTGTCTACGTTGCTTGTAAAAAGAATATTGAACACATTCTTTGATTGATGTTTCAATTAATTCTATTTTCGTATACACCTAAAGTTTCTGTTTACAACCTAGAGTCTTTGTTTTTGGCATAATTTCAATCTTATGTTTCCTTCGGTATGGAAAAAGGACGGCTGTCAAAGCCATTTTTGGATACGACGGGGTAAAGTCATCTGGACCAAATGGTAAGTTCCTTCCTGCAATGTTCATTCTCCTCAGACCCAGTTTTCACTTAGCAAGAGATCTCAGGTACTCAACGCTCCGCACGGTTAAATGGCGCATCAAGTTAGGTTCTTAGGTAACGCAAGACGTAGTCTGGAAACAGGAATTGGCGCAGTTGAGCTAAACTTCTTGTTGAATGGCCTACAAGCATTTGATAGAATCTTGCCTCACTTAGAAAATACCGGCTGGAAGAAAATTCAGCGACATTCAAACGACGATCTGAAAACGTCCGCTCGATGGAAAGAACTAGATGGTCAACAACGTCGCGCAGTTGGTGTAAAAATTTATCTTATTCAGGTTGACTTTTACCTTGAGACGAAGTTTGTTCGAAAAAAAGTACCAAAAAAAGCAGCGAATGCCACGGTGCCGGACAACATCGAAATGACTATTTGCAAAGTCATAGCTGAGTTGATCACTGATGGCTTGGGTGACATAGCGACTCTAACAA
>JBMOKS010000281.1:0-9536 GCA_049324355.1 Bacteroidota bacterium
CATTGACGCCGAATCGTTGAGCGGCCGCGCGCAGCAGTATCGTTATTATTACTTCACGGCGGGCACCACGAAAAAGCTATCGGCCAATCTCAAGGTACTGCCCTCTGTTGTCATGCGTGTGCAAGAAAAGGCGCCGGTTAGCTTCGATATCAATGCTATTTTGGTACTATACGATGTAGTGGGCCTGGGTGCTTCATACCGGATAGGCGATTCCGTGATCGGGCTATTTGAATTGCAGCTCAATGAAAATTTCCATGTGGGTTATGCCTATGATTTCACGCTGTCAGATATCCGGCAATATTCAAATGGAAGCCACGAGATCATGATCAACTACAGGGTAAAAATAGCCAAGATCCACCGAGGCTTAGAGTGTCCATCGTATTATTAGTATTCGCTACCGATTTCTGCTGCGAAACTCAGAGCCAATTGCTGTAGCGTTGCTTTAATTTGTTGGAGCACACCTTGGCAGGAAATTAATCTTTCGGCTTATTCCGCGAACTTATGCCGTGTCCGAAAGCAATTTCTCCATAAATATAGTACCCTCAATCGGATTAAATCGATAAGGTGGTATTTCGTAAAATCCATACTGACGATAAAGATTTTGAGCCGCTGTCATCGTGGGTAAGGTGTCAAGTCTGATCTTCTTGTATCCGAGCGCTGTAGCTGTGCGAATACTTTCTTCAAGCAACTTTTTCCCGATTTTGTATTTTCTGTAATCGGGCAGCACAAACATGCGTTTTAGTTCGCCTATTTGAGCGTCAAGTTTACGGATGGCCACGCAGCCAATGGCAGTTTCTCCGGCATAAGCAATAATAAGCGCACCATCGGGTTTATTGTATTGTGTGGCAAGGGACTCTAATTCGTCCTTGAAATTCTGAAATGACAAATCCACACCCAATTGGTCGACATATAGTTGAAATAAGGTTTTGCCGTGTTCGAATTCGAGTTGGCTAGCCGCAATCTTAAATTGGATATCCACAGTTTTACCGGTTGATGGCGCTTAAGTTAACCAACCCATATTTTCTTTGCGATGCAAGACCATTTTTCTTTTTGTGTGGTAGTGTAATTCAATGGATGGCGTGTTATCTTTTCGAAAAATCAAATGCAAATATGCATGCAGGCAACCATTACACGATTAAGGAATTTTTGATCTGGACCAGGCGGGATATTTATACCCTCACTCTGTTGGCTGTGGTGCCTACGGTTTTGTTCGAGCTGGCAGGATGGAAATGGTTGGGAATCCCCTGGGTTCCTATCGCATTGATCGGCACGGCCGCGGCCTTTATCGTGGGATTTAAAAATACACAGACCTACAGCAGGCTGTGGGAGGCACGGCAGATCTGGGGCTCCATTGTGAACACCAGTCGTTCGTGGGGCATGATGTCGCGAGATTTTGTAAAGTCCGACAAAACCATTCATCAACAATTGATCTACCGGCATTGTGCGTGGCTCACAGCTCTGCGCTTTCAACTGCGCGAACCCAGGGCGTGGGAAAATATGAACAAATCTTACAATAAAGAGTATCGCAAGTTCTATAGTGTGCCGGAATTGGAGAGCAAGCTGGACGACGAACTAAAAAAATACCTGTCTGACGATGAGTTCACGTATATCAAAAGTAAAAAGAACAAAGCCACACAATTGCTCGCCTTGCAATCGCGTCAATTGGCAGACATGAGAAAACTGGGATTGATAGAAAATTACGAGTATGTGGAAATGGAACGTAGATTGGCTGACTTATACGATCACCAGGGTCGATGCGAACGTATTAAGAACTTTCCGTATCCTCGCCAATTTGCCACCACCAACCTGTTTTTCATTTGGCTATTTGTGTTCCTGTTGCCCTTTGCGATGCTTAATGAATTCAACAAATTGGGCGAACACTTTGCCTGGCTTACCATTCCATTCAGCATCGTCGTGTCGTGGGTGTTTACTTCGCTTGAAAAAGTTGGGGAATCTACCGAGAACCCGTTCGAAGGTGGCGCCAATGATGTGCCGATGGCTGCTTTGAGCCGCACGATAGAAATAGACTTGCGCGATATGCTTGATGAGAAAGAATTGCCAGCACCGCTCACTTCCGTGAACAACATTTTGATGTAAACAAGGAAGGATATCGATTGATTCCGGAACACTGGACTGGACATCCAGGATCTGGCATCTAGTGCCCTGTGGTTCTGGAACTGAATCGAGTAATGGAAAAGATGATGAGGCGGATGACGTAAAAAAGCGTGAGGCCTATGGCTAACGCAGTAGCGTTAAAGAAAAAATTCAACTGCGAATCCGAAAAGAACAGTTCGTTGTTCAGCGGGCCGGTAATGTAGATATGAACAAACATCCCGGCAACAATCGAAGCCGACTCCAATATCAAATGTTGTCGCTTAAAAAGTTTGGTTAGCCCGTAGTTCACGGTAGCGATGGCCAGAATCAATGACCATCCGCTAGCCAGGCAGAATAAAAGCCAGCTCCACTTACGTTCGAAGAAATAGGTGTCGGTGCGCGTGATATGTTCGGCGAAATCAACCAATGATAAGGCGGTGAGGGCAACAAAGTACCACAGCCAGTAGGAGTTAAGTTTTATTTTCAAATGTATTCCTGCTTAAAGTGGACTGATCGTGAAAAGAACTTCCAATAATACGATATTACTTTGGTTCGGGTTCCGTTGAGAACCTTAATTTACGAGGACCGGGTAACGTTGAACCGGCTACAGCAGTATCTTCACAAGGGTTCCCTTGCCGATCTCACTTTCGATCTCCATTCGGCCTTCTACTTTCTCGAGGAGCTGGCGGCAGAGTTGAAGACCGATGCCATAACCTTTTTCTTTGTGGGCGCCCCCGGAGGGATTGAATTGATCAGCCATGATCTTGTTGACTGTTTCTTCGCTCATGCCTGTTCCGGAGTCCTGTACGGAAATCATGCAGGCGTTGCCTTCTTGATACGACCTGATGGTGATCTGGCCTTCTTCAGCGGTAAACTTGATGGCATTCGACAGCAAATTTCTGATCACGATCGTAATAATGCCTGTATCGGAGGTCGGCCATGTTCCGTTAAGGTCTAGCGTGATGCGGATTCGTTTGCTTTCGTACGAGCTTTCGTACAAAGCCAGTATTTTTTTAATGACCTCCGGCAGGTTAACTTTTTGAATTTTGACTACGATCTTATCGAAGTTCGATTTAGTCCAAAGCAGAGTTGTGTCGAGAAGATCGATCACCTGCTGGCTTTTGTCATGCAGCGCCTTTGTCAGCACGACAAATTCTTCGTGCGATAGGTCTGCGCTCATTGCCAGCTGTGCCAGTGAATGAAGACTGGCAATGGGTGTTCGCAGGTCGTGTGTGAGGATGGATAGCGTGTGGTTCTTGTTTTCGTTCAGCCTTTTGAGTTCTTTTTCTTTCTCTATGCCCTCCTGAATGTTGACGAACGCCACCAGTTGTATTTTATCAGACAACGATGACTTCACTTCATACCAAACGTCTTCTCCTTTCTTGGTATGAATACTGACCTTCATCATCACATAATCTTTGCCTTCGATTTTGGCTTGATTCACACGATCGTTCCACTCCATGACTACCCCCTCGCGATAGCTGGTGTCCGGGTAAGCGCGGTTAAACCAATCGTGGATGGTGGGGATCTCGGCGCAAGTGTAGCCAATTTCTTCTAAGAACTTTTGATTGGCATAAATAACATAATAGGTTTTGTCTCGAAATTCTGCGATCAGGAAGGGGTAAGGCAGAAAGTCGACCATCTTTTCTAACGTGGAGTTTTCGATGCTAAAGCTCACCGTCTAAAAGCTGAAGAGAATAAAGACCCTAACTAAATTAACGATAAAAAACAGCTAAACCCAATTGAAGAACGGTGAATTCAGAACGAGTGGCAATCAACGATTTGGAGTTTCTGTTATGACCCTGCGACTCAAAGTGTGCCGTTCTGCTCTACGGCGACACACCAAGCGGCGAAAGAATTCATCGACTATCTATCGACACGCGATTTAGACCGTCAATGCATTTTTTTAAGCCAATTTTTGTCGGCTGAGGCTTTGAGTTTCTTTTCTTCTTTGTTCCAGCGCAGCAGGGTATTGTTGCCATTAAAATTGGAGAACAAATAGAGTTTTCCATCGATTATCTTATATGATGAAGGGTTTATTTTGATACGATCGCCCGTAGTGGCCACCGTGTAGGCGCACCAACCACCATAGGCCGGCTCATATTTGTGTGGCGACTTTTTGAATTCTTCAAGATTAGCGGCGCTCGAAAAATAGTAGGTAATGCCCCGGTGATGATGTCGGAATTGCGATGTGCCTTTTACTGGCTTATTTTTGAAGAAGCTGACGGGGTCAAATTCACGTATGGCCACATCATTTTCGGTATTAAAATTCCTGCGACGGGCGGCATCATCAGACTGGGCGTTTACCGTCAGACATAAGGACATCAGGGCCACAGGCATAAAGAAGGAAATGGGTCCGGATTTCATATACTAAGTGAGAGTTTATTTGAAATTACCCTTGAAATTAATTCAACAGCATCGAGGCCAGGTACGCTGATCGGTCAAAATACTTTTATGTTCTGTGAGTTGGCGCCAATAGTTGTTGTGGCGGATGGACGTGGTTAACAGCCCAGATTTTTATGCCCTGCGGTAAACAAAAACCGCGGATAAAGCATGCTTTTAACGGTCATGATGGTCAGTATTTCTTGTAAAACAATGAAAAATAAGGCTTTACGCCCCATAATGAAATTAAAAGTTGTAACTTATAACTGACTAAAAGGGAGCCCAACCTTGAAACCGCTACTACTTGTTGGCATATGCTGGTGTTTACTCACTCCCGCAAGGGCGCAGTTGCGTCATTCCCTCGACAGCCTGCGAGCTGCTTCCAAAGAGCTATGGAACGATTCAGTAAAAGTAACAGCCTTAAATGAGCTAAGTCGCCGACTGGTTTATGTCCATACGCCGGAGGCCATTGATTATGCCACAAGGGCGCTGGACATTTCAAACAATATCGATTACGCGCGAGGGCGCGCCCATGCATACCGCAACTTCGCGGCGATCAGCGCGATGCAGGAGAATTTTTCGCAGGCTGTCGAGTTCGCCCACAAGAGCCTTGTCATTTTCGAAAAGCTCAACGACCGCATTGGCATCGGTAATTGCTACCTGACGTTGGGAAGAACCTATATCCTGGCCGACGACTACGCGCAATCTTACCGCTATCATTTGGTGGCGCTAGACAATTTCAAACGCTCGGGTAATATTAACCGGGTGGCGGTTGCCCAACTGAATATGGCCGAACTATACTATAAGTTAGAAAAACTGGACAGTGCTGAGCTTTCTTTGAACGAGGCTTATGTCGAATTTTTTAAGACAAAAGATACCAGTGCCCTGGCGGTTTGTTACAAAACCAGCGGCATGATTGAGCTGGCTCGCGGTGATGTCGTGAAAGGCGAAAAATATTTTTTGAAGGTCGTCGAAACCAGCCTGCAGTTGGGCAGGGATGCCCAAAAAGATCCGTTTATCAAAGCTTGCCTATATCTCTCAGATATTTATAGGGAGAGCGAACGATTTGACGAGCAATTGAAGATGCTTTTGCTGGCGAGAGATGCTGCCAACGGTCACAGTTACCTGAAAGAGTACCAACGCGTTTCGAAGGCGTTATCGGCTTATTATATCAGTCAAAAGAAATTTACCGAAGCCAATCGTTACATCCACGAGTATTTTAAGATAAGTGACAGCCTGTCAAGACTGCAGCTTAAGGATCGCATGGCGCTCGCCAGCAATGCGTTCCAGTCGATGAAGGCGCAGGAAGAAAGAGAATTACTGGAGAGAGACAAGGAGCTTCAGAGTCATATCATCCAGCGTCAGCGTAATCAACTTTTGTATACTTTTATCATTCTTACTTTATTGATAGTGCTGATCAGCGGATTGTATTTCTATGTGCAGTTCCAAAGAAAGGTCTATCGATTATTGAAGAAGCAAAAGGAAGAGATAGACCTGAAATCAAAAGAATTACTGAAGATCAATTCTACCAAAGATAAATTCTTCAGCATCGTTGCTCACGATCTCAAGTCGCCTCTCGACTCGCTATTGGGTTTTTCCAAATTGATCACTACACACATTAGCGCATTAAGTAAAGAGGAGATCAGGGAAATGGGGCAAAGTTTACAGTTGGCTGTAGGCAACGCACTGAAGATGGCGGAGAACCTCATCGCATGGTCGCAAACACAGATGAAGACCACAGAGTTTAAGCCGCAAAATGTAAAACTCGGCGCGGTGCTTCAGCAAATATGCGAAATTTACAGACACGTGGCCGACCGAAAGGAAGTAACGTTGAACTGCCATCCGGTGAACGGCCTGTCTGTGTTCGCCGACGAGAACCAGTTGAGTTTTATTGTGAGGAATCTCGTGAACAATGCGATCAAGTTCACGCCCAGTGGCGGAACAGTCTGGTGCAGTGCCGAGCAGCTCAATGACAATTATATACGCATCGTAATACGTGATAACGGCGTAGGTATTGAAGAGGCCCGCATCCGGAAACTTTTTTCGGTAGGCAAAAAGAACAATACGATAGGAACCGCCGGCGAAAAAGGCACAGGGCTTGGCCTGGTGCTTTGCCAGGAGTTTACTCACCAAAACAGAGGCCATATCCATGTGCACAGCCTGCTCGATAGGGGTACAACTTTTTTTGTAGAGCTGCCGGTGGCGCCTGAAAGCACTTCAGGAATCTAATTCGTTTTGGTACGGGAGCGAGATCAGGAATTAATAACCGGTATGCTTTGGGGATTGATGAAGCGGTACAGGTTGTCCTTAAAATGATCGCTGATGGGAATGACCTCTTTCATGATGTTGATCCGGCCCTTGCGGATGGAGGTGATCTTATCTATAGCAATGATATAAGATTTATGCACGCGTATAAAATGGTCGGGCGCCAATTTTTCCTCCAGCGACTTCATGCTCATGCGGGTGATCACCGGTCGGGCAGACGACGTGAGATAGATCTTCACATAATCTTTTAAACCTTTCACGTAAGCAATGTCTTTGAAGTCTATTCGCACCAGGTTGTATTCCGAATTCACAAATAAATATTCAACCGGCACGTGCATGTGATTGGATTTTCGGGTTTGATATTTTTCCTGGGCTTTGTTCATGGCTTTGAAAAAACGTTCGAACGACACCGGTTTCAGCAGGTAGTCTACCACGTCGAGGTTGTAACCTTCGATAGCGTATTGCTCGTACGCGGTTACGAAGATGATCAGAGGCGGCGTGCGCGAGAAGCCCTGAAGAAATTGTATGCCGGTAAGGCCGGGCATCTGAATGTCGAGAAAAATCAGGTCTACCGACTGTGATTGCAGAAATTGATTGGCCTCGATCGCGTTGTTGCATTTCCTGATCAGCTTGAGGAATGGTATTTTTTTAATGTTGTCTTCCAGGAGATCAAGCGAAAGAGCTTCGTCGTCTATAGCCAGGCAGGTCATCATGCGAGTATAATTTTTAGTTCAGCAATAAACCAGTTGTCGCGAGTGTAAGTGTCTAGTTCGTAGCAATGCCGGTAGAGCAGGTCGAGTCGTCTTCTCACGTTCTGCAGACCAATGCCGGAGACGGGATCTTTTACTTCGTTGTCGTCGGGATTAAACTTGTTTCTCACCATAAAATTAATTCTGCTGTTGGTAGATTCCAGGATGATCATGATCACCGGGTCGGAGATGAGGCCCACGCCGTGTTTGAAACTGTTTTCGATGAAGGCCACCAGCAACATAGGTTCGATCAGCAGATCCTTGCGCTCGAGATTCACACGAAAATGCATATTTACCGTAGCGCCGAACCTCAGCTTCTGAAGCTGGATATAATTGCTGATGTATTCGGCCTCGTGTTCCAACGTTACTTTTTTGTCGCTTTGGTACAGGGTATAACGCATCAACTGCGAAAGTTGTATAATAGCCGACTCAACCTGGTCAGATTTTTTTCGCGCAAGCGACGCCACACTATTCAGCACATTGAAGACAAAATGCGGGCTGACCTGCGAACGCAAAAATGAAAGTTCGGCCTTTAGTTTTTCGTTCTCCTGTTCCTTCAGCGCTTTTTCGTAGGCCGTTCTGTCCTGCATAAGCCTTAGTGCGAGGCTAAGACCAAACACCATGAGGAAATTGGGGATGCCGATCAGAAATGGCGGACCAAAAGGCAAACCAAAATCAAGGTATTGAAGACGGAAGAGATAACCCACCGATAAGAATAACCCAAGAGAAATGAAGATGATAGCAACATATTGTGGCCACCCTTTTTTCGATAAGATGCCTGGCACGAGCACAAACATATTCAGGTAAAAGAAAGCCGCGAGAAAACTGTTTGTGACAAGCGATTCCATCTGAATGCTCACCGGGTCGATCGCCACACTGAAACCGTGGACGGCACCAGCCATGCCTTCGGTGGCGACCATCATATCGGGTGGCGGGGGCAAGAAGTGAAGCGCATCGGATTCTACTGCACTTGCCCTGACAGACATCATGGGGCTCGCCGGCGAAATAATTTGAAAAGGCAACAGAAAGATCATCGCCCAGGCAGAAGCATGGAGCGCTATCGTCATGATTTTGCCTGCGAGTTTTTTAGAGACCATCGGCCAGACTAACGCTGCGCCCAAAGAAATAGTATCTGGATCCCGGATGCCGTGTCAATTGTGGTGATGCGTATCCAGCCTCATTCATCTTTCGTGATGTTCGGATTGAATTCCCAGATATCATCAAAACGGCTCGATCCGTTTTGTCCGGTGCCCATAAAGGCGCGGCCGTTCAGTACAAACGCTATGGCGAGGCTGCGGGCCGAGCCTTCAAAGGAGGTGCGGTCGTCCCACGCATAGTTGCCTGAGTTGAATTCGTACACGGCTTTGTCAGTTGCGCCACCCGACGAAATGCCGCCCGCGATGTAAGCTTTATCGCCGATCGTAAAGGCAACGGCATCATGGCGGCTCATCGCTTTTTTAAATTCATCATAGTCATCTTCCTCATCGTCGGGCGAACGTTTGATCCAGGTCACCGCCTCGGCGTCGAATTCCCAGAAGTCTGTATTGTATAAACCATTATTTCTGCCCGTGCACACGTAACCCAAGCCATTGACGACGAAGCTCAGGCCGCCATCTATTTTTTCTCCCGGATAGCTCACAATCTCTTTCCAGTTGTTGCTTGCCGGATCGAACTCCCAGAAGTCGCTGTTGTAGGTATCGCCGTCGTAACCTGTGCCCACATAACCTTTCGATCCGATGGCAAAGCCTACAGCATTGTATCGCGCTGTTCCTTTAAACGATGCCACTTGCGTCCATTCATCGGTGTCAGGATTGTATTCCCAGAAGTCACCCAGCTCTTCTTTCGTGAGATCGCGATTGTACCCCAGCCCGACATATCCTTTGCCTTGAATGCTGAACGCTACAGCTCTTTCACGAAATGGGCCCGGAAACTTTTTCCTCGATTCCCAAAACCCGGAGTTGATATCGTAAACATAAAAATCTGACAGATATTCGTCGCCGTCATAGCCCAGTCCGACAAAGGCTTTGCTGCCGATGGTAAAGACAA
>JBMOKS010000281.1:9546-20015 GCA_049324355.1 Bacteroidota bacterium
AATGGCTCCCGATCGCGGGCGGCCTTTGAATGGCGTGGTTTTAGACCAATCGCCTAGGGTTGATTCATTGTCGGTGTTCGAGTCGCTGCACGCCAGCAGGGTGGTCAGCGCAACAAATAGTGAAAGTTTGTGAAGGATGTTGTTATTCATGGATGGTAGCATAATAAATTCTAACTCGTGTTTTATAGTCTCCATTATTCAGAGTGGCGTATAAGCGGTCTGCACCCGATCGGAAACTTTTCCAGTCAATCCTCAACAACAAAGCGTTTTCGTTGAATTGTTGTGTCGCCATCTGGTCTTTTACAAATGCGGTTATGTCAACCGTGTAATAAGTATCTCTTCCGAGATCAGCATCTTCAAACAGCACCACATCAGACGCGAAGTCGGCATAGATGATGTTTTTTCCATTCACGCGGTGGGCGGTGAGTTTCGATGGGAGGGGCGTGAGCTTGTTGTACGATTTTTTTACGGGATAAATGTCGAGTACCGCTTCTGTGATGTAGAAGTTTGAGAGCTGTGCCAGCGAACGCAAGTAGGGCATATCTACCCTCAAGGCAAGGCCGGCGGAACCTTGCAGATAGGCTTCGCCCTGATTTTCGGTGGCTGCTAATTTGTTTTTTAGCGTACGCAGAACGCCAAGCTTCGTGCGACTGTGATTGACCTGGATCTTGGTAAAATAGAGGCTTGAGCCATCGCCATACTTCACCGGAAACGAAATATATTTGCGCGAGGAGGGAACGGTAGTTTTGTCGAGATAATAAAGCCGGAGCTCGGCATTTAAGTCGAAACCGACAAGACTTGCAGAGATTGTGGAATCGGGTGCGATAACAAATCCTTTAATGTATTTGGCAAAGTTGGCGTTGTTTTCCAGATCGCTGTGACCTTTGATGGCTTTGTTGAAAAGCTCCAGGCTGAAGCTTGGCGATAATTTGATCTCTAATGAGTCTGCCTTGTGCGGTTGTGGCGAGAACGTGACTGCGCCCAGGATTTGGGGATTGATGGCAAAGGAACTTGTGCTGTATAAGTAGCCGTCATTGCCAACGGTCATCTGTTCCTTGAGCCGGTATGCGTATAGCGTCATCAGTGACGTAGTGTCGTAATAACTATACTCGTCGTAGAACATAGTGATGGACGCGTAAACTAACTGATGATTATCTTCGTCGAGGCCTGAGGAACCATTAAGCTCCGGAATAAAAAACGACGATGCTGTTATTCTCCCCAACCGGCTGTCGTCAAAAGATCCTGCCAGCAACCGTTCTGTATTCGACGTGATGAGACTGTCGTATTTAATGGTGGATAATTTTACCGATACTGAATCTATATAAGAGATGTCCAGGTCGCCGCCGTTGAAAAAACCGCTGCCAATCTCTGAAGCTTCTGTTCCGCATCTTGCGAAAAAGACCAGTAGAAAAACATACATTCGAGTCATGACCAGTGTAACGCACAAATGAACCCTACTTTGATGTAGACCCCAATAAGAAGAGACGAGTATGCCTCTTTCGTCTACAACCGGCCAGTTTTAGCGTCTCCACCGTAGAATTTGAAAATTTCAAAACTTTTAATTCTGAATTAGGCCGAATATTCACGTCTACATCTCAGGCCAGGTGATAGATTCATTTTTATGTCTGGTCTCAATTTGTTTTCGGTTATTAAAATTGCTGAATAGTTTTCGTGCATATGCGACTCGTTTTTTGTATTGTTAGTTTGCTGACGATCCAGTCGGTTTGTGGTCAGCACGTTTTCAACTCACCTTATTCGGTGTACGGGCTGGGCCTTGTGCACGACCGGGCATCGGCGTTCAATCACTCGTTAGGTGGAACCGGTATAGCGGTGCGTGATGAGTTCAATCTGAATCATGTTAATCCTGCGTCTTATAACTCCATTATCTCGCCAATCAGTCATATTTACGAGGCAGGATTTTACATAGAGTCAAACCACTACGAGACGCAGAGTCTGCGGGTGTCGAAGACCGACGGAAGTTTGACCGGCCTCGGATATTGGTTTAGATTTTCCCCGCGATGGTCGGCAGCGCTTGCGCTGCTGCCAATGAGTAGTGTGTCTTACAACATAAGAACGGAGCGGGAAATTGGCACGGGCTCGCCAGGCACATACCGTTTTGAGGGGAAGGGCAATATATCACAACTTTCGTTTGGCAACTCGCTTAAGGTTACTGAAAACCTTTCTCTTGGTGTGCGCGCATCGTTGCTGTTTGGCGCCCTCCGGAAAAACGAAATCATCGAACAAGAAGATTTAAGCAGTGGTTTTATGCTCGAAAAAAAAGTAACAGTCAATAAGTTGGACTTCGATTTCGGTTTGCAATACAAAATAAATGTAGGCAAGAATAATCTGGTGCTGGGTGTAACAGTTGACGACGGACTTTCGTTGCGTGGTGTGCGAACTTATTCCTTATTCAACGACGAGTTGGACACTCTTCATGCGGGCACAAGCTCTGCGATTCGTTACAGTTTGCCATTTAGTGCAGGTGGCGGCCTCGCCTTTCATACCAAAAGGTCAATCGTCAGCGCAGATGCCGTATTCAAAAAGTGGAGCAACGCCTATCTGGCAGAAGATAATGTGACGCTACTTGACACCTGGAGGTTTTCCATAGGCTACGTTTATAAGGGCAATGTGGAATCGGAAAATTATTGGAATACAATTTCTTTTCGTGCCGGTTATTATGTACAGCAACATTACATGAGTTTTGATCGCCAGCGACTTCCGAATTACGGATTTTCTACCGCACTTTCTTTTCCCATTCAAGGCAACAGAGCTTCCATTAATTTGACTTACAGCTACGACAAACTGGGCACGGTGCAAAATGGGCTTATTCTCCAGCAATCGATCGACCTCGTCGTACGCGACATCTGGGGATTTAAACATAAGGTTGATTAGCTACATTTTTAACGTGTAGTGAATGAAAGGTCTGAACACCCCAAAAGGACTTTCGATTTCAAACTGCATAATGTTGGCGAGATTCTTAACGATGAGTGGCTTTCTTTCCACGTAGTCTATAAAAACAACCTCTCTGGCTGATTCGAAATTGCTTAATTCTGTGAGGATGCTCACGGTAACGAAGTGGGGATACCAGTTTTGACCGGCAAACCGGAATCGTATCTGAATGTCCGGCCTTGCATTTCTCAGATCAAAAAGAAGTTTTTTGAATTCCGAAACTGAAATTCTCTCCTGGGAATCAGATACGAATGTTGAATTTTCAGGCATAGTTAAATTAAAAACTATTAAAAAAAATCATGCCCACACCTCATAAAACCATTTGAATGTGGAGGTGTCGGCAATTTCAAGCCTACTTGGCGGAATGGCGGCATTATGTAGAGGCTTTGCTACATTTTCTAAAGGATTTAACCGAACCATTTCTCCCTTTATGATTAAGGATCCAATCAGGAGTTAGCAACTTCCTTTTTGGGAAAACAATAAGGACTGGTCTGTCAATTTATGGAGGCGATTTTTTAAAAAACCTTCGTATTAATGTTGCGCCAAATCTATAAATTTGATCAGGAGCCCACGTCGATGTAAAGGAACATTGATCGTGGGTTTTGTTTTTGCAACTACAGCCGCATGAAAGGATTATCAGACAGTGGTCCAAACTTTCAAACTCTTTTCGAGTCTGCACCAGGACTTTACCTTGTATTATCTCCCGACCTGAAAATTGTTGCTGCCAGCAATGCCTACGTCAGTGCCACCATGACCAAACGCAAGGATATTCTCGGGAAAAATATCTTCGAAATTTTTCCTGATAATCCTGACGATCCGCACGCCACCGGTGTTGGCAATCTCAGAGCGTCGCTGATGCGTGTGCTGCAAACGGAAGCGCCTGACGCCATGGCTGTTCAAAAATATGACATTCGAAAACCCGACGGCGGATTTGAAGAGCGATACTGGAGTCCGTTGAATTCACCCGTTTTTGATAGAAACAAAGATGTAGCCTACATCATCCATAAGGTGGAGGATGTTACCGAGTTCGTCAGGTTGAAACAAAAAGGTTCGGAGCAGAACAAGATCACCGAAGAATTAAAGGCGCGCACCGAACAGATGGAGGCAGAGATTTTCAAACGCGCCCAACAATTGCAGGTGGCTAATGAAAAACTGCGTGAGGCCGAGCAGGTAAAAAATGATTTTTTTGCCAATATATCACACGAGTTTCGCACGCCCTTGTCGCTCATACTGGGGCCGGTAGAATCATTGATGTCGGGCAAGTACGGGGCGGTGAGCGACGAGCAAAAGAGATTTTACAGCACCATTTACAACAATGTGGTGCGCTTGCTGCAAATGGTGAATAGCCTGCTCGACTTCTCAAAGATCGAAGCGGGAAAAATGAAAGTCCATCGCGAACCCACAGACATTGCGTTGCTTACCCGTGGCATCCTCAACGAATTCGAATCGATAGCGGGTAAAAAGAAATTGGATCTCGAAAGCAAGATCAAGGTACAGGAGCAATACGTAATGATCGATCGTTATCTTTTTGAAAGGATCATGTTCAACCTGCTATCCAATGCCGTAAAATTTACACCTGACGGTGGAAAGATCACCGCGAACCTTATCACGATGAGCAACAAACTTTATCTTTCAGTGGAGGATACAGGTATCGGCATACCCGAGTCTGCGTTGGGAAGCCTCTTTCAAAAATTCACGCAAGTTGAAAGCTCGTCGATCAGGCGATTTGAAGGTACAGGTCTGGGCCTCGCCATGGTAAAAGAATTTGCCGGGTTGTTGGGAGGGACGGTGTCTGTGAGCAGTCGCGAGGGCCACGGCAGCAAGTTCACTATCGAATGCATGGCGGCGCCGACAGAAGCTCCTGCAGACAAAACGGAAAAGCCCGTCACTAGTTCATACGTGTTGCCTAGATATGATATAGCACACGCCAACACGCAGAAAACACACTCCTATGGCGAGCTGAATTTGTTAAAAGTTCTCGTTTGTGAAGATAATCCCGAGCTTTCAGACTATATCGTTTCACTGGTGCAGGATTTCTGCCAGGTGAAGGCAGCCAAAGACGGAGAGGAGGCGCTCGAGGTGGTGAAAACCTGGCAACCTCACCTGGTGCTGACTGACGTGATGATGCCGAAAAAGGACGGCATCGCGTTATGCACAACGATCAAAAACGATCCGCTGGCGTCGGGCACAGTTGTGGTGCTGCTCACTGCGCTCACCCATCGCGAGGCACTGTTAAAAGGGTGGGAAGCCAAGGCAGATGAATATCTTTTTAAACCTTTTCATCCTGAAGAGCTGATCACGCGCATCCGGTCTTTGCTTTCAAGCGTAAAACAACGGCAGGAGTATTTTTCGGTGATCGAAGGCAAGACACGACAACTTGAACAGATCAATGCCGATCTGGAATCGTTCAGCTATTCCGTTTCGCACGATCTGCGTGCACCCCTGCGATCGATCGACGGCTACGCTCAGATTATGAAAGAAGATTACGAAAATCTGCTCGATGCCGCCGGAAAAAGGGTGATTGAAATTATTATTGCCAACGCCCGCAAGATGGGTCAGCTCATTGACGACTTGCTGGCCTTCTCGCGCTTAGGCCCTAAAAAACCCGAGTATGCGTCGATCGATATGAATGCGGTGGTTGAAACAGTGATCACAGACATGCTACAAGGCGCCGAAAACAAGGTAAGAAACATTCAGCGCAGTGCGCTTCATCCGACGCAAGGCGATGCGAAGATGATGATGCAGGTCTGGACCAATTTGCTTTCCAACGCATTAAAATATTCGCGACAACGCGAGACGCAAGTGATAGAGATCGGTTGCTATCAGGAAAATGGCTCGAATGTTTATTATGTGCGTGACAATGGCGTGGGTTTCGATATGCAATATAAAAGCAAACTCTTCGGTGTTTTTCAGCGTCTGCACAAAGCCGACGAATTTGAAGGCACCGGCGTAGGCTTGGCCATTGTGCACAAGATCATCACCAAGCACGGAGGCGCCGTTTGGGCCGAAGCTAAGGTTGGTGAGGGAGCTACGTTTTATTTTTCGTTGCCGAACTGAATATATCGAACAAGCCAAAACGTCGAATACGAAGTTTTGTTGCCAAATCGACGACTGCTCTTGTTTCCCTTGCCTGGAAAGTATCATACACAGATACCAATGTTCTGCTGTTGGGTGAAACAGGAACGGGCAAAGAAGTTTTCGCCCAGGCCATTCACTATGAAAGTCCGCGTAAATCGAGATCCTTCGTGGCATTGAATTGCAGCGCGTTTCCAAAAGATCTGCTGGAAAGCGAATTGTTCGGTCATGCCGAGGGAGCCCTCACCGGTGCGGCGAGATCAAAAATAAGGATACATTGAAGAAGCGGACGCCTCGACAACGATCCCACCAAGCTTATTGAAGTGGTGGAGATCGGGAAACAATTGCTGATCACTCGCGGTACGCTCACAACATTTTCTATCGCGAACGATGTGGCCAAATATTTTGCGATCGTACCTGCCCTTGTTCATGTCTTCCATACCGGGGTTGCAGGCGTTGAACATTATGAACCTGGCCAGCCCGGAAAGTGCAATACTTTCTGCGGTGATCTTCAATGCCATTATTATTCCAATACTGATCCCCCTTGCCTTGCGTGGAGTTGCCTACAAACCGATTGGCGCGAGCGCCTTGCTTGGCAGTAACTTGTTCATCTATGGCATTGGAGGAATTATCGTACCCTTCATCGGAATCAAACTGATCGATTTTATTATTGCGCCACTTATTTAAAGGAGAGACTGATCATGAAAAATCATTTTATTATTGGATTAAAGATCACGCTGATTACAATCATAATGTTTGGCGTACTTTATCCGTTGCTTATTACCACCATTGCAAAAGTCGCTGCCCCTAATAAGGGAATGGGTGACGAAATAACGGTGAACGGTAAATTAGTGGGATTCGGACTTATCGGTCAAAAATTTGACGATGACAAATATTTTAATAGCAGGCCTTCGGCTGTCAACTACCATGCAGCGAGTGCCGGCGGATCCAATAATGGACCAACAAATCCGGATTACCTGGTGCAGGTACAGACCAGGATAGACATTTTCCTCGCTCATAACCCAACGATAAAAAAGGAAGATATTCCTGTGGATCTGGTGACAGCGTCTGGCGGAGGGCTTGATCCGCACATTTCGCCGGCAGCCGCAATGATCAAGGTCGACAGGATCGCGCGTGTCAGGAATGTCAGCAAGGAAAAACTAGTTACTTTAGTGAAAGGTCATATCGAAAAGCCGTGGTTGGGAATGGGTACGTTGCGTGTACACGTGCTGCGACTGAATATTACCTTAGATCAATTGAAATAGTAACATTCATAATTTTGCTACAAAGAATGAAAAAGTTATCGATTCTTTTTTGCGCCTCGATTTTATGCTTGAAGGGTTTTGGCCAGGAAAACAGTTCTCCCTTTTTTTCCTGGAGCGGATATATCGAAACGTATTACGTGTACGATTTTAATAAGCCTGAAGACAGTAACCGTCCTCCGTTTGTTTATTCTTTTAACAGGCACAATGAGGTTAATGTTAACCTTGGCTTCTTGAAAGGGACATACAGTTCAGAGTCGCTGCGTGCGAATATGGCGATAATGACCGGAACGTATGCCAACGCGAATCTCGCCCAAGAACCAGGGGTACTGAGAAACATTTTTGAAGCGAATGTTGGCGTGAAACTTTCATCGAACAAGAATCTATGGGTTGACGCAGGCATTTTTGCTTCGCACATTGGATTTGAAAGTGCTATAGGTAAGGATTCCTGGAATCTGACGAGAAGTATTCTTGCTGATAATACGCCGTATTTTGAATCCGGTGTTAAGGTGTCTTACACTTCCGATAACGAAAAGTGGTTTGTTGCCGGACTTTTTCTGAATGGCTGGCAAAGGATTCACAGGCAACCGGGAAATTCGCTTCCTTCGTTTGGTACACAGGTCACCTACAAGCCGACCGATAAAGTACTTATCAACAGCAGCACGTTTATCGGAACGGATTCGCCCGACAGCGCCAGGCTTATGCGTTACTTTCATAACTTGTATGCCATACTTCAGGTGAGCAATAAGATAGGATTTACCGTTGGTATTGATAATGGTTTTCAGCACGCAGCGCCGAAGAGCAGTTCCTATAATTCGTGGTTTTCCGCGATTGTCATTGCGCGCTTAACGATAAACGACAAGGCCTCGATGGATTTCCGTGCCGAGTACTATGACGACGAGGGTGGAGTAATTATCCCGACCGGCACGCCCAATGGTTTTAAGACAACGAATTTGTCAAGTAATTTCGATGTTAAAATATCATCGCATGCCCTGTGGCGGGTAGAGCTTCGAAATATGATGAGTAAGGATCCGGTCTTTGTGCGCGACGACAACTTAGTGAAAAGTAATACTTGCATTACAACCTCGCTATGTATTCACTTCTGAAGAACTATGGACGAGAAGGAAAAATCGGTTCAGCATTTTTTAAATCTTATCCGTCAGTCCAAACGCGGAAAGTTCAAGATATACATTGGTATGATAGCCGGTGTTGGCAAAACGTTTCGCAGGTGGAAACTGGCAATATCAAACTGAATATTAAAAGAACCGATTCAAAAGATATTGTTCGCCTGGCGCTGGAAGCCGTAAAGTTTCACGCTGAACGGAAAAGAGTGAAAATAGAAACCCACGTAATGGATGATATTTTTATTCAAGCCGACTCAGATAAGGCGACCTGGGTGCTGGTCAATCTTCTGACCAATGCGATACGATATAGCCCGGAAAATGGAAAGGTCGTCCTTACGTGCGAAGTAAAAAACGGAAAGACCATTTTCTCGGTTGAGGATTTTGGGCCTGGCATCGAAAAACAATACTTAAACAGGCTTTTCGAAAAATTCTTTCAGGTACCCGGAACGCCCTCGGGTACAGGTTTAGGATTGGCCATCTCCAAAGAATTTATCGAGGCGCAGGGAGGATCTATAGAAGTCAAAAGCGAAGTAGCGAAGGGAAGCAATTTTTCGTTCAGCCTTCCTGCTGCATAGTTACTACACGTTGTGTTGTGACATCCCCGGTTCCCTCTCTTTTTATTTTTACTTTCACCATTGGGCCTACTTGCATAAGAGTTTTTTCAATTTCAATATTGGCGCTTCCAGACGGGTACATTTCCTCGGTAGACAAACTAAATGATTTAATGCCGGTAGTGATAAAACGCTTAGAGTTTTTTGAAATAACACCGTCGACCGATACCCACGAGTGAATCGAGATAAACTTGAAGCCGGCCACCATGCTTTCACAGGTTCCGAGATTGTTAAATTGTTAAAACCAGGAAACTTCAAATCTCAAACCAGGGAACTGCCACCAGGAACGAGAAACCAGGAACTATTTGATCTTGTCAAACAAAACTTTAAAACATTCCCACGGCGTATTCGCACCACCCTGGGTGTCCTTCTTCTTCGCATAATATCCATCCATAAAACTACCCACGTCCGACCATACTGTTTGCACGATGCCCTGATAATTCTCGCGCATCACAGCTGTGGCGGTTTGGCGAAAATTGATCATGTCGTTTAATTGTTGTATAGCTACCGCCGGATTGCGCCATGGGCAGGTCACTACGCGAAAACCTTTCATCGCGAAATAGACCGCGGTTTTGTCGGCACGCTCGTAATGCCAATCGCATATCATCACGTCTTTTGGAATAAGGTCGACGGCCCTGTGCGTGTTGTTCATGCTGGCTTCCCACATGCCAAGACCCGTCGTTTTGCCATCGAGCAAACGATCGCCCCAGATCCAGAGTTCGCGTTTTTGTTGTGCCAGATGATCGCGTATGGTTCGCACCTCACCGGCAAATAGTTCGGCGTTGTCTTTTCCGCCACAACGAGGGCAGCGCGCGTCGCCAATGTAAAACACCTCGTCCATGCCGGCGTGAAAAGCTTTGGCTTCAAACACATTGCAGATCTCGTCCACAAGAGCAAAAACAACCTGATGCACGTCAGGGTGGAGCGGGCAATAACTTTTGCAATACAACCCATCGTCATTGGGCCAGGCATACTTCTCTGGCATGTTGATATGGGCTGTCTCGTCAAACTGCGGATAAGCCCTTAGCAGATTATTGAGTCTGTTAGCCCAAGACTGATGCCCCAGCAAATTGATCTGAGGGATGATGCTGATGTTGTTTTCTTTGCAAACCTGCAGCAGTTTTTTAACGTCTGCCTTTGACAGGGCAATACTGTCGCGTAGCTCGGGGTGACTTTCAAACTGATAGTTATAGTCTACACGCAATATCAGGGTATTCACCTGGCGTGGCACGAGTTCTTTTTTAAGAAACTGAATGAAGGCGTCGAGTTGATCGGGTCTGGGCGCGACGATACAAAATCCTCGAACCGGAATAACTGAGTTAGTTGGAGTTTGCCCATGTGCCGAAAACACACACAAAAAGACGGTAGCCCACCATAAGTTCTTCAAATTTTTCATAGCAGAAGTTTATAGCGGAAAATAGACACGATCACCAGGTCTCCCATCCATT
>JBMOKS010000282.1:0-2226 GCA_049324355.1 Bacteroidota bacterium
CGACACCTTCCGCGAAGAACTTCAGGTGGTGAAGAATATCATGGATGATCAGAAAGACAAAAATTTGCTCATGTACTGCACAGGCGGAATTCGCTGTGAGAAGGCGAGTGCGTGGATGAAACACCAGGGCTTCAAAAATGTTTTTCAGCTCGAAGGTGGTATTATCAAATATGCGCAAGACGTGAAGGCACTGGGGCTGGAAAATAAATTTATAGGCAAAAATTTTGTATTCGACGAACGCCTCGGCGAACGCATTACCAACGACATCATTGCCAAATGCCATCAGTGTGGCGCGCCGTGCGACGATCACACCAATTGCAAGAACGACGGTTGTCACCTGCTTTTCATTCAATGTAAGGCCTGCTCGGAAAAATTCGATGGATGTTGCTCTGTAGAGTGTAAAGAAATACTCACTTTGCCATCATATCGGCAAAAGGAAATCCGCAAGGGCATCAATAAGGGCAGGCAGGTTTTTAAGAAAGGACGGAAGAAGTCAGACGCCGGACGTTAATTTGAAGCTTGAATCCAATATCCGGCATCACGGATCCAATATCCGTGAGTCGTTATCAGGGTCCCCCAACCGTGTATGATCCGAATAGGAATTATCAATATTTCAGACCGTGCCAGCAAAGGTATTTACGAAGATACACCAGGCATAACTATTGTACAGACGCTTAAAGAGTATTTAAAAAGTCCTTGGGAAAAAGAGTATGCGATCATACCGGACGAGCAGGACCTGATCGAAAAAACTATGATCGACATGGCCGATCAGCGCAATTGTTGCCTGATTATTACATCCGGGGGCACCGGGCCGGCCAAAAGAGACGTCACTCCGGAGGCCACAGAGGCTGTCTGTGACAAGATGATGCCCGGTTTTGGGGAATTAATGAGGGCTAAAAGTCTTACATACGTACCAACGGCTATCCTTTCCAGGCAGACCGCGGGCATTAGAAATAAAACTTTAATCGTAAATTTGCCTGGGAAACCAAAAGCCATCCGGCAATGCCTGGATGCAGTTTTTCCGGCTATCCCCTATTGCATTGACCTGCTGGAAGGGCCGTTTATCGAGTGTAATGAGGCCGTAATGAAGCCATTTCGCCCTCAACCCATATAATTGTAGGTTATTTTTTATGGCACGGATCAAGTATTATTACGACACTGAAACCTGTAAATACGAGCGTGTTCGCACCAAAACCAGTGACATTATTTTAAATGCTCTGGGACTAACCGCACTCGTTGCCATAATGGCCACTGTTATCGTTATTTTTTATTTCTCCTACTTCGAATCCCCCAAGGAACTTCTACTGACCAACGAAGTCAAAGAACTTAAATATTATTACCAGAACCTCGACAAAGAGGTTGAGACACTCAACAACATCTTGAGCAACATTGAACACCGCGATGATAATATTTATCGCGTTGTACTGGGTGCCGAGCCAATAGAAAAGTCCGTGCGCAATGCCGGCGTGGGCGGTGCAGACCGTTACGCAGACATCAAAGATAAAGGCCTTGACAATAAAGATCTTGTACTAGATCTCTATGAACGTGTGGACAAACTACGTCGGAAGATCTACATCGAATCTAAATCGCAGGACGAAGTTGTTCAACTGGCCGAAAAGAAGGAAAAGCTTTACGCCGCCATCCCGGCCATCCAACCGGTATCCAATAAACAATTAATTGCCCTCGCTTCCGGGTTTGGGCTCCGCATCCACCCTGTTTATAAGGTGAAGAAAATGCACACCGGCATTGACTTCGCAGCCAGCATCGGCACACCCATTTATGCCACGGCCGATGGCAAAGTTGCCGTGGTGGATGTCAGGTTCAGCGGTTATGGAAAAGTGGTAGAGATCGATCACGGATTCGGCTACCGATCAAGATACGCACACATGCACGAATTCGCTGTGCGCCAGGGTCAAAATGTAAAACGCGGCGATCTGATTGGCTACGTCGGTAACACGGGAATGTCAACAGCGCCCCACCTTCACTATGAAGTGTTGATCAACGGCTCGCAAGTCGATCCCGTTCACTATTTCTTCAACGATCTCACCGCAGCTGAGTATGAGAAAATACTCGAACTAGCCTCTCAGGAAAACCAGTCCCTGGGAATGTAGATTTCCCTGCAAGATCTCCGAAGTTCCCTCGCTCACTATTTTATCAGTTTGATGGCTGCAGGATACCAGATGCTTGATACTGGATTTTTTTTAGTCATTCGTCAATTCGCTGTTT
>JBMOKS010000283.1:0-15144 GCA_049324355.1 Bacteroidota bacterium
ACTACCGGTATGCTCTGCCAGGAAATGAATTGGGGGGCTGAAATTTTATTTGAGCAACCCTGAGCCGGAAGCGAAAGGATCGCTGACGTGAGACTCGACTGACCGGCATGATGTAAGATTTGAAATTTAAGTCCATAGAAACACTTTTGTTTCACAAGCTTCCCCTAGAACTGTACTATGGCTACAGCTAGAAGTACCTTTTTACTACAAAAATCTCCGTTTCTGATATTTATTTTCTGGCTGAGCGAACGTAAGCCTTCCATTGAAATTGATGATCATGGTTTCTATAAGAATTAACACATTCGCAGTTAAAAAAGATGGTGGCATTGGGTTAAACTGTTTTTCACTTACAGATTTTGATCTCCATCATTAGTCAGGACGTTTTGATCTTAATTACAATTACCAGACAGTAAGATCCCAGCCTACACATAGATAACAGCAAAAAAGCCCCGTTCTTTCGAAAGGGGCCTTTTCTTTTTAAAGAGGCTTTAAAACTAATGGGTGATTAGAAAGCCCGTATTCGTAGTTCCATCAACGAAACTTTCATTGATGGCCGTAACTACATCGTTGAGCTGGGCTGCTCTGTAGGATGACGCACATCCACCCAACACTTTTTCGGCTTCGGCCAGCACTTGAGCTACAGTCCATCCAGCGAAGGTTCCCTGGGTGATCGTTGCATCGGCGAGGTCAGTGTTGGACTCTCCAAAATCTTCATCCCAGTTGTCGAATCCGACCGACAGACGAAGGGCTACCACTTGGCCCGCCAATGTATTCTTGGGATTATTCGGATGTTTTGGTGTGTCCACTGGATCGACATAATTTTTCTTCAGTGCAGACGGTGTTCCGCCCTGCGGCAGGAAGTCAGTCACTGCCTGTGCCGAAGTAAGCGTGATCGTATAATTGCATCCGACAACCAAACCATTCGGGAAAGCCGAAAGAAAGTTAGCATGCAGGTACGCTCCTGGGTTATTTCCATTGGGTGGTGCACCCCAGCCTCCCTGCGTTTGCGTACGTAGGTTTCCATCGTTCGGCTCTTCGCACTTACAATATGTGGCATTGACCACCGACTGGCGGGTTTCGATCTGGCTGGTCACAGGGTTGAATCTCGCAATGACCACCATGCTTTGTATACATCCGCATTCGGGTAATTTCGATAAAGGTATTTCAAATGAGTGTGAGCGAACTTCGTCGTCAAGCAGGAACTGCACATCGTGGTTGAATCCTTGCGGTGCGCCGTCGCCGCAGGTTCCGGCGGAAGCGGATATCATCAACATAAACCACTCGCTGGATGAAAGGTCATAAGACACGTAGACAACAGAGTCAGACAAGTTCATGGTGACGGTCCCCTGCTGTGCTCCATTGGCGGTTACGAGTTGTGTGATGGTTCCGTCGCACTCCAGGCTGTCAGTAGGTTGTTCTGGTTCGTCGCAGTTGCAATAATCAGAATGAACGCCTGCCGGGAAGCTGTCTATAACACTGGTTCTCGGATTATATCTTCCCACTGTCGCAAGAGCTTCTATGCATCCGCAATCCGGAAGATTTTCCCAAGGAATGGTAAAGGAGAAGGAGCGCACTTCATCGTCGAAGTTGAAAGAAACCTGATGAGGAAAGTTACCCGGATCGGGAATAGCATTACAATCTCCTGCAAATGCTTTTACATCGAGTAAGAACCACTCGCTGCTTGAAAGGTCGTAGCTGATGTTGAGGCCGGCGTCGTCTACCGACATGGTCACGCTACCCACCTCAACGCCATTGGCAATCAGCGGATAGGCTCTGATCTCACCACAACCAACACCATTTTCAGTAAGGGCTCTTGCATTAGAAGAATTTTTGGTTCCGGCTTTTTGAAGGGATTTGCTCTGCTCCTCCTCGAGGGCGATCTGGTCTTGGCAAGCCATGGCCAAGAAAACCAGAAAAGAAAGCCAACTAATTCTTTTCATGGATTAGGGATTGGTTCAAATTTATACTTTATATGGTATAAATCAAACTAATGTAATATTTGCACAGAAAAATAATAAAAAAATATTAACGCAAACGATAATTATAGGCAAAAATGCTATTAATGTGGCATCATTTTTAGTGTACCTTTATAGTCCATTACAAGAGAAAATGTCTTGATTTTTACATAATTCATCAGAGTACTTACTGCCAAAAAATACAAATATTAAGGAAATTAAAGCCTGCCGGCTATCGTGTTCGTGCCTCTACCTGAGGCCAACGACCATTGAAATGCCGTGATTACGCCTTGCTGATGTATTGGCCTCAATATGCGTGGGTAAATCGCTCGTTAAATATTATTGTGTTAATAATTCGCGCTCGATCAATCCATGTTCTTTCAGGACTTTTTGCTCATCGCCTGCGATATAGCCAAAAATCTTAATGTCTGAACCAATTGCCCTGACGAAATAGAAGGTATGAAAATCAATGGCGCCTGACCTGTTCTCTTTTTCATATGCATACCGCCAGTAGATTTTTACCATCGCATGGAAGTCGTCGAGCAACGTGACCTCTTTTGAGACAATGCTCATAGCCTTGGAGCCGATGCTGCGGTAAAAATCTTGCCCTTGCCTGATCTTCTTAAGAAATGTCTCGTCGTTCTTGATGCAGCTCACTCCCGCTGGGGTCGATTCAATAATATAATCTGCAAAAGCATGTTGCATGATGCCACTCAGGTCTGACAACCTGCCCGCAATAGAATCTTTGAAGTTCGTTTCATACTCAGTAAAAAAATCTTCGATATTCTTTTTTCTCTTGCTCATATCCATGTGTTTAATGGGTGTAATTAAACTATTACGCAGCTGTTTGCAATAGGCCGAAATATTTATCGTGACCCTTAAAAATTGTTCCTGCACGCAATGGAATGGTTTTTTTCATGACAGGTCACGTAGTATAACATTAAACCAGAGCCTTATGAAGTACGAACAATATGCCCACGAGGCGCACAAATTCGTGAAAGAAGTTGCTTCAGAGCTTGGCGATCCGGCTAACATCGATCAGGCTGACAGGATTATGGTCTCCGTACTGCACACTTTACGTGATCTTCTTTCTCCCGAGGAATCATTACACCTTATTTCGCAGCTACCGATGATATTGAAAGCAATCTACGTAAACGGCTGGCATCTTAGCAGTAAGAACCGTATACGCTCCATGGATGAATTCGTTGAATGCCTGATGTTGCAAAATCCACGTACTGCCCCGCAGGATTTCGGGCATGATGAAAAAGCAATTGAAAGAACCAAGGCTGTCATTCGCGTATTACGCCGGCATGTCTCTATTGGTGAGATCAAAGACATTGTCGATCAGCTACCAGCTGAGTTGATCGAATTATGGCTAACGGAAAACGAGCAGGAGGAGCGTTATCACCTTTAGAAAATCTTGCCCCGAATTAATGATATTACACCAGCCTTTTCACAGAGGCTGTTTTTTTGTTGAATAATCTACCCGGTGGGGAAAATTATACAGCAGTGCGGTGCGATCAAGCGAATCCCAGCAGCCTTATAAATCTCATGGCAAACTGCCGGTGGTGCCAGGCATAAGATTTTAAAATGCCGATAATGTTGCTATTAATTGCATCGAAGTCCATGAAAGAAAGAAGAACTCAAAGCATCAATAAATTATTGTTCAAGTCAGGCACGGCGGTTCGGGTGGTGAACATGATCACGCTTTATCGCATTGTCACATTTCCGCTGTTGATCTTTTTTATCATCATGCAAAATATGGACGTTTTTAAATGGTTGCTACTCGCCAGTCTGACCACCGACGCAATCGACGGATATCTCGCCAGAAAATATAACGCTACAAGCGTTCTCGGCGCGAAGCTGGACTCCATCGGCGATGATCTTACGGTTCTGGCTGGCGTCGTCGGAATGTTTGTAGTACAATTTGATTTTATCAAAGAAGAATTGACGCTGATCATGATACCATTGGTGTTATTTCTCGTTCAGTTCTCGACATCCCTGATCCGGTACAAAAAGATCACCAGCTTCCACACCTACCTTGCCAAGATCGCAGCCGTCGTTACAGGAATATTTCTGTTATCGGTATTCTTTCTGGAAGAAATAATTTATCCCTTATTCTACGCGTCGCTGATCGTAACGTCCATTGAATTAGTTGAAGAAACGATTATTGTCTTTCTGCTTCCGCGATGGAAGGCCAACGTAAAAGGAATTTATTGGGCATTAAAAATGAGCAAATCTTCGGCAGCGTAGATCTTCGTCAATAGTGCGCTAATGCATGATCCTTGGCGTCCGGTGAACATATTGTTGACTTGTTAATTGCTTCAGCATGAAGTCAGCCACATCGGCTCGGGAGATCGTAGGAAAGAAAGAGCGGGGCTTGATGTGCTCTCCGTCCCGGTATTTTCCGGTAAACACGCCGTTGGTTAATTTTGGTGGCCGCACGATGATCCAATCCAATTCACTTTTGGTGATAATCTTTTCCTTTTCGAGATGGTCCTTGATAATATTCTTTAATATCAGCGGTGTGAGGATGTTCATTACGAAGCCGAGTTCCTCGCGATCTTCATCCGCGCCAAGAAACGACAAATAAATAAAACGTTTCACGGAAAGTTTCATCATGGAGAGGGTAATGTTACGAATGCCTTTGATCAGCACGAGGTCACGCTTGAACGGATGGGCCGCACCCAGCGCACACAACACGGCGTCATGCCCTTCAATCGCATCTTCAACGGGTTGATAATTCAGTACATCACCCTGAAAAATAGACAGGGCCTCGTGACGGACGCGTAACCTGGAGGTGGATCGCACAAACGCAGTGACTTCATGCCGTTGCTTAATTGCTTGTAAAACCAGATTGTGTCCCGTGGCACCCGAGGCTCCGAAGATCAATATCCTCATGTGCTATTAACGGATAAAAACCAGACCCGTCCAGCTCAGTACCTGCAATCCGCCCTAATAGTTTCGACTAGCGGAACCTGATCTCGATAACAGAAGATCTTTCACTGTTGCGGAAATGATGCATCGCAGCTTTGGGGAATTCATAGCCTCGTTTTTAACCGGTATTGTTCCCAAGCCAGCGCAGATGCGCCGATCATTCCGCCATTCGCATCCAGTAACGATGAGATGAGTAAAGGCACTTTTCCCTCGAAGGCGGGGAAAACATTTTCGTCGATATATTTCCGCGTAGGTTTCAATAACAAATCACCGGCGTGAGCAAGGCCTCCTGCGAAAAAAATGGCTTCGGGATCAAACAACGAGATCACATTTGCCAGGGCCTTGCCCAGAAATTTTGCGGTGATATCGAACGCCTGAAGCGCAATAACGTCACCGTGACGTGCAGCCACCGAAATTTGCTCTCCCGTCAATTCCTTAAAAGAAAAATTGCGCAGCTGACTTTCTTGCACCGATTCGGCCAGCAGTGAAAAGACCGTACGTTTTATTCCGGTTACCGAAGCATAAGCTTCCAGGCATCCCTTTCGTTTGGTATTACACATCCTACCATCGTGTTGAACGATCATGTGTCCCATTTCTCCTGCGAGTCCGAGATGACCTGTCAATAAATGTCCGTGGGTGTAGATGCCGCTGCCGAGTCCGGCACCCAATGTAATGAGTATGAAATTTTTCATCTGCGTGGCTCCGCCAAAAAGTTTTTCGCCGATGGCGGCGGCCTTGGCGTCGTTGGTCAGCGCAACGGGGACATTGAGATGTGTTTGCATGATCTCTGTAAAAGGAATAATGCCCTTCCATGGCAGGTTCACAGCATTCTGGATGGTTCCTTTATTTGGATTCCCATTAGGCGCAGCCACACCAACAGCCTTAACCTTGAAGTCCCCTTGTGCTTCGAGATCTTTGATTATTTTGGCACATTCTTTAATGAAGACTGGAGCGTCTTTGAATTGGCCCGTAATGATCCTTGCTTTCTGTTGGCATTCCCCGGCCTTGCTGACGAGCCCGATCTCTGTGTCAATGCCGCCTATATCAATGGCTCCCGTAACTTCCATATGCGCTATTTAAAATGGTGAATGGAGTTCGTCGTCAAGTCTTTCATAAAAGTTACCAAAAATTTTCGAGGATCGCCTGAAAATATGGTTTGTCGCTGAGATGGTAGAGTTATTTTTCTCAAGCTTACCGGCACTAGCTGACGACTAAATAAGAAAGCCCATCATCATTCGATCGAATGATGATGGGCCAGGCCTTTCCCCTGATGATGTCTGTTTATGCTATTCTTGGAGGAATAAGTTTATAAACTACCGGTGTTACGATGCGCGACAGGAGCGTAGAACTGATGAGACCACCGATCAATACAATGGCTAACGGCGAGATCAGTGGATTCACAGAAAGTGCGATTGGCAATAAACCTCCTATGGCCGTCAGCGATGTCAATACGATGGGCAGAAACCGAACTTCGCCAGCTTCGCGAATAGCTTCATCGACCGACTTGCCCTGTTGCCTCAACTGGTTTGTGAAATCCACCAATAAGATGGAATTCTTCACCTCAACACCTGCCAGCGCGATCAAACCGATGATGGCCACAAAGGATAACGGATTGCCGGTGACCAACAGCGCCAGAACGGCCCCGACAATACCTAGCGGAATCACGCTCAGCACGATCAACATACTTTTAAAGGTCTTGAACATAAGCACCAGCACTGCTACAAACATGAATACGGTGACAATGATGATCATTCCCAGGCCGCCAAAGGATTCGTTACTGGCTTCCACCTCTCCTCCCATCATAAAGCTATAACCTTCGGGCAATTTCAGGCCATCCATTGCTCTCACTACTTTCTCGATCACCTCATCATTCAAATATCCCTTCTGCACAAAAGCCGATACCGAAACCATGCGTGTTTTATTATAGTGGTCTATACTCAGCGGTGAAGTCTCCAGTTGCAGCGAGGCAATTTGTTCGAGTGGGACAGGCACACCCTGCCGATTGTTCACAAACAGATTGTCGAGCGACGCCAAGGTTGCCCGCTCGTTCTTAGGCGTTGTCAGGCGAATGTTGTAGTCTTCTCCTTCTGCATCTGAAAAATTGCCCATATCGAGTCCCGCCACTGCCAGCCTGATCGTGCGGTCAATATCCACTGTATTGATGCCGGTCATTCTGGCTTTTTCCTGATTGATCACTACACGCATGTCACTTTTCAAATTGCTCACCGGGTTGTTGACGTACAATGTACCCTCGGTGCGTTCCAACAGGTCTTCAACACGCGCAGCATATGCGCGCAGGCTATCGAGATTATCACCAAATAGTCTCACTTCTACCGGCGCCACCACGGGTGGTCCCTGCTCAAAATTCTTCACTTCAATTTTGGCTCCGGGGTAATGTTTAAACGTTTCCCGCAACTCGTTGATGATAGCCAGTTTTTTCTCCGGAGAGATGTGGTCATCCAGTTGAACGAAGGTCTGCGCAAAGTCTGATCTTTCGTTTTCCTGGATCACGTTATAATAAACCCGCGGGTTGCCCTTGCCAACATTGGTAGCATAAAATGTCACTTCGGGTATTCTGCTTAAAACCGACTCGACTTCTTTGGCTACAGCATCGGTGCTTTCAATATTGGTCTGTAGCGGCGTAATGGTATTAATGACAAACTGAGGCTTTTCTGAGGCCGGAAACAATCCGAAACCGATCACTGGGAAAAGCTGCAACGAGCCGATAAAGATTACGCCGGCAACAATGGTAGTCACAACCGGATGTTTCAATGCCTGATCGAGAAGGCGTGAATAGCTTCCGTGAATAAGTTTTTGCAGGCCCACCATGAAAATATTACCCTTTGCATCGGCATGACTCTTCAACATCCGGCTTGAAAGAAAAGGGATAACCGTGAGCGATACGAGCATCGAAGCCAGCACAGCCATGATCACGGCCAGCGGCAAGCCACGTATAAAATCACCAGCGCCTTCCGGCAAGAACACCAACGGCATGAAGGCAATGATCAACGTAACGGTACACCCAACCACTGCGAGGCCAATTTGTTTCGTGGCTTTCAAGGTGGCTTCCAATCGCGAGTGGCCTTCGCGCATCCATCGCTCGATGTTTTCCACTACCACGATGCTGTCATCAACCAGCAGACCCAAGGCTACAACCAACCCTACTATACTTAATTGGTTAAGGCTGATACCCAACAAATTCAATAGCACCAGCCCGATGGCCAATGACAAGGGAATAGATATCATCACGATGGTGGCCGCCCGCATCCCCAATGGCAGCAGCGTGATCGAAACCAGCAAGATGGCGATCAGAAAATCTTTTCCTAATCCGGCCAGGCGTCCATTAACGTTATCAGCCTGATCGAAATGATGCGCCATATCGATGTTCGCCGGAAGCGTAGCTTGGAAAGCCTCCAGTACGGGCTTATAAACTTTTTGAGTTTGTGTAATGTTCAATCCCGGCTTTTGTGCGGCTACGACAAACAGGCACCGGTGACCATTTAACCTGGTGATGTGTTTTGATTCGTCAAACGTAATACTCGCATCGGCAACATCGCGCAACAACACGTTTTTGCCGTTGGCTGCGTATACGATGGTGTTTTTAATCTCTTCCAGCCCGGTGTAATTGCCGCTTGTTTTAATGCTGAACGACTTGGTTCCAGCCACTACGCTCCCACCCGGAATGTTGGCCATCTCGCTCTGCAAAGAGCCGATAATAGCATCCAGCGGAATGCGCATTTGCGCAATCTTTTCCAATCTCAAATCTATTCTCACGATCTGTTCGGGAAGCCCCTGAATCTCCACGTTCTTGAGCTGAGATACTTTTTCAAGTTCATCCTTTAGCGCTTCGGCGTGGACTTTAAGTTTTGCACGCGAAGCATTTTCAGAGATGAGCGCCACCTGCATGATATTCACATCCGATGGCTGGAATTTATTGATCTCAATACTAAAGATATCGCGCGGCAGTTCCTGACGGAGACTATTCACCTCACGCACCAGTTCCTGATATTTTTCGTCAGGGTCGCTTTCGTACTTGTACTCTACACGGATAACGGCCAACCCATCACTGATCGTGGTCTTGATCCGCTTCATGTCGTCCAATTCGTTGATCTTTTCCTCTACCGGATCGACCACCAACTCCTCCATATCCTTTGGACTGGTGCCTGGATAAACCACGACAATAGCATATTGAGGGGCCTCTATCTCAGGATCTTCACTGCGTGGCATCGTCAGGAGCGTGGCAACGCCCAAGGCTATGGCCATCAAAAACATAATCAGTGTGAACTGATAATTCTTTACGGCGTACTCTGATATTTTCATAATCCGTTACTTAACGATGCTGATAGGAGAACGATCTGAGAGATAAGCACTGCCGGAAACGATGAGCGTGGTGGCATTTTCAAGGCCCTCACCAATCCGGATGCTGTTTCCATCAAAAGATGAGATGGTCACAGGTTGTTTGAATGCTGTCTTTCCATCAGGTGT
Organism: Bacteroidota bacterium; assembly: GCA_049324355.1. Classification (GTDB taxonomy): domain Bacteria; phylum Bacteroidota; class Bacteroidia; order Cytophagales; family Cyclobacteriaceae; genus Chryseosolibacter. The sequence goes on from JBMOKS010000283.1 coordinate 9,378, forward strand.
TATAAATACGAATCCTTCTTGGCCGCTCGCGTCAAGCACAGCTTCGTATGGAACACTCCATGAAGGTTTTGTTTGGCCGGATGACAGTGTTGCAGAACCAAACATGCCGCTGGCGAACTTTACCCCCTCGCTCTTTACTTGAAGTTCAACTGAAAATGCACCGGTCTGTGAGTCTGCTGTCTCAGACTTTCTTGTCACGACAGCATTAAATATGCGTCCGGGGAATGCATCGACTTGTACTGTGGCAGAACTATTCAGTTTAATGATTGACCATTGCTTGTCGCTGACACCGATCTTTAAAACCCAATTGCCCTCACCTGCGCCATTGGTTTGTACAATGGGGTCTCCAACTCCGACCACCTGACCCGCGTTTGCGAACTTCCTCAACACATATCCGTTTGCTGACGCATGTATTTCTGAAAAACTCTTGTTGAAGGTTGCTGCTTCAAATTGCTCTTTGGCCACGGCCAGTGCAGTTTCCACATTCTGTAGTTGCTCTAAGGTTGCTACGCTGTCCTGATAGAGATTTCTTATACGGGTGAAATCCCGTTGTGCTTTTTCGTAAGCATGGTGAGCCTGCGCAACCTGCGCGTTAATTTCGGTCAGATCCAGGGTCGCTAAAAGTTGCCCCTTTTTTATCGGATCGCCCTCTTTGACCAGTACGCTCTTAACAATGCCACCGGTCTTGAAGCCTAATACTGTTTCATCGTCTGTTGTGAGCTTTCCGGATGCAGTGATCACATCTATGCCGTTTGATCTCATAAGTTGCACCACCTTCACCGGTATGGGCTCGGCAGATTTTGGAATTTCGTGACTTTTGCCTTTGCTATCCGTACAAGATTGCATCGCCACCGAAGCAGCGGTCAGCAACGATAATGTAATGATGATATTTATTGTATTCTTTTTCATATTTGGGAGATTGAATTTTTTAATTTTCGAAAATGTAAGCGGATGTTTCGCGTTCCAGTCGGGCATCGGCTGTTAGCATCTCTAGCCGTCTAACATTCTGCTGCAATTGCGAGGATGTTAATTGATTGCGTGCATCAAGAAATTCAATAAGGGAGTTCACACCTTCGCGGTAACCTTTTTCGATGAGGTTGAAGTAACTCTGCGCCGACTTCAACTGCTCCTGGCTGGCCGAAAAATTTTGACGGGTCATCGCCACCTCATTTTTAGCGATCGAGGCCGACAGTTCCAACTGCTTCCTGGTATTGGCGAGATCATACTCTGTTTTTTTGATCTCGAGATTATTTTGGCGGATCGAGATATTGTTACGGAAGCCCTGGAACAACGGCATTGACAATTGAACACCCAGCAGATAGTATTTGGAGTCATTGTTTACTTTCCAGTCATTCGCCTGGCTACCCACATCCAGAAATGCATTCACTTTAGGAAGTCGCGATAACCTGGACATTCGAAGCGAGGATTGGTTGATCTCGCGTACGGTATTCAGCAATAGCAGTTCCTCCCGGGTTTGTACATCCGCTGACGCCCCGTCCGCTGAAATTGACATATTTTCAATGGTGGAATCATCGATGCTCACTTCGTTGTCAAGGTCTCGGTTTAATAAAAAGTTGAAATATTTCCGGGCGTTTATGACATTGTTTTGTGCGCTGACCAACTCGGCCTTAACACGCTCTGCTTCACTTTTAGAACGCAGAACATTGGCTGGAAGGCTTTTGCCATGACGGAGCAACGATTCGTTGATCTCAACATTCTTGTTTACCAATGCAACGGCACTTTCATAGATCTTTACGGCTGAGGTTGCCGATAACAGTTTGAAGTAGGCTGTTTTAATTTCGGCTACCAGCTGGCGTTTGTACGCTTCCAATTCATATTGTTTGAGCATTACCTGTTGCCCCCGTATCGTGCGATTCAAATGTATGTCGGTGTTGACCAGCGGGAAGGAAGTGCGGACCCGGGTGTCGTAAAAATTTTTTGGAAAAAAATTCTGTTCGACATTTTCAATCTGCGGAAAGGCATCGCTCTGTGTCATCTGGTTCAGCGATGCGTATACCGGATTGAGCAGGTCACCTACCGGTATGGCAATGCTGCGACCACCTTCGCCGGAAGTATAATCTGCCAGCAGGTTTACCGAGGGCAGAAAATAACTGCGGGCAATCTGCAACGCTTGTTGTGCCTGCTGGTGCGATATGGATTTTTGCTGCAAGACAAGATTGCTTTTCAAACCCTCACGCACATAGTCGTCTAAAGCGGGTTGGGCTTGCGTAAAACCGGGCAACAACACTAAAAGGCTCCAGATGAGGCCAAACAGTTTTGATTTAATGGCTGAGGTTTTCATTGATTAGTTAGTTTACACTGTTAAGTCGAAAAGCAAAATTTTTTATTGTGAGGTTTGATGCATTCTTTCCAATATTTCAATGACCATGCTGCTGGCCTTTGCGGAAAGGTTCTTCTGGTTTTCCTCGCTGATGACCGAGCATCGGTTACGGATCTCCAGCGAGCATATGCCATGCACCATAGACCAGGTGGTGAAAGCCAATATTTCAGGGTTCATGCCTTTAAAGTATCCTTTCTTGATACACTCGTTAATCGTGTCGAGTAAAAAACCAAAGGCGCGATTACCTTCTTCCCATTTGGAGTCGTCTTCAGATAACGAATTCATTGGTGAACGAATGATGAACATCAGATCGTAGAACTCTCCATTTTCCCTGGCAAATGTCACATATGCGCGATTAATGGCCTTGAGCCTCTCAAAAGGTTCTGCGACATGAGTCAACGGCCGGAAGTATTGATTGAGGAGCGCAAACCCTTCACTATGAAGCGCATGGAAAATATCATCCTTGTCTTTAAAATAGAGGTAAATCGTAGTGGGTGAATATTCGATACGTTCGGCAATATTTCGGATAGACGTGTCTTCAAAGCCCTTCTCCATAAACAGTTCCTTGGCACTTTGCAGGATTTTGCTTCTTAACTCCTCCTTTTGGCGCTCTTTTCTATTGGCAATCGTCATGGCTGTAAAGACTGATATTTTACTTAACGGTGTTAAGTTAGTTATAGTTTCAAACACTGCAAAACTATAGTTGGCTGTTGGGGCGATGAGAGTACTTTAAACGAGATGACAATGCGCTGTAAATGAGACTTTTACAACTTTCTGCAGAGGGCCGACAAAAATCTATAATGACGGAGCCATTTTTCCATTACCGGACCACCAGACGATGCATGGACCGATTGAGCCCGTCTTCCACGACCACAAGGTATGTGCCGGTTTCCAGTCGGTCGGTTAGTTCCAATGCGATCTCACCCTGGTCATCAGGTGTGGAAACATTGTTGTAGACACTTCTGCCCAGTACGTCAAATATGGTGATGATGATCGGGCTGCCCCGCTGAACTTCCGGCAGTTGCAGGTTAATATGTGTTCCGTCGGAAGGGTTAGGATACAATGAAACGACCTTGGTCTCCGGCATCTTCACCATCACCACGTCTGAGTAACCGAAGTGCCCATCAAAGTCCGTCTGTTTCAGACGATAATATGATATGCCACCGAGCGGCCCATCGTCGACGAACGAATAGGTTTTTCTGAGACTACTGTTTCCCGCTCCAGCCACCTTGGCCACTTCCTCAAAACGTATTCCGTTCTTTGAGCGTTCTATGGTAAAGTAATCGTTATTGATCTCCATTGCAGTGATCCAATTCAACCGCACAACACCTATACCTTCTTTGGCATCGAAACTCAGAAACTCAACTGGCAACGGCGAACCGTTGCCTGACAATGTCCACGGCGAATAGCTACTTACGCCGGAGATCGTGACTGATGTCGCAGTGTTGGTTTGACTTGCCGAGGGAGCATCCCATACGTTAGATGGGCTCCAGCGTTGTGCCTGTAGGTTGGTTATCGTACCTACTTCAGCAGCCGTGACTACAAATGTCATGGTTGATGTTGGCCTTGTCGTGGTATAGTTATTCAAGGTGATGATCCAAAAACGATCGACAACATTGGGGCTGTTATCGCCGGGATTAAGGTGTGTTACGCCTGAAGGAAATGGCGTGTTATCAGCGCCAGTGTGATAGGTAGCAACCGAAACAGACCCGGCAGCGGGGCTTCCTGCTGATGTAATGTTGAAAGTAAACGGAACATAAAGCGACTCCGATTGTCCGAATGGAAATACGTAAGAGCCCGTGGTCGTACCCATAGTCCAGTTCAATTCTCCATAGGGAGATGATGTTGTTTCGCTTTTTACGTACCCACCTGTGCGAGTGATTGCACCGGTATTTGTACGTGTAACATTCAATATGTTACCATTCAGTTCAAGGCCACCCTGTGTCAGTGTCAGCGTTTGGCTGATCGTAGTACTCTTCGTCAGTCGCACCAGGTTTGATGCTGCCGCTGTGTTGAGCGTAATGTTATAGAATGTTTCGCTCACGGTACCTCCGATGGTCTGTGGCTGGCTGGGACCGGCACCGGTAAACACGACTGTGCTCGTTGCCTGTGTAAACGTTCCACTGTTCGACCAGTTGCCTCCAATGTTAATGGTGGTTATGTCTGCAGCGTTGATCCTTCCGTTTGCCAAAATAGAAATATTTCCAATCACCGTGAGTATTGATCCCGCACCTGCTCCATTGATCTGCGGATCGTTGGTTCCGTTTCCGACGGTACAATTACCAGCCACAGTCAGCGTGCCCGACGGCAAAGTAAATGTAGGGTCTGAAAGGAACTGAAGGTGGCCATAAGCTAAATTCGGAACATTGACCGAAACAGAATTCTCGAAAATGACGGTACCAAACGGCGTAGCAGATCCGAGATTGAATGTGCCAAAACCCGTAGGGAATCCCTCATCGCCAGTCATCTGGAACGTAGCACCCGCCGCCACCTGGAAGGTCTTTGTTCCTGTACCTGTTATGCTCTGATTTCCCTGCTGAAGCGTGCCGGTCTGCACGCGAAGATCGCCTGTAAGATTGGTGGTGGTGATGGTGGTTGAAAATGTCACACCGGAGCTGCTGGTATTGTTACAATAAAGGTTATGATAGGCCCAGGGATTTGCTGCTTGATTGCTGGCTGGGAAACCAATGGTTTGACTGCTGGCAGATCTGTTATAGTTAAAAACACTTCCTGAAGTTCCGGCTCTCAGCAATCCGCGGTTGTTAACAAAGATCAGATTTCGCCCAAGATTCAGAGTGCCAGCGCCCCCGGTCATGTCGATGATCGTCGTCAGTTCACGACCTCCGTTATTGGATGTATTAAATTTCAAATCGGCGCCAACCGTAAGCGTTCCCGTAGTGATCGTAACTTGGGTAAGCTGCGTGCCGCTGTTGATGGCGGTTCCCAAGGTCAACGTTCCCCCTACTGTGGCCGAACCTGCGTTGATATTCCATGAATCGGTGGCTGCTCCACCGGGTTGGTTAACAGTTGCATCGGTTTGAATCGTCAGCGAATTGGTGCCACTATGGGTCAACACCTGTGCGGTACTCCTGGGGCTGGACGACGTATTGACGTTCAACGAATTAACAGTCGCATTCATATCGAGCGTAATCGTTGTGGCTGCATCGGTAAGGTTTGAATTACCAATAGTAACGATATCCGCGTTGGTGTTGGGGATATACTTTCGCCCGTACCCGCCACTGGCCGTTGCTGTGGCATTAGCAGTCAAAACCAGGGTAGTGTTGTCAGTTATAGATTGAACTATTCCACGCACGGTACCGGGACTGGTTTGCAGCATAAGAACATCCCCTACTGAAAGTTCCGTGGTAAACAGTGTAGCGGTGCCCGTCACGGTACTGCTACCATTCGTGAATTGCGCCGTACCGG